>NZ_JBEYSY010000015.1:0-187298 GCF_040704315.1 Micromonospora sp. NPDC047644
GCACTGGCTTTACAAGCACCCTGTTGAGTTCTCAAAGAACAACCACACACCGACCAGAAGCCCCACCTCAGTGGAACCCCAACCGGGGCTTTTCGCACCCCGCACCCCGCGCTTTCAGCGCCAGGCACTTTTACTACGTTACCCGCTCGTTTCCACCCTGTCAAACCGATATTTCGCGGTTCGACATGCTTCATCCGATAACGCGGGCACCATGTCGCGACCGGCTTGCGCCGCTCTTGTCATGGGTTCGGCAGGCCGGCCGTCGCGATTTCTCGCGACCCGCCCGGTGCCCCGCCGGTTGGTAACCATACCCGGTCGGTTTCGCAGCGCCAAATCCGCCTCGCGGCGTTTCTGGCGGCACCTCCCGGTTGGGGCTCCGGTGGGCGTGCCCACCCGACCCCCAGGCCGTTGGCCGGCGCTCCGGCCGCTTCAGGCTTTCGCCTGTTTCGTCCGTTCCGCGCTGGCAGAGAGAAAGTTACGCGTCCGGCGGGATGATCGTCAAATCCGCCGGACGCGTCCCCCGTCACACCGTCGACAGGTGGCTATTCACCCAGCTCAACGCCCGCGAACGAACGCTTCCCCCGGCGCAGCACCAGGTATCGCCCATGCAGCAGGTCGCCCGGCGACACCCCGGCGTCCACGGCGGTCACCCGGTTGTTGTTGACGTAGGCGCCGCCCTCGGCGATCACCCGTCGAGCCTCCTTGAGACCACTGACCAGACCGGAGTCCCGCAGCAGACCCGCCACATCCGGCAATTCGCCGCTGAGGCGTACGAGGCCCGCCTCGGTCAGGGCCGCGCGCAGGGTCTCCGGCGACAGCTCGTCCAACGAGCCGCGGCCGAAGAGCGCCTGACTGGCGGCGATCGCCTGTCGGGTCTCGTCGGCACCGTGCACCAGGGTGGTCAGCTCCTCGGCGAGCGCCCGCTGCGCCAGGCGGGCCGCCGGCCGCTCGGCGGTCGCCTTGGCCAGCTCCTCCAGCTCGTCGCGGGTACGGAAGCTGAAGTACCGCAGGTAGCGGTCGACCTCCTGGTCCTCGACGTTGAGCCAGAACTGGTAGAAGGAGTACGGGCTGGTCATCGTCGGGTCGAGCCAGACGGCACCGCCCTCGCTCTTACCGAACTTCGTGCCGTCGGACTTGGTGACCAGCGGTGTGGTGAAGGCCTGCACCGGCCCCGCCCCCCGCCGGCGGACGTAGTCGACGCCAGCGGTGATGTTGCCCCACTGGTCGGAGCCACCGAACTGGAGCTGACAGCCGTGCCGGCGGTGCAGCTCGAAGAAGTCGTTGGCCTGGAGCAGTTGGTAGCTGAACTCGGTGTAGCTGATGCCGGTCTCCAGCCGGGCCCGCACCACCTCCCGCGCCAGCATCTTGTTCACCGGGAAGTGCTTGCCCACGTCGCGCAGGAACTCGACGATCGACATCTCGCCGGTCCAGTCCAGGTTGTTGACCAGCTGCGCCGCGTTCTCGCCGGAGTACGACACGAACGGCGCGAGCTGGTCGCGGATCCGCTCGACCCAGCCGGCGATCACCTCGGTCGGGTTGAGCGCCCGCTCGGCGCTCTCCTTCGGGTCACCGATCTGCCCGGTAGCGCCGCCGACCAGCAGCAACGGGCGATGGCCGGCGAGTTGCAGCCGGCGGGCCATGAGGACCTGCATGAGGTTGCCGACGTGCAGGCTCGGCGCGGTGGGGTCGAAGCCCACGTAGTACGTGGCGGCGCTCCCACCGTCGAGCAGCTCGCGCAGCTCGTCGAGGCCGGTCGAGTCCTGTATCAGGCCACGCCAGAGCAGGTCGTCGGTCAGGGAGTCCCGCCCGGGCGGCGGAGGGCTGCTGTCGGTCACGGTCACCGATTCTCCCCCATCGCCGGCACCAACCCGTACCGGGTTTGGCGCGACCCGCCCCGGCTAGGCTTGCGCCCGTTGATCGAGGAGGGCCTTGCCATGGAGATTCCGGACCTGACGGGCGGTTTCGTCGCCCTGCTCGGCCTAAAGTTCGAGGAGGCCAGCGCCGACCGGGTGGTCATCAGCTGGCAGGTCGGCCCGCAGCTGCACCAGCCGTTCGGCATCCAGCATGGCGGGGTGTACTGCTCTGTCGTGGAGACCGCGGCCAGCGTGGGTGGCGCCCTCTGGCTGGCCGACCGGGGCACCGTGGTCGGGGTGTCGAACCAGACCGACTTCCTGCGGGCCGTCCGGGACGGCGAGCTGAGGGCGATCGGCACCCCGGTGCACCGGGGCCGCAGCCAGCAGCTCTGGCAGGTGGAGATCACCGACGCCGACGAGCAGCTGGTCGCCCGTGGTCAGGTCCGGCTGCAGAACCTCTCGCCCGCCTGAGCGAGGGCCTTCACCGCACAGGTCAACTACGGGCCTCGTCCAGCACCGGCTCCGCGGGCTGGTCGGTGTCGGCGTCGCCGTCGGCTTCATCGGGTACGCGGCTGAGCCGTACCTCGGTGATCGCCCGGTGGTCGATGCCGGCCACCACCAGCACCCAACCGTCCAGCGTGACGTCCTCCCCGGCGACGGTGGGGATGTGCCCGAGCCGGGCCAGCACCAGCCCGGCGACTGTCGTGTAGTCACCGGCCGGGCGCGACGGCAGCTCCACGCCGATGTCCGGCAGGTCGTGCACCGGGAAGGTGCCGGGCAGCAGCAGCGCACCGTCGGGGTCACGCCGCACCGAGCGCACGTCCCGGTCGGTCTCGTCGTAGATCTCGCCGACGATCTCCTCCAGGATGTCCTCCAGCGTCACGATGCCGTCGACGGCGCCGCGCTCGTCCACGACGAGCGCGATGTGCTGACGCTCGGCCTTGAACTGGCGCAGCGCGTCCACCACCGGCAGCGAGTCGGGCAGCAGCATCGGCGGTCGGGCGATCTCGTCGACCGGGCGGTCGTCGGGCACCCCCACCAGGTCACGCAGGTGGATCACGCCGGCCGTGTCGTCCAGGCCGCCGTGGCGCACGACCGGAGCCCGGGAGTGCCCGGTGGCGGCCAGCACGAGCCGCGCGGCCTCCGCCGTGGTCCCGCTGTCGAGTGTGAAGACCTGCAACCGGGGTACGAGGACAGCCCGCAACCGCCGGTCGGCGATCTCCACGGCACCCGCGATGATGGTGCGCTGCTCCTTGGTGAAGCCGTGGTTGCCGGCGACGATGTCGCGCAGCTCGTCCGGGCCGATCTCCTCCGGCTCGTGTTTGGGGTTGAGCCCGACGAGCCGGACCACCACGTCGCTGGTGGCGCCGAGCGCCCAGACGGCGGGGCGGGTGAAGGAGGCCAGCAGGTCGAGCGGGCGGGCCACCAGCAGCGCCCACCGTTCGGCGGACTGCATGGCGATCCGCTTGGGCGCCAGCTCGCCGAAGACCAGGGTGACGAAGGTCAGCACGAGGGTGACCGCCACGATCGCCACCGTCTCGGCGGCGCCGCCGAACACCCCGAGCAGCGGCACCAGGGGCTTGGCCAGCGAGACCGCCGCGGCGGCGGAGGCCAGGAAGCCGGCGAGGGTGATGCCGATCTGGATGGTGGCGAGGAAGCGGTTCGGGTCCTTGGCGAGCCGGGCCAGCACCCGCCCTGCGCGGCTGGTGCGCTCCAGCCGCTGGATCTGGCTGTCCCGCAGTGACACCAACGCCATCTCGCTGCCGGCGAAGAGCGCGTTGATCACGATCAGGACTCCGACCAGGGCCAGTTGGCTCCCGTAGCTCTGCACGCCCGGTTCGCTCCCTCTACGGTGATGGCACCGGCCGGTGGCGGTGCCCGCCGGTCGGCGAGCCCGCCCGGCGTAGGCGTGTCTTTGCCCCGTCCCGTGCCGGCCGAATCCTGCTCCGGCGAGGCTACGCCGAATCGGACGGCGGTGACGCTACGCCGACTGGGGCATCGGTGGGTCAGGCCGACTGGGGCGTCGGCGACGTCGGCAGGTCGAGGACGTACGAGTCGCCCTCGGGGCGGAACCCGAGCCGGTGGTAGTAGGGGGCGACCATCCGGGGCGGGCTGACCACCCGGTGGAAGCCCCGTTCGGTGAAGAGGTGGCTGCGCCGGTAGACGAACTCGCCCGGGGTGAAGTCCCGGAATTTCGGGGTCACGTAGTCCAGGTCGATCTGGGCGACACCGGGCGTCTCGGCGTGCGACAGCACCACGCCGACCACCTCGTCGGCGGTGACCACGAGGAACGCCGAGCGCCCCGACGCGTCCGGGTCCCAGTGGAAGCCGGGGTTGAACCGGGTGATGTCGGCGGCGTGCACCCGCAGCGTGTGCGCGAGGAACTGGTCGCCGACGCCGACCTCCACCACCTGGTAGGTCTTCTCGTCGTGCCGGGTGGCGAGCATCCCGCGCAGATACCAGATGTTGATCACCGCGAGTACGACGTTGAGCCCGACGCCGGGCCAGACCTCGATCGCGGCGTTGTAGCCGATCAGCACGAAGCAGCCGACGAGGTTGAGCGCCCGCAGCCGCAGGATGCGCGACTGCAGCAGCGACCAGACCAGCACCGCGGAGCCGGCCCAGCCGACGAGATCCAACCAGTTCACGCCGCGAGACTAGTGCCCGCCCAGGTCAGAGGCGTCGGCGGGCAGCTCCAACAGCCACTCCTCGACGTCCTCGCCGCGGCCGTTGGCGTACCCCGAGTCGTCACCGACCACCACGAACCCGCACTTGCGCAGCACCGCGAGGGAGGCGGCGTTGTCCTTGGCGGCGCGGGCGTGCACCGGCCGGGGCAGCTCGCGCAGCAGGGCGGCCAGGGCGGACGTGGCGTGGCCCCGACCCCAACGCGCCGGGTCGATCCAGTAGCTGACCTCGGTCTGGTCGCCGACCGGGAAGGCGCTGACGTAGCCGACCACCTCGCCGTCGACTTCGGCGGTGCGGACCAGGTTCTGCGGGTTGGTGAGCACCCGGGCCCAGTGCGCGGCGAACTCCCGACGGTCCGACGGGTCCTTCGGGCCGAACGCGGCCATCCGGTTGGCCTCCGGGTCCTGCTGGTGCAGGAAGAACTCGACGAGGTCGTCCTCACGGACCGGGCGGATCAGCAGTTCGGAGGTCATCGGCCGAGGGTACGCACCGGCGGTGACGACGCACCGCGGCGCGGCGTCAGCCGACGACGGCCACGACCGCCAGCACGGCGGCGCCCAGGGAACTCGCCACCGACAGCAGTCGACGCCACGGCACCCGCGCGTCGACCACCGGCAGTGTGCGCCACCGGGTCGCCGCCAGGGCCACCGCCGCCGCCGACAGGCCCGCGCCGAGCGGCCACAGCCAGGCCGGCACCATCGACCAGTCTCCCATCCGGTGCCCCAGGCCGAGATAGGCGAACGCCCAGACCGCCGCCGCCAGCAGCGTCACCTGGTCCAGTTGGCGACGGCGGGCGGTGCCGAGCAGGGAGAGGCCGCCGAGGAAGGTGAAGGCGACCGCGAGGCCGGCGCCGATCCACGGCAGCACCATCGACGTCGCCGAGTCGGCCTGCTTCGGTGGCACCCCGAGCAGTCGCAGCCCGATCGGCTCGACGCCCTTGTCGGTGTTGCCGAGGACCACCACCGCCCGCCCGGTCGCCCGTTCGAGGCCGACGTAGGACCGGAACCCGCCGGTGGCGCCGTTGTGCCAGACGATCTCGCGGTCGCCGTGCCGGGTGGTGAACCAGCCGTACCCGATGCGGGTGTCGTCGTCCTCGCGGAAACGGGCGGTGGTGGCGTCGGCACCGGGTGCGGTGCCGGCGAGGATCGCGGTGAGCAACCTGCCCAGATCCTCGGCCGTCGACCAGGGGCCGGCGCCGGCCGGGGCGTAGCCGGCTCCTGCCCACGGGTCGAGCGGCCGGCCGCCGGCCCGGCCGCCGTGGGCGCGATCGGCCGGCAGGTCGTCGACGCGGGTGGCGACAGTGGTGGCCGTCATGTCGAGCGGCCGCAGCAGCCGGTCGTGCAGCAGTTCCGGGTACGCGACGCCGGCCCTCGCAGCGAGCGCGTGGCCGAGCACGGACGGCCCGAGGTTGGAGTAGTGGACCTCGCCGCGCTCGTCGTCGTCGGGGTCGACCCGGTCGGTGGCGCCGCGGACGGCGTCGACGTCCTGCCCGGCGTAGGGGTTCGCGCCGGAGACGTTGGACCAGAGGGTGCGGGCCCATCCCAGTGGGGAGCCGGGGGCGAGCCGGGGCAGGCCGGCGCGGTGGCTGGCGAGTTCGGCGAGCGTGGCGTCGCGGGCGGGGCCGGTGATCTCGGGCCAGGTGGCGCCGAGCCGGTCGTCCGGGCCGACGACACCGGCGGCGACCTGGTCGGCGAGGAGCATGCCGGTGAACGCCTTGGTGACCGAGCCGATCTCGAACGGGGTGCCCGGTTCCACGGGTCGACCGGTGCGGTCCCGGTCACCGAGGCCGGCGGTGCGGATCCGGCCGATCTCCACCAGGGCGACGGCGAGCCCGCGCAGCCCCGACGGGTCGGGCGTGGCCGAACGGACGACGTCGGCCAGGTCGCGGTCGCCGGTGCTCTGCCCGCCGAGTCGGGGTGCCCGGGGCATCAACGCCACCCCGACCAGGCCGGCGATCAGCGCGACGGCGAGGACGGTCACGGTCGTGCGGCGCATGGTGGTTCCTCCGTGGGGGTCGTCGGATGGGCGGTCGAGCCGCGTCTGGTCAGCGGCCGGCGGCGGTGAGGATGGCCAACAGCGGCACCATGCGTTCGGCGGGGACCGTGTACCGGCCGCGGCCGGCGCTGCGCAGCCAACCGGCGGCGGTGATCTGGCGCAGGTGGTGGTGCAGTTGGCCGGTGGTGCCCAACTCCTCGATCTCGGCCAGTTCGCTGGTGCTCTGCCGGCCGCCGAGGATCTCCCGCAGCAGCCGCAGCCGTACCGGGTGGGCCAACGCGGAGAGGGTGCTGGGCAGCTCCGTCCAGTCGGCGGCGAGCAGGTCGTCGACGGTGCGGCCGTACTGCCAGTCGTAGTGCTGGCCGGCGACGCGGACGGTGCCGGTGTAGAGCACCGCGCCCGAGCCGTCGGGGGGCAGGCGCTGCTTGAGGCCGTCGAGCGCCCAGAAGGTGCCCTCCGGCGCGGGCGGTGGTGCGGCGGTGTGTCGCTCGCTCAACGCCGCAACCTGTGCCTCCAGCGCGGCGAGCCGATCTTCCACGGAGTCCATGCGTCGATACTACGAACATACGTAATTACGTGCAAGCTTGGATCGCCGCGAGTCCGCAACCGGCGCGTCCGTGCCGTGCGGCGCGGCCGAGCGGTCGACAATGACCTGACCGACCCAGGGAGCGCCGATGAACCGACCTGTCGTGGTGGGCGTGGACGGATCGCCGTCCAGCCTCGTCGCCGCCGAACACGCGGCGCGGGCCGCCGTACTCCGGTCTCGACCGCTGCTCCTGGTGCACGGATACCTGCACCCGTCCGGCTACGGCGTGCCGCTCAACCCGTACGACATCGGGGTGCCCGCGCCCTCCGCCCAGGCGCAGCGGATGCTGGAGCGCACGGCGGCCGAGCTGACCGACCGGTGGCCCGGCCTCGCCACCGAGGTGCGTCAGGTCCTCGGCGGCCCGGGGGCCACCATGATCGAGGAGTCCCGCCGGGCGGACCTGGTCGTGGTGGGCAGCCGAGGTCTGGGCGGGTTCACCGGGCTGCTGCTCGGCTCGGTCGGCGCGCAGGTGACCGCGCACGCCCACTGCCCGGTGCTGGTGATCCGCCCGGACGAGCAGCCGATCCCGGTGGACGGCCCGGTGCTGGTCGGCGTGGACGGGTCCGAGTCGTCCCGGCTCGCGGTCGGCCTGGGCGCCGACGAGGCGGCGCTGCGGGACGTGCCGCTGGTGCTGGTGCACGTCGGCCCTCCGGACGGGGACCGGACGGTGCCGGAGGAGATCGAGGAGTCGCAGGCCGCGTACCAGGCCGACGTGGTGCGACTCCTGGCCGACGCCTCCGCCGTGGTGCGCGCCGAACACCCCGACCTGGTGGTGCGCGAGCATCCGGTCCGGGCGGCCGGCGCGGCCCGGGGGCTCATCGAGGCCAGCGGCACGGCGTCGCTGCTGGTCGTGGGCACCCGGGGCCGGGCCGGTTTCACCGGTCTGCTGCTCGGGTCGGTCAGTCAGGCGGCGATCCAGCACGCGCACTGCCCGGTGCTGGTCGCCCACCCGGTCAGCTGACCGGCGCGCCGTCGCCTCGGCCGAGCATCTGCAGGAAGTCGGTGGTGAGGGCGAACGGGTCGGCCGGCCCGGTGGCCGGCGGCCGCCGCTCGATCTGGTCGGCCAACTCCCCGGCGGCGCGCCGGATCCGGGCCCGCAACGCGCCGTCGGCGGTGCCGTCGGACCAGTCCTCCGGGGCCGCGAAGACCGCCGTCGGGACGACCACCGACCGAAGGTAGGCGAACATCGGGCGGACGGCGTGCTCCAACGCCAGCGAGTGCCGGGCGGTGCCGCCGGTCGCGCCGATCAGCACCGGCCGATCGACCAGCGACTCGGAATCCAACACGTCGAAGAAGGACTTGAACAGCCCGTTGTACGAGGCGCTGAAGATCGGGGTGACGGCGATGAGCCCGTCCGCTCCGGTCACCGTGTCGACGACCTCGCGCAGTGCTGCCGGCGCGAACCCGGTGAGCATGTTGTTCACCACGTCGTGCGCGTACTCCCGCAGGTCGACGACGTGCAGCTGCACCTCGTGGCCGCGCCGGACCAACTCGTCGCGGGTGGCCGCGGCGAGCTGGTCGGCGAGCAGCCGGGTCGACGAGGGCTGACTCAGCCCCGCCGAGATCACGGCCAGGGTGCGGCGGGTCATCGGGTCGCCCCCTCCGGAGCCTTGCCCGTCACGTCGTCGACGGCGTGCACGGTGCTGTCCTTGGCGCCGCCCGCCGCGGCGACCAGCGAGGCGTGCGTCGGCGCCGCCGGGACGTGCGCGGGGCGCAGCGCGTCGAACTCCTTGCGCAGCACCGGCACGACCTCCTCGCCGAGCAGGTCGAGCTGCTCCAGTACGGTCTTCAGCGGCAACCCCGCGTGGTCCATCAGGAACAGCTGCCGCTGGTAGTCACCGACGTACTCCCGGAAGCCGAGCGTGCGGTCGATGACCTGCTGCGGGCTGCCCACGGTCAGCGGGGTCTCTCGGGTGAACTCCTCCAACGACGGCCCGTGCCCGTAGACCGGGGCGTTGTCGAAGTAGGGCCGGAACTCCCGCACCGCGTCCTGCGAGTTGCGACGCATGAACACCTGCCCACCGAGGCCGACGACGGCCTGGTCGGCGGAGCCGTGGCCGTAGTGCGCGTACCGCTGGCGGTAGAGCCCGATCATCCGCTGGGTGTGCTCCCTGGGCCAGAAGATGTGGTTGGCGAAGAAGCCGTCACCGTAGTAGGCGGCCTGCTCGGCGATCTCCGGGCTGCGGATCGAGCCGTGCCAGACGAACGGGGGCACGCCGTCGAGCGGGCGCGGCGTCGAGGTGAACGACTGCAGCGGGGTGCGGTACTTGCCCTTCCAGTCGACCACGTCCTCGCGCCAGAGCCGGTGCAGCAGGTCGTAGTTCTCGATGGCCAGGGGGATGCCGGCGCGGATGTCCTTGCCGAACCAGGGGTAGACCGGGCCGGTGTTGCCGCGGCCCATCATGAGGTCCACCCGGCCGTCGGCGAGGTGCTGGAGCATCGCGTAGTCCTCGGCGATCTTCACCGGGTCGTTGGTGGTGATCAGCGTGGTGGAGGTGGACAGCAGCAGCCGCTCGGTACGCGCCGCGATGTAGCCGAGCATGGTGGTCGGCGACGACGGCACGAACGGCGGGTTGTGGTGCTCGCCGGTGGCGAAGACGTCCAGGCCGACCTCCTCGGCCTTCAACGCGATGGCGACCATCGCCTTGATCCGCTCACGCTCGGTCGGCTCCCGACCGGTGGTCGGATCGACCGTGACGTCACCGACGGTGAAGATTCCGAACTGCATGACCAGCTCCTCGCGTGTCAACCGGGTGCCGTCGTGGTACCCGGACGCAGCTCACAACTTATTTGACGACGCAACTATTCCGTCGGCGGTGCACCCCGCAGTGGCGCCGGTCACGCCCGTGACCGGACATCGGGTCGAAGACCCTCCCCCGGTGCCGGCCCGGTCAGCCGCCCGCCACCGACGGCAGCACCTGCACCTCCGCGCCGTCGCTGACCGGGGCGGCCAGGCCACCGGAGTGCCGGCAGTCCTCCCCGTCGACGAAGACGTTGACGTAGCGGCGCAGCTCGCCACGCTCGTCGCGGATGCGCCGGGCCAGCCGGGGGTGCGCGACGGCCATCTCGTCCAGGACCGCCCGCAACGTCCCGGTGGCGGTGACGGTGAGCCGACTCGCGCCCCCGGCCTCGCCGCGCAGCGGGCCGGGCAGCAGCACGGTGACCACGCTCAGACCTCCGCGGCGCGGACGCAGAGCACGTCGGGCAGGTGCGCCGCGATCAGGGACCAGGAGTCGCCCTCGTCGCGGCTGGCGAAGACCGAGCCGGAGCGGGTGCCGAAGTAGACCCCACCGGGGCTGGCGTCGTCGGCGCACATGGCGTCGCGCAGCACCGCCGGATAGAACGGCCCCTCGGGCAGCCCCACCGACAGCGGCTCCCACTTGCCGCCGGCGTCGACGGAACGGAACACCCGACAGCGGTGGTCGGTCGGGAACCGCTCGCGGTCGGCCACCAACGGGAAGGTCCACACCGTGTCGCCGCGCCCCGGGTGGGCCACCATCGGGAAGCCGAAGTCGCTGGGCAGCCCGTCGGCGATGGAGGACCAGGTGCGCCCGTCGTCGTCGGAACGGTAGACGCCGTGGTGGTTCTGCGCGTACAGCCGCTCGGGGTTGGCCGCGTCCCGGGCGACCTTGTGCACGCACTGGCCGAACTCCGGCCACTCGTCGGGCATGAAATAGGCGCGGATGCCGGTGTTGCCCGGCGCCCAGCTCGCGCCGGCGTCCTCCGAGCGGTAGACCCCGCCGGTGGACATGGCGACCAGCAGCCGAGCCGGGTCACGCGGGTGAGGCAGCACGGTGTGCACGGCCTGACCACCGAAGCCGCCCTCCCACTGCGGGCGGTGCGGATGGTCCCAGAGGGAACGGACCAGCTCGAAGCTGCGGCCCCCGTCGGTGGACCTGAACAACGCCGAGGGCTCGGTGCCGGCCCAGACCACGTCCGGCTCGTCGGGGCCGGCCGGCATCAACTGCCAGACCCGGCCGAGGGAGACGCCGGTGTCGGCCGGAAACGCGACCGGCGCCTGGTCTGGCTCGTCCCAGGAAGCGCCGAGGTCGTCGCTGGTGGCGACGCTGGGGCCGAAGTGGGAGCTGGTGACGCCGGCCAGCAGCCGCGGGGTGGATCGACGGGTGTCCACGGCGACCGCGTAGACACCCGTCATCGGAAAGTGCGGACCGGTGATCTCCCACCGGCGCCGCTCATCGGTGCTGGTGGCGAGAAACAATCCCTTGGCTGTGCCGATCGCGAGCAGTGTCGCCATGACATCCTCCGAACCGTCGGTGAGCAGGTCCGGTGATTATGGCCACACCCTCCGACAACCCCCGCCGACCACACGCCGCAGGTCACTCACCGTCGGACGCGCGGCACGTGCCGGCGGTACGCGCTGACCGTCGGGTCGCCGTCCAGCCAGAACCGCCAGGGCAGGTCGTGCGCGCCGGTCACTCCGACCCGGGGACCCGCCACGACCGTCTCCGGCGGCACCGGTTCGGTCGGCGGACGCAGGCGGACCGGGCCGTCGCCGAGCAGGTCCGTCCCGTACGCCTCGCGGTCGATGCCGAGCGCGGAGCACAGCCGGGCGGGTCCGCGGGCCAGGTCCACGTCCCGCCGGACGGCCGGTCGGCGCTCCCGTGCCGTGGCCAGCCCGTCGACCACCTCGCCGGCGCGCAGCAGCACGGCGGCGGCCTCCCCCTCGACCCCGGTGACCACGTTCACGCACCAGTGCATCCCGTAGGTGAAGTAGACGTAGGCGTGCCCGGCGGGGCCGAACATCACGGCGTTGCGCGGGGTGCGGCCCCGATGGGCGTGCGAGGCGGGATCGCCGCCACTGCCCGCGTACGCCTCGACCTCGGTGATCCGGACGGTGACCCCGCCGGCGTGCAGGCGGCAGCCCAGCAACCCACGCGCCGCCGGCAGCACCGGACCGGCGAGCAGGTCCGCCAGCGCCGCCAGGTCGGTGTGGGTGCTGCGGTCACCGGACGACAGGGCCATGTCTGCGACGGTACCCATCCCGGTTTCCCCGGCACGCCGCCGGGGACGCGGGCCGCTGCGCGCCGGCCCGCGCAAGACTCCGGTCGCCAACCAGACAGTCGGCCGAACAGCGAAACCGGACCGTCGGCTCGGGAGTGTTCCCGATGTCGTCGCAGGGAGCGACGACATCACGGGAGGAATTCACCATGACCGTACGGAGCATCCGGCTACCACTGATCGCCACCGGCCTGATCGCGGCAGCCGCGACCCTGGCCTTCACCCCGTCGGCCAGCGCGAGCGTCCCGCTGCGGGCCGCGGCGCAGGCCGACAACGCGGCGCTGCCCACGATCGCGGTCGGCGCAACGGGCACGATCGAGGCGAACGGCGCGGCGGCGATCGTGCCGGTCACCGTGACCTGCTCGAAGTCCTTCGAGTTCGACGTCACGGTCAAGGTCGCGCAGGCCGTCGGCCAGACGATGCGCGCGGGCACGACGGTTCGCAGGGTCACCTGCGCGGAGGGCACCCAGGAGATGCGGGTCGCGGTGATCCCGGTCGAGCGTCCGTTCGCAGCGGGCGTCGCGTTCGGTGTGGTGACCGCGAGCCCCTGTGACCCGTACTGCACACCCATCTTCGGCGAGCGCCAGTTCAACCTGGTGCGCTGAGGCGTCGCCGGGCGGCGCGGGCACGCCAGGCGTGCCGCCCGGCTTCAACAATCTGTTGACAATCATGCGTTCATACGGTGTGCTCGGGGTATGACGACCGAGGACATCTTCACCGCGCCGCACCCGGGTCGGGCCCGCGCCCACCGCACCCACGAGGCGTTACAGCGGATCAGCGAGCGGCACGCCGGCACCGACACGCGGCGCGGCCGCTGGGCGCACCCGTACGTGCTCGACCCGTGGGAGGCGGTCGCCCTGGTCACCGCGCTGGCCGCCGGCGGGGCCGAGCGCGAACCCGCTGAGGAGCCGATCGACGCCGCCGACCTGACCGCCGCGCTGACCCTGCTCCCCCACGTCCGCGCCGAACTGGACGCTCTGGAGGCCGGCCTGCTGACGCTGGCGCGCGACCGGGGATTGACCTGGCAGGCGATCGCGTACGGGCTGGGCCTGGGCAGCGCGCAGGCGGCCCGGCAGCGCTACGAGCGGGTCGCCGCCCGCTCGGCCGAGCAGACCTCCTGACGAGCGCGCCCGGACGCGCACGACCGTGGGCCGACCTGGCAACAGTGGACCCCTCCTCGGCGCAGGCCACTGGATCCCGGATCGGGCGCGGTCGCATCGGACCGGCACGGCACGTGTGTGACAGCAGTCGGGCGGGCAGACTGTGCGCACGACGAGGAGGCACCCATGGAGCGCGCGGAGATGCTCACGTACTGCCTGGCCAAGCCGGGAGCGTGGCTGGACCAGCCGTGGGAGGGCGACGAGGTGGTGAAGGTGGGCAGCCGGATCTTCGCATTCCTCGGCAGCGACAGCGGCAAGCCGACGATCGGCATCAAGTGCGGGGCGACCCGTGAGGTGGCCGACGAGTGGCTGCACCGGCACCCCGACGACGCCGCCGTGATGGCCTACATCGGCCGGTCCGGGTGGAACACGCTGCGCCTGGACGGCGGGATCGACGACGACGAGCTGACCGAGGCCGTCGACTCGTCGTACGACATGGTGGTGGCCAAGCTCCCCAAGCGGGAGCGCCCGACGGCCTGAACCGCCGCGGCGCCGGCGGCAGGCGCCGACGCCACGGCACGGCTCAGCGCGGAACGACCCGCTCGGTGGCCCACTCCCGCCAACCGGCCAGCCGGTCCGCCGCGGCGGCGAGCTGGTCGGCGACCGGGCCGGGGCCGGTGGACCCGGGGGTGGTCCGGGCCGCGAGCGCCGACCGGACCGAGAGCACGTCACGCACCGACGGGTCGAGGTGCCCGCTGATCGCGGCCAGGTCCTCGTCGGAGACGTCGTTGAGCTCGCACTCCCGAGCAGCGCACAGCGCCACCAACTGGCCGGTGATCTCGTGCGCGTCGCGGAACGGCACATTACGTCGGACCAGCCAGTCGGCAACCTCGGTGGCGAGGGAGAAGCCGACCGGGGCGGCGGCGACGAGTCGGTCCACCCGGACCGTCATCGTGGAGATCATTCCCGCCAGGGCCGGCAGCAGCAGCTCCAGGGTGTCGACCGCGTCGAAGGCCGGCTCCTTGTCCTCCTGCATGTCCCGGTCGTAGGTCATCGGCAGGCCCTTGAGCATGGTGAGGACTGTCATCAGGCCGCCGACCAGCCGCCCGGACTTACCCCGGGCCAGCTCGGCGATGTCCGCGTTCTTCTTCTGCGGCATGATCGACGAGCCGGTCGCGAAGGAGTCGTCCAGCTCCACCCAGCCGAACTCGTGCGAGGTCCAGAGCACCACCTCCTCGCCGAGCCGGGACAGGTGCACCCCGATCAGGGCGGTGGTGAAGAGGAACTCGGCCACGAAGTCCCGGTCGGCGACGGCGTCCATCGAGTTGGCGAACGAGGTCCGGAAACCCAGCTCCTTGGCCACCGCCACCGGGTCCAGCGGGAGCCCGGAACCGGCCAGGGCGCCCGCGCCGAGCGGGCTGATCGCCGCGCGGTGGTCCCAGTCGCGCAACCGTTCGAGGTCGCGCAGCAGCGGCTGCACGTGGGCGAGCAGCCAGTGCCCGAAGGTGACCGGCTGGGCGTGCTGGAGGTGGGTCATGCCCGGCGCGGCGGTGTCGATGTGCCGCTCGGCCTGCTCGACCAGCGCCTCCGCCAACTCGACCAGGCGGCTGGCCACGCCCCGGGCGTGGTCGCGCAGGTAGAGCCGCAGGTCGGTGGCGACCTGGTCGTTGCGGGACCGGCCGGCGCGCAGCTTGCCACCGAGGCTGCCGAGACGCTCCAGCAGACCGCGCTCCAGCGCGGTGTGCACGTCCTCGTCGTCGATGGTGGGGCGGAACGTTCCGGAGGCGCAGGCGGCCTCCAGGTCGTCCAGCGCCGCCAGCATCCGGCCCAGCTCCTCCGGATCGAGCAGGCCGGCGCCGGCCAGGACCCGGGCGTGCGCCCGGGAACCGGCGATGTCGTACGGGGCCAGGCGCCAGTCGAACTGCACGCTCACCGACAGTCGGGCGAGCGCCTCGGCGGGGCCGCCCGCGAACCGGCCACCCCAGAGGCTCGTCCGGTTGGTGGCGGCGCTGTTCTCGGTCAGGCTCTTGTCGTCCACGTCGCCCATCATCGCGTTGGTTGCCTTTCGCTCGCGACCGCGGGGCCCGCTTGCCGCGCTTGATCAGTCTTCGCGCTCACACGTGTCACTGTCCGCCACCGCCCAACCGCGCGTCGCGCGCCGCGGCCATCCGGCTCGGCAGCCCCCACAACTGCACGAAGCCCTTCGCCAGGGACTGGTCGAAGGTGTCGCCGGTGTCGTAGGTGGCCATCCGGAAGTCGTAGAGGCTCGCCTCGGAGCGCCGGCCGGTCACCGTGGCCCGGCCGCCGTGCAGGACCATCCGCACCTCGCCGCTCACGTACCGCTGCGCGTCGTCGATGAACGCGTCCAGCGACGCCTTCAGCGGCGAGAACCACAGCCCGTCGTAGACGAGTTCGCCCCAGCGCTGGTCGACGCCCTTCTTGAACCGGGCCAGGTCCCGCTCGACGGTCACCGCCTCCAGCTCCTGATGAGCGGTGATCAGGGCGATCGCGCCGGGTGCCTCGTACACCTCGCGGCTCTTGATGCCGACCAGGCGATCCTCGACCATGTCGAGGCGGCCCACGCCCTGAGCGCCGGCGCGCCGGTTGAGCTCCAGGATCGCCTGGTACGGGGTGACCGTCTCACCGTCGATCGCCACCGGCACGCCGCCGTCGAAGGTGATCACGACCTCGTCGGGGTCGCGCTCCTGCGTCGGGTCGGAGGTGTACGAGTAGAGGTCCTCGACGGGGGCGTTCCAGATGTCCTCCAGGAAGCCGGTCTCCACCGCGCGACCCCACAGGTTCTGGTCGATGGAGTACGGCGACCTGGCCGACACGTCGATCGGCAGCCCCTTCTCCTCGGCGAAGGCGATCGCCTTGTCCCGGGTCCAGGCGAAGTCCCGGGCCGGCGCGATGATCTTCAGGTCGGGGGCGAGCGCGTTCAGGCCCACCTCGAACCGGACCTGGTCGTTGCCCTTGCCGGTGCAGCCGTGCGACACGATCGTGCCGCCGTGCGCGCGCGCCGCCGCCACCAGGTGCCGGACGATCAGCGGCCGGGACAGCGCCGACACCAGGGGGTAACGGTCCATGTAGAGCGCGTTGGCCCGGATCGCCGGCAGACAGTAGTCGGCGGCGAACTCGTCGCGCGCGTCCACCACCTCGGATTCGACGGCGCCGCAGTCCAGGGCACGCTGCCGGATGGCGTCGAGATCCTCGCCGCCCTGCCCGACGTCGACCGCGACCGCGATCACCTCGGCGCCGGTCTGCTCCGACAGGTACGGAATGGCCACGGAGGTGTCCAACCCACCGGAGTACGCGAGCACGACCCGCTCGGTCATGACGTGCTGGTCCCTTCCACGGTGTCGTCCCGGCGGGCCCAACCGGCGAGCTTCTCGCCGAGCGCGGCCCCGCCGACGGCCTCCCGGGCCACGACGAGGATGGTGTCGTCCCCGGCGATGGTGCCCACGATCTCGGGCAGCCCCGCCCGGTCCAACGCGCTGGCCAGGTACTGGGCTGCGCCCGGCGGTGTCCGCAGCACGGCGATGTTGCCGCTGGAGTCGACCCCGTTGAGCAGTTCGCGCAGCAGCCGTACCAACCGGGCCGGCGCGGCCTCGGCGTCGCGCAGCGGCCGCTGCCCGTCCTCCGGGATCAGGTAGACGGCCGGACCGTCGCCCCCGCGCACCTTGACCGCGCCCAACTCCTCCAGATCCCGCGAGAGGGTGGCCTGGGTGACGCCGACGCCGTCGGCGGCCAGCAGATCCGCCAGCTCGGTCTGCGACCGGATCGACCGATCGCGGATCAGCTCCACGATCCGGGCGTGCCGGGCCGCGCGGGTCAGCGGCGCGGTCATCGCGGCCCTCCGACGGCGGCATCGCCGGTCGCGGCTTCCAGCAGGAACGTCAGCAGCGCCTTCTGGGCGTGCAACCGGTTCTCCGCCTGGTCGAAGACCGCGCTCTGCGGGCCGTCGAGCACCTCGTCGGTGATCTCCTCACCGCGGTGCGCGGGCAGGCAGTGCAGCACGATCGCGTCCGGTGCGGCCTGACCGAGCAACTCCTTGTTCACCTGGTACGGCAGGAACGGGGTGATCCGGTCCAACCCGTCGGACTCCTGCCCCATCGACGTCCAGGTGTCGGTGGCCAGCACGTCGGCGTCGCGTACCGCCTGGGCCGGGTCGGTCAACACCCGCACCGACCCGCCGGTCTCCGCGGCGATCTCCGCGGCCCGTCGCACCACCGCCTCGTCCGGCGCGAACCCGACCGGGCCCGCGATCCGCACGTGCATCCCCGCCGTCGCACCGGCCAGCAGGTACGACTGCGCCATGTTGTTCGCCCCGTCCCCCACGTACGCCAGGGTGCGCCCGGCCGTGCCACCGCACCGCTCCCGGATGGTGAGCAGGTCGGCCAGCAGCTGGCACGGGTGGAAACCGTCGGTGAGCGCGTTGACCACCGGCACCGTCGCGCCCGCCGCCACCTCGGCGATCCGCTCGTCACCATGGGTCCGCAGCACGATCGCCGCGACGTAGCGGGACAGCACCCGCCCGGCGTCGGCGAGCGACTCACCGCGACCGAAGTGGGTGACCTGGGTGTCCACCACCAGGGGGTGCCCGCCCAGCTCGGCGATTCCGGCGTCGAACGAGATCCTGGTCCGCAGGCTCTGCTTGTCGAAGAGCACCGCCACCGAGCGGGGGCCGACCAGCGGCCGGTGGCCGAACCGGTCCGTCTTCATGCCGGCCGCCAGGTCGAGGACAGCGGACTGTTCGGCCGGCGAGAGGTCGTCGTCGCGCAGGAAGTGCCGGGTCATCGAGTCGTCCCCGTCGTGGTGGTCAGCGTGGCTGGTGCGGTCTGCGCGCCGGCAGCGGCCGGGGCGGTCGCGTCCAGGGCGGCGGGCAGCGCCGCGAGGAAGGTGTCCACCTGGGCGGCGGTGAGGATCAGCGGTGGGGCCAGCCGGATCACACCCGGCTGCACCGGGTTGACCAGGAAGCCGGCTTCCCGCAGCGCCTCGGCCAGCACCGACGACACCGGCGCGGTGAGCGCCACACCGAGCAGCAGCCCCGAGCCGCGTACCTCGCCGATCAGCGGGTGGCCCAGCGCCTCGATGCCGCGCCGCAACCGCTCGCCGACCCGCTTGACGTTGTCGAGCAGGCCCTCGTTGGCGATGGTCGCCACCACGGCGAGCGCCGCCGCGCAACTGACCGGGTTGCCGCCGAACGTGGTGCCGTGCGAGCCGGGCGTGAGCAGGTCCGCGGCGGGGCCGAAGGCCAGCGTCGCTCCGATGGGCAGACCGCCACCCAGCCCCTTGGCCAGGGTGACCACGTCCGGCTCCACGCCCTCGGCCTGGTGCGCGAACCAGTGCCCGGTACGCCCGACACCGGTCTGCACCTCGTCGAGGACCAGCAACGCGCCGTGCCGGGCGGTGATCCGCCGGGCCTCGGCGAGGTAACCGGCCGGCGGGACCAGCACGCCGTTCTCCCCCTGGACGGGTTCCAGGATCACCATGGCGGTCGCCTCGGAGACGGCGGCTTCGAGAGCGGCGACATCGCCGTAGTCGACGTGCGTCACCTCGCCCGGCAGCGGCCGGAACGGGTCGGCCTTGGCCGGTTGACCGGTCAGCGCGAGGGCGCCCATCGTGCGGCCGTGGAAGCCGCCCCTGGTGGCCACCACCTGGGTGCGGCCGGTGCGCCGGGAGAGCTTGAACGCCGCCTCGTTCGCCTCCGCGCCCGAGTTGGCGAAGAACACCCGACCCGGTCGGCCGGCGAGCGCCAACAGCAGTTCGGCGAGGGCCACCGGCGGCTCGGCCACATAGAGGTTGGAGACATGTCCGAGGGTCGCGACCTGCTTCGACACCGCCGCCACCACCGCCGGATGGGCGTGACCGAGGGCGTTGACCGCTATGCCACCCACCAGGTCCAGGTACTCCCGGCCGGCGTCGTCGACCACGACCGCGCCGTGACCGGAGACCAACGCCATCGGCGGCGTGCCGTAGTTGTCCATCATGGACTGCTTCCACCGCTGCGCCAACGTGCTCATGTCGCGTCCGTCCCGTCTCCCGGCACCACCATCGTTCCGAACCCTTCCGAGGTGAACACCTCAAGCAACGTCGAGTGCGCCACCCGGCCGTCGACGACGTGCGCGGCGGGTACTCCCCCGCGCACCGCCCGCAGGCACGCCTCCATCTTCGGCACCATGCCCGACTCCAGGCTGGGCAGCAGCTTCGCCAGATCGTCCGCGGCGATCTCGGAGACCAGGCTGCTGGTGTCCGGCCAGTCCGCGTACAGGCCGGCCACGTCGGTGAGCACGACCAGCTTGCGGGCCCGCAACGCGATGGCCAGCGCGGCGGCGGCGGTGTCCGCGTTGAGGTTGTGCAGCACCCCCTCCACGTCCGGCGCCACCGTGGAGATCACCGGAATCCGACCCGCCTCGATCAGGTCGGTCACCGCGGACACGTCGACCGACTCGACGTCCCCGACCTGACCGACGTCGACCGGCACCCCGTCCACGTACGCCGGACGCCGCACCGCGGTGAACAGCCGGGCGTCCTCGCCGGAGAGTCCGACGGCGTACGGGCCGTGCGAGTTGATCAGACCTACCAGCTCCCGGCCCACCTGACCGACCAGCACCATCCGGACCACGTCCATCGCCTCGGCGGTGGTCACCCGCAGACCACCCCGGAACTCGCTGGCGATGCCGAGGCGACCCAGCATGGCGGAGATCTGCGGACCGCCGCCGTGCACCACCACGGGCTTCAGGCCGGCGTAGCGCAGGAAGACCATGTCGGCCGCGAACGCCCGCTGCAACTCCGGCTCCGTCATCGCGTTGCCGCCGTACTTGACCACGACCGTCGAGCCGGTGAAGCGCGCCAACCAGGGCAACGCCTCGATCAACGTCTCGGCCTTGACCTGGGCACGAGCCAAATCGCTGCTGAGACTCACCGCACCGGCCCTCCGTTCGCGACTGCGGGACTCCGCTGCGCTACGTTCCTCGCGCTCACCGCGCCCGCCTTCCGTTCGCGACTGCGGGACTCCGCTGCGCTGCGTTCCTCGCGCTCACGTCGAGTACGCCGAGTTCTCGTGCACGTACGCGTGGGACAGGTCGTTCGTCCAGATCGTCGCGGCCGACGTACCCGCGTGCAGGTCGATCCGGATGGTCACGTCCCGCCCGGTCAGGTCGACCTTCGAGCGGTCCTCGGCGGCGGCGCCGCCCCGGCACACCCACACCCCGTTGACCGCCACATCCACCTCGTCCGGCTCGAACGCGGCAGTGGTGGTGCCGACGGCGGCGAGGATCCGGCCCCAGTTCGGGTCGTTGCCGAACAGCGCCGTCTTGACCAGGTTGTTGCGGGCCACCGCACGGCCCACCTCGACCGCCTCGTCCTCGTCCGCCGCGCCGACCACGTCGATGGCGACCTGCTTGGTAGCGCCCTCGGCGTCGGCCACCAACTGCTGGGCCAGGTCGTGACAGGCCGCGGTGACGGCGGCGGCCAGCTCGGCCGGCGTCGGCTCGATGCCGCTGGCGCCGCTGGCCAGCAACAGCACCGTGTCGTTCGTGGACATGCAGCCGTCGGAGTCGACCCGGTCGAAGCTGACCCGGGTGGCCGCCCGCAACGCGGTGTCCAGCGTCGCCGGCCCGGCCACCGCGTCGGTGGTCAACACGCAGAGCATGGTGGCCATCCCGGGCGCGAGCATCCCGGCGCCCTTGGCCATGCCGCCGACCGTCCAGCCGCTCCCCCGCGCCACAGTGGTCTTCGGCCGGGTGTCCGTGGTCATGATCGCCTCGGCGGCGGCCGGGCCACCGTCGCGGGACAGCCCTCGGATCGCCGAGCGCACACCCGGCAGCAGCTTCGACATCGGCAGCCGCTCACCGATGAGGCCGGTCGAGCAGACCGCGACATCACCCGCGCCGAGAATCAACCGGGGGCTGACCGAGGTCAGCGCGGCGGCGGTGTGCTCGGCGGTGGCGTGCGTGTCCTGGAAGCCGGCCGGACCGGTGCAGGCGTTGGCGCCACCGGAGTTGAGCACCACGGCGCGGACCACACCGCCCTGCACGACCTGCTGGGTCCAGCGCACCGGCGCGGCCCTGACCCGGTTGGTGGTGAAGACGCCGGCGACACCGGCGTCCGGACCGTCGTTGACCACCAGGGCCACGTCCGCGCCACCGCCGGTCTTGAGCCCGGCGGCCACACCGGCCGCCCGGAACCCCCGGGGGGCGGTGACGCTCAAGGGGTGACCCCCCAGATCGACAGGCCCGTCGTCTCCGGCAGGCCGAGCATCAGGTTGGCGTTCTGCACGGCCTGACCGGCCGCGCCCTTGCCCAGGTTGTCCAACGCGCTGAGCACGATCAGACGACCCGAGTCGACGTCGACGGTGGCCTGCAGGTGACACGAGTTGGAGCCGAGGGTCGCGGCGGTGTGCGGCCAGCGGCCCTCCGGCAGCACGTGCACGAACGACGCGTCCGCGTACGCCCGGGCCAGCACCTCCTGCGGGTCGACGCCCCGCGCCGGCACCGCGGTGACGGTGGCCAGGATGCCGCGCGGCATCGGCGCCAGAACCGGGGTGAACGACAGCCCGGTCGCGCCGGTGGCCTGCTTGATCTCCGGGACGTGCTGGTGGGTGCCCACCCGGTACGGCGACAGGTCGCCCATCACCTCACTGGCCAACAGGTGCGCCTTGGCCGCCCGGCCGGCGCCGGAGGTGCCGGAGGCGGCGACCACCACCACGTCGGCGGGGTTGGCCGCGCCGTCGGCGATCAGCGGCGCGAGCGCCAGGGTGATCGCGGCGGCGTAGCAGCCGGTGTTGGCCACCCGGGTGGAGCCGGCGATCAGCTCCCGCTGACCGGGCAACTCGGGCAGGCCGTAGGTCCACTGCCCGGCGTGCGTGCCACCGTAGTACTGCGCCCAGGCGTAGGGGTCGGCCAGCCGGTGGTCGGCACCCAGGTCGACGATCCGCACCTCGGCCGGGAGCTGGGCCGCGAGAGCCGCCGACTGGCCGTGCGGCAGGGCCAGGAAGACCAGGTCCGCATCGGCCAGGACCGCCGGCTCGGTCTCGCCGAGCACCAGGTCGAGCCCGGTGAGCTGCGGGTGCACCACGTCGACGCGGTGCCCGGCCTGGCTGTGCGCGGTGGCGGCGACCAGGTCGAACTCCGGGTGCCCGGCGATCAGGCGCAGCAGTTCGCCCCCGGCGTACCCGCTCGCTCCGGCAACCGCGACTCGAATCCCCATACCCACCTCCGCATGACTATGCAGCGAAGATTAACAAGGACGACTCACGAGTGCAAGTTCATGCAGTGCAGTGCATGGTAATGAACAGATGAATCACGCCGATCAACGCCCTGGGCGTCCTCTGCCAGACGATCCTGGCAGAGGACACCGCGTGTCAGTTCACCCGCTCGGACAGCCCGTGCTGACGCTCGTACGTCCTCAGGGCCGCATCCCATGCTTCCGTGTACTCGCTCGGTCCCATGCCGAGATCACCATGTCCACGCACCGCCTCACGGAGCAGTTTGACGAGGTCGGGAACAGTCTCTCGACGTTCCTCCACATATCGGCGGAACACCTCGGCGAACTGCTCCCCGGTCAACCGCGCCGCATGCGAGGTCACCGGATCGCCCTCGAGATTTTGCAACACCGCACACCAGCGACGAGTCAGCTCGTCCGCCTGGGTCGCCCTGATCTTCTGCAACTCATGATCACACTCGAGCCTGATCCGATCCTCCCAGTACGGCCGAAGGCGTTCCCGGACCCGCTCGTCCGGGCTGACGCGGACGAGCACGCCGAAGTGCGGCGTCACACCCTCACGCGGCCAGCGCTGACCGGCGAAATGGCCGTTCAGGGCGCGTTCCAGATCATGCGAACGGTGCGGCTCGTGTGCACGCGCCAGATCGACCGCCTGTTCCCGGACGATCCCGGCGGCCCAACCCAGGTAACGCTCGGCGCGGAGCCGAAGCTCCTCGGACGCCATGTTCTGCGCGGTCCAGGTGTAGACCACGTGCAGCCGGAAGTCGAACGCGTCCCCCTTCGCCGGTACCAGGATCGGCCCCGGGACGTCCTGCCGAAACGTCGCGGTGGTGGGCACGACCGGCGGCAGCGGAGGCGGCGGCACCGGAAGCTCGGCTGGCGGAAAGAACGCGTGCCACCACCGGCGACCCTGCACCTGCGTCGGAATGGGTGGCCTCGTGCCCGGGCCGCCAGGCGGATTCATCGTCATCGGATCTCCTCATCGATAAGTCGTCGTACCTCGTCGAGCAGGTCGTTGTGGGGCAGCACGGGACGCCACACGTGGCGGAGCTGATGGTCCAGGCGATGACGCAAGGCGGGCTGCCCAGCGATCACGTGACGCACCAGTTCGAGGCAGTGCACGGCGACGGCCGGCTGCCGGTCCGCCCGGTCCAGCCAGAATCCGAGGGTCCGCCACGAGCGGTACGCGGTCCACGGCAGGCTCAGGGCGGTCGCCCAGAGCACGGCCAGGTCGGCCAGCCGGATCGTGCCCTGGTCGACCAGGTGCAGCAGTTCGGGCCAGTGCTCTCTCGGCGGCTCCGTCCAGCGGTCCGCGAGCACCCGTAGGGTCCGCGCGGCGTGCAGCCGCACCTCGGGGTCGGCGGACGCGGTCCAGTCCACGAGCGCCGGTACGACGCTCGCCGCGTGCCCGTTGCGGTACACCTCGACGAGCCCGCGGACGACCGAGTTGTTCCATCGCTGCATCCGCGCGTGCGCCACCTGGCGCAACTGCACCAGCGCCGCGTCCGGCCAGAGCTGGGCCAGCCCGAGGCTGTACGCGCGTGCCACGGTGTCGCGTAGGTGAGCTGCCGGACCGGCGGCCCACCGGTCGACCTCGGTGCGGACCCGATGGTGCAGCGTCGGCTGCATCGCCATGGCCACGAGCACGATCGCGGCGGCCTGCCGGACCCCGGCCCGCCGTTCCCGGGCCAGCACTCCCACCGTGTCGAGGGCTGCCTGCACGTCGCGGGTCGCCGACCACCCGATCGCCCCGGCGGCGGCCTGTCGGACCGCCGGAACGTCACCGCGGATCAGATCCGCCAGCCAGTCGAGGAGTTGTTCGGGAGTCCACCAATCGGTCCAGGCGACCTCCAGCAACGCGGACCTGAGGGGCTCGGTGCCCGCCGGGAACTCGATCCGGCACCCACCCGGCACGCGTACCTCGTGCAGCCGGGTGACGGCCTGGCTCAGTGTCGACCCCAGAAGGGCGTCGATCGCCGACCCACGAAGTGGTGCATCAGTGGACGTCACGTCGTCGAAGCCCAGGCGGGCCAGACGTTGGGCAGCCTGGTGCATCTCTGCCACGGGCTGTCCGGCGAGTACGGCACACGAGAGGCGGAACGCGCGCACCTCCTCGTGCGTGAAGCCGTCGACCTCCTCGCCGTTGGACTGCACGTCGAGGATCTCGACGGCCCGCTCGCGAAGCTGGAGTGGCAACAACTGCTCCAACCGCTCGGTCAGGGTGACAGCCCTGGGAACGGTGCGAGCGATCATCTCGACGATCTTCAGGACCTCGCCGGGTCGAGGCTCACCGGCCAGGTACGCCGACAGCAGTGGATGTCCGACGCAGTCCACATCCACGTACCGCTCCAGACAACTCCCGTCGCAGGCGGCCTCGCACCACCCGACACACCGCCCGCGGAGTTGGTGGCGGAGTTGCGCCCGGAACACCTCGACGGACGAGGCCGGCCGGTGCTCCACGACGTGGCCCACGAAGTCGTGCCTCCGCTGGGAGAAGTCCCCGACCAGGACCACCGTCATGCCCGCCGTCGCGGCCTTGGCGGCGAGTGCGACGAGTGTGAAACCGTCGACCTCGCGGAGAACCACCTCGCTCAGGCGGAGCACGTAGCCGTGCCCGCCGGGCAACGACTCCCCCGCCCCGAGGAGGTCGGACAACTGCTCGACACCGAGGGCGCACACCCGGTCGGATCCGTGCTTGCGGGCAACGGCCAGGGTCGCCGAGGTGGACAGTCCACTCCCGACCGTGCCGGACAGGCAGACCAGGTGGTGGCGCTGGAGGTGGTGGTCGAGTCGCTGGTCACTCGCTGCGTGGGCGTACCCGTTGGCGATCTCGCGCACGGTGGCGCCGGCGATCGGTTCGAACCAGACGCGCCCGGCGCCGTCGGACCGCGCGGTGGTGACGTTCACCGTGCCGATGGCGACGGCGCCCTGGCCTGTGGCGTTCTGCCCCTGGACTCGGACGTCGCCGACATCGATGCTTGGTGCGCCCAGCAGACCGGCGAGCCGACGCAGCACGTCCCTGGGGTCAGGAATGTCCTCGGGCTCGTCCGCCTCCTCCCCCTCTGGTGGCTCCTCCGGCTGCGTCTCGGCCGAGCCCGGCTCCTCCACACCATCAGACGATGCCGGGACTGTCGATCCGTCCGGCGTCCCGTCGGCCACGGCGTCACCGAGCGGGTCGCCGCCGGGCGGCTCCTCCGGCCCGTCGTGCCAGAGGTCGTCCAGGTCCCGATCGGTGCCGGGGGCCGTGGAGGGGTGTCGCCCGATCATCGGGACCCGCCCCGCCTCGGGGCGGAGTTCACGTCGCGGCCAATCGAGCCGATCGCCGTCGCACCCTGGCCTATCGCGTTCTGCCCCCGCACGTGGACGTCCCCGGTACGAATGCTCTGTCCAGATGCGTCGGCCGGGCCGGCTGACCGGGGCCCGCGCTCCGTCGCGCCGTCGCCGGTCTTCTCCTCGGCGGGCTCCACCTGCCGTTCCGTGGCCGGCTCGGCACGCTCCCCCGCGGCGGCCGCAACGCCGGGGACCGCTGCGGCGGTGAGATCCTCGTCCACCACACAGAGCCAGGCGTACTCACGGAACTCCTTGTCCGGATGGTCCACCTCGATCCGCACGAAACGCTCGGGTCGCATCTCCTCCGGATACTCGCTGACCACGTCCCGGAAGATCTCGGTCGAGACGACAAGCGCCACCCCGGCCCCGGGAAAGGCCGCCAGGGCCTTCTTGACGGGGTCGGCCTCGCACAGCCGACACACGAAGACGACGGCGTTGCCGGGGAAGCCGTTCGCGCCGTCGAGGTGCACGAGCCCCTGGTGCACAGCCACCCGCAACCGGATGCGGGCGGCCGGGACGCGGCTGCTGTTGTGGTTACGCAGCCGCCGGTTCAGCTCCGGCACGAACCGGCCGATGACCCGGGACTCGGACACCTCGCGTGGCACGACCGCCAACTCGCCGTCGCCCGCCTGCTGCGTGACCCAGGCCACGCGGTCCAGGCCGACCGCGTCAGCCGCCTCGTGCAGCAGTTCCCGAAAGTGCCGCTGCGCCTCGTACTGCTGCAGGTTGCTGCGTCGGCTGTAGCGCTCCATATCGACGGAAATCAACAGTCGTCGCTCAGGATGTCGCATCGAACGTCCCGCCCTTCGTCACCCGGCTCGCCCAGCGGCGAGCACCGCAGGAGCCATCGAACCGTCGGGGACCGGTCGGGATCCCGTAGAAGTACGGCATCGCCTGGGACTGTCGAAAAACGGTCATCCCATCCTGTGCGGGTGTCGGCTGTGCACCGCGGCGGTGTCCTTGTCGCATGAGGACAGATGTTGTCGAGCTGCTGCTTACCCTCCAATGGTCACCGCTGGCCGTGCTTGCGCTGATTGCCGTCCGCCTCCTGGTCGACATCGCCACCGAAACGGGGGCATCGCGCTGCGCGCAGGAACGGCTACGCTACGGCACCTGTCGGTGGACGAGGGGGTTGATGCCACACATGCGACGACCACGCGCGATATCCGGCGGCGAGTGGCCCTACGGCACGTTTCTGCAACGGCTCACACCGCAGGTGCGGACGGCGCTCCTGGGGTTGGGCGTCCGCCGTCAGGTGCCCGCCGGGCAGATCGTGATCCACGAGGGCACCCGCGAATCACACCTGGTGCTCCTCGAAGAGGGCCTTACCAAGGTCACCGCGACGTTGCCGGACGGTCGGCCGGCCCTGCTGTCGCTCCGGGTCGGGGGTGATCTCGTTGGTGAGATGTCCGCGCTCAACGACGCACCGCGCTCCGCGACCGTCACGACATGTGGGCCAGCACGGTACAGCGTGATCCAGCCGGACCGGTTCAAGCGGTTCCTCACCGAACATCCCGACGCCGCTCTCGAACTCGCCGCGATGGTGTCCGACCGGCTGCGCTGGTCCAACCGACGCCGGATCGACTTCACCTCCTACCCGGTGAAGCTGCGTGTCGCCCGGGTGATCGCCGAGCTGTGCCGCACCCACGGCCGGCAGGGGCTGGACGGCATCGTCATCGACGTACGACTCACCCAGCCCGACCTCGCCACCATCTGTGGCGCGTCCGAGACGGCGATCCAGAAGGCACTTCGCGAGCTGCGAAACGACGGGTTGGTCGACACCGACTACCGACGGATCACCGTCCGCGATCTGTCGAACCTGCGCAAGCTCGGCAACCTGGAATCCAGCGACGGTTGAGGGTCTCCTCCGGCGTCCCGTATGAGGAGACCCGTCGAGATCCGTCAGGCGTCGCACCCGGTGACGCCGAGGCGATCAGCCGCGACAGCGAACGACGCGTTTCCGTACCGCGACCGTCTCCTCGGCGGTGAGCGCCCGGTCCGATGCCCGGCCTGGCTGTCCGGTCGCGGCGACAAGTCACACTCCGGGTGCACGGCCATCAGGCCCAGCAGTTCGCCCCCGGCGTACCGGCTCGCTTCGAAGCGCTGGGATGACGGTCGAAGAAGTACGGCAACCAACGCCGGCAGAACGCGCCGAACGGCCGGACCGCCGGACAGACCCGCCGACTCAGGCCGGACAGGGACACCACGTCCCCCTGGTCGGCCTGGTGGAACAGGCCGATGGTGACGTCGAAGACGCCTCGTTGTACGGCTGCCTGGACACCTGCGGCCAGAATGTCCGCATCCACCTCGTCGACGGTGGCGTCCCGCCGCAGCAACTCGCCGGCCACGGCCGGTAACAGGTTGTTGCTGATGACGGTGATCAGTTTCGGGTTCGGCGCGAGATCGACGACGGACGACGAGTAGCCGGAGACGTTGACGAAGGCCTCGGTGAAGGGCAGCAGGATCTTCGCGGTGCCCCAGCCGTGGACGAGTTCCGCCGCCGACCGTGACACCTCGGAGACCAGGTACAGATGGGTGGCGAGGACGGCGTACCGGACTCGTGGATCACCGGCCAGCAGCTGTGCGACCCGGAACTCCTCAGCGCTGAAGCAGAGCCGGGCGAGCATGTAGACGCGGGCCAACTCCCGCGCCTCGGCGGTCGTCAACAACACCTCGGCCGAACCCGCCCCGGGCCCGCCGACGCCCGGCGACGAGTGGCGCGGGCGCCGGCCCTCGTTGCCGGCGACGCCGATCGCACCGTCAAGCGCCGCGAGGATGCGATCGGCCGGCAGCGGTGCGGCATCCGGGCCGCCCCGACACCGTCGGGCGAGGTCCGGCCAGTGCGCCGACAATCGGCCCATGACGTCCCGGCACGCCTCGGCATGCGACTGGCCCCGTCGTGACGCGAGCCGCTCGATGCCGCGGAGCAGGTGCGCGGCCGGCGAGCCCGGGGTGGTCTCCTCGCGTAGCCGAGCGACAGTCTCCGGCAGGCTCCGGCCGGCCGTCGGCCCGAAGTAGCCGTCGAGGGTGTCGAGATCGGCAGCACCGAAGCGCACGGCCACCGACTTCCCGGTTAGGACCCGCTCCCAGTAGTACGCGCCCAGCGCGGCGGGATCCGCCAGCAGCGCGCCGAGATCGCCGGACTCCGGCGACGGTCGCCCCGGCGGCAGCACACGCCGCAGCAGCGTGCGAACGAAGTCGTCGTTACGCGCGGTCACCTCGGCGGAGGCGGCCTGAAACCAGACCTCGGACGCCAGCTTGGCGGTCTGCCTCTCCTCGTTCACGGATTTGAGATAGGTGTCCAGCTTGTCCTTCTCCGGGTGCGCCGGGCACCGTTCGCCCAGTGAGGGGGCCGCCAACCGAAGGTAGATCCCGAACAACTCGGCGGTGACCTCGCGGCCCGCAGCGCCCAGGTCGAAGAGGTCGTCGGCCAGCACGGAGCCGAGGGCACCGAACACACACCCGGTGGCCAGCGACGCGTCGTCGGCGATGTCGGCGGCCGCGACGCACAGGTCGACGATGAAGCGCCGCAGGGACAGCGCGGCCGCGCTCCCGTCGGTCGAACCCCAGACCGGGCCGGCGGGCCGGGACGCGAGGTCCGTCGGCAGGAGCCGACGCAGAGCGACCAGCGCGCCGCGCAGCTCCTCGGCGAGTTCGCTGACCGGCCGGGGCGGCGCCACGGACTCCGTGCGCAGGACCGCACCGAGGTCGTGCCGCATGACGATGTCGCGGATGTGCTCCGGCGTCATCTCCCGGATCACGATCCGCGCCCGCTTCCGCACCTCCTCCCGCAGGTCGGTGTAGAGCGGCATGTTGAGGGCGCCCTGCAGGTCGTACTGCATGCGCAGAACGAGGCGCTGCACGATGGGCGTGTCGGCGGCGGCGGCCGAGGCGAGCGTGGCGCGGCGCAGCCGGTCGAGGGAGACACCGGCGCTCTGCCGCTCGTACCAGGCGCGGAAGCCCTCGTCGCGCAGGAGATGCCGGTCCGGTTCGACGACGAAACCGGGCCGGGACGCGGCGGCCGCGAGCGCCGCGACGATCCGCGGCATCTCGTCGGCGAGAAGCTCCAGAAAGGGGCGCCCGTCCCCGGTCGCCAACAGGAACCGGTCGAGAGCCGACCCCGCAAGGTCTTCGGCGCCGAGGAAGCCGGTGCCCTCGTCGGTCCGGTGGAACGCCGCCATGATCGCGCTGCGCGGCCCGCCGGCGGACGTACGGTACCGGTGGTGGACCAGCCGACTCGCGGCGAAGATCGTGTGACACGGTGCCGCGATGTCCTGAAGATGGACGACCCGCGGAAGGCCGTCGTCGAAGAAACGGGCCTGGGCGGCGAGCGCCTCGTCCACCCGGGCCTGAGAGGGAAAGATGCAGCTGTCCTCGTCGCTCCACACGGTGCCGTCGTCGTCCACGAAGCACTGCCGCAGGAGCCGATTGGTGCGGGGCAGGTAGGTGAGCCCCTGCCCCGAGGGCCCTCGACCGGTGCCCGTCGTCCAGGTGACGATCACCTTGAACTCGTCCATGAAGGGGCTGTTGTCGACGTGCAGGGTGTTGTCCCGCGCCACGACGTCCAGTGGCTGCGTGTCCTTGGCCCGCAAGTCGATGATCTTGACGGGCCCGCCGAGGGCGTGCGCGACGAGCGCGACCAGCAGGGGATGAGAGAACGCCTCCCGGAAGTCGGGGTGCGCGACCAGGGAGCCCGCGTCGGCGACGTTCAGGTAGCTGTGCAGCGAGCCACGACTGCCCCTGGTGTCGATCGCCGAGTCGTACGCCCGCCGCGCGCTGTCGAAACGCTCCGGTGGGACGAGCCCGGCGAAGCTGAGAGCACCCTCGTCCGCGAGGTTCCCGCTCAGCGACGTGAAGGTGTTCCGCAGGAGCGGGCCGTCCGCCTCCGCCCGGCAGGCACCGTCGACCATCGCTTCGATCTCGCGGCGGAACCTCGCGACCTCCCGCTCCCGCCGCAGTTGCCGATAGGACGCAGGGCTGGCCAGCTCATCAGCCGGGACGAGCGGCGCGTACCGAGGGCTCATGTCGCCGGACTCCCGACCACCAACGTCGACTGGGTGAGATCCGGGTAGTGCTCCAGACGGGCCAGTGCCCGTCGGACCTCTTCCACGGCGCTCACGTTCCCGCACTGACCGTACGCCTGCTCGAGCTGGCCCAGGATCGTCCGCACGGAACGGAAGTTGCCGAGGGACTCCTCCACCCGCCAGGCCCGCTCCAACCAGGTGCAGCCCTCCTCGACCTCGCCCGACCGCAGGCCGGTCGCGCCGAGCAGACGCAGGGCCAGAGCCCGGCCGTAGTCGTTGCCGCGCTCCTCGCACATGGCGAGACTGCGCAGGCCGAGCCCCCGGGCCCACGAATGGTGACCCGTCTCGTTCAGGGCTCGGGCCGCGTCGTACAGACCCCGGGCCTCACGGACGACGTTGTTGCCGCTCCTGGATTCCCGGGCCGCCCGCAACCCCCAGCGCAGCGCCTCCCGGTGGTCACCCGATCGGAGGCAGAGCTCGGCCATGGCGTGGTGTGACGACGCCCGACCCGAATCGTCGCCGGACGCCGCGTCCAGCGCCATGGAGGCGCGCAACTGCTCCTTCGCCGGCTCAAGCTCGCCGATGTCCGCGAGGGCCCGTCCCAGGGCGCGTCGGGACAACGCCTCCATCGCCGGGTCACCGGCGGCCGCCGCGGCGACCGCCTCCCGCTGGACGGACACCGTTCTGGTGACGTCCTGTCGCCAGTAGAGGAACGTGTTGACCGCCCGCGCGAACCGGGTGATGAAGGCGAGGTCCTCATCGGCGCGCGCCGCCTTGATGAGGTAGGTCATGGACGCGGTGATCGACTCGAACCAGGAGAGGGCCTGCGCCACGGTGAAGCTGACCGACCCGACGACCGCCAGCAGCTCGCGGTCCACCGGCAGGGAATCCCGGTGTGGGTCGATGGCGCGATCGGCGACGTAGCTCAACGCCAGGTACACGGTGCGGATGCGGCGCGCGGTCAGCTCCTGCTCGGCGGGGTCCAGCGCCTGCCCGAGGGTCTCCGCGAGATATGCCTTCATCAGGTCGTGGAAGCGGTATCGGCCAGGGCTGATCTCGTCGATGAGGGAGGCCAGGCACAGGGCTTGGAGACTGCGGTCGCACACCCGCCGGGGCTGGTCGAGGACGAGGCACAGCACCGCGACCGAGCATTCGTTGCTGGGCAGCATGGACGCGACGTACAGAACCTTCGTCGTCGCCGCGTCGAGATCGTCCAGCGACCAGGAGATGACGCGTCCGACCTCGATGCCCAGACCAGCGTCATCGAGGAACCGAAGTGGGCTCTGCTCCTCCTCGATCCCCCTCGCGGCGTCGTCGATCGTCCAGGTGGTCTGGATGGCGAGCTTCGCCGAGACGATGGCCAGCGCCAACGGATGCCCCTCCAGAAGCCGCACGATGCGCCGGGCGGCGGCCTGCTCCCGTTCGACGCGGACAAACCCGACACGTTCGGCGATGAGCTCCACCCCCTCGTCAAGGGTCAGCAACGGAAGTTTGATGACCCGGGCGTCGTGCCGAACGCTCATCTCGGGGATCGCCCGGCGGCTGGTCACGACCAACACCGACCCGAAGCCCGGCACCAGGTCCCGAACCTGCTCGTAGGAACCCACGTTGTCCACGACGACGAGGCACCGCCGGCCGGCGGTGACGGCCCGGAAGACGCCGCCCCACTCCGCCTCGTCGTCCGGCAGGTCGGACCGGTTGATCCCCAGCGTGGCCAGGAAGCTCCGCAGGGCGTCCCGGGCCTCAATGCGCGGTGTGCCGGAGTACGCGCGCATGTCGACGAAGAACTGCCCGTCGGGATACTCGGCGATGCGCGAGCTGGCCCAGGCCACCGCGAGGGTGGTCTTCCCCGAGCCGGCCAACCCCCAGAGCATGCAGCAGCGCGAGCCCGGCGCGGTCATCGCCTCGTCCATCTCGTGCAGCAGGTGGTGCCTGCCGACGATCCTCCCGATGCCGCCCGGGAGCATGTGCGGTGGCTCGGGCGCGCGCGGGGCCGTGCGCGGCTGTTCGACGTAGATCGCGCCGGAGGTGCCCACCTGGACGACCTGGTGCGCCACCAGGCCCTCGGCGACGTTGCGCGACGAGCTTCCGGAGGCGGGCTCCATGTCGGTCACCTTCCGGCTACATCGTGATGTCGCCGACGCGCTGGGCCTGCACCAGCTTGCCCACGTTGCTGGAGGCAACCACGTTCGTGCTGCCAGCCGGCGTCGCCGGATGCCGGAGCTCCCGCAGGAACTCGGGATCCTCCGCCGCGAGACGGGCCAGAAGCGCACGGAGTTGAGCCACGTCGTCCGCCGAGGCGTCGCCCCGCGCGACCCGGTCCAGGGATTCGAGCATTCCCGCCGGCTCGTCCCTGCCGACGAACCGCCGCCGGATCATGTCGACGAGAGCAGCCCCGGACCCCTCGGCGATCTTGACGAGCGCTCCGGCGACGATTGCCTCGATCATGCGCTGCTCCTTGACCTGAAGGCCTGCGACAGGCGTCGGCGCTCACCCCTTCGCCAGGCAAGGCTACCGATTCGTGTCGATCTCGGAAAGGCTCGTGAGACGGTCGGCGACGTCGACGCCCAGGCCTCGCCCGGCCACCCGAACGCCACCTCGGATCGACGCCGACGCATGCCAGCGAGGACGGATGCCTGGTGCCCGGCCATCGCGACCTGCCGGGGGACGCCGCCGCGGGCGACGAAGGTCGGCGTTGCCTGTCGGAAGCCCGACACGCCGGAGCCGACGGCGACACGACGACGGCCCCGGTACCCGCTGCGGGGTACCGGGGCCGTCGTGGTCGCGTCAGGCGCCGCGCAGGGTGGCGCCGAGCCGCTCCGCCGCGACGGCGACCGCCGCGTCCCGTGCCGCGACCGCCTCCTCGACGGTGAGCGTCCGGTCCGGTGCCCGGAACGTCAGCTTGTACGCCAGCGACCGGCGACCCTCGCCGAGCTGCGCGCCCGAGTACACGTCGAACAGCCGCACGTCCTCCAGCAGCTCACCGGCACCCGCCTCCAGCGCCCGGCGCACCTGCTCCGCCGGCACCGACTCGTCCACCACCAGAGCCACGTCGATCAACGCCGGCGGGAACCCGGAAACCGTCGGCGCCGGCGTCACCGGCGTCGGCGGCAGCGTGTCGAGGTTCAGCTCCATCGCGCTGGTGCGGCGGGGCAGCTCCAGCGTCGCCACCACCACCGGGTGCAACTCACCGGCGTGTCCGACCACCGAGCCGTCGACCCGCAGCTCGGCGCAGCGACCCGGGTGCCACGGCGCGTACTCGGCGGCACGCACCTCGACCCGCTCGTCGGGGATCCCGGCGGCGGCCAGCACGTCCCGGGCCGCCTCGATCGCGTCCGCCCAGCCGGCCGGTCGACCCGCCCCCCACCAGCCGGCCGGGTCCAGGTCACCGGAGAGCACCACCGCGACGTGCACCGGTTGCGCCGGCACCACCGCGTCGGCGGCGGCGAACTCCTCGTCGGTGGGGCGACGGTCCACGCCCATCGCCGGCGGGCTGCCGGCGCCGACGCGCGGGTGGAAGACCGCACCGATCTCGTAGAGGGCCAGGTCGCGGTTACCCCGGCCGAGGTTGCGCTTGAGGATGCCGAGCAGCGGGCCGAGCAGCGTGGTACGCAGCAGCGGCTCCTCCTCGGACAGCGGGTTGGCCAACCGCACCGCGGGCCGACGACTGTCGTCGGCCGGCAGGCCGAGCTGGTCGGCCAGCTCCGGCGACACGAACGGGTGCGCGAGCACCTCCACGTACCCCCGCTCGGCCAGCGACCCGGCGACCGCCCGGCGGCGACGCTGCCGCGGGGTCAATCCGCGCCCCGGGGGCGCGGTCGGCAGCACCGACGGCACCCGGTCGTACCCGTCGAGGCGGACCACCTCCTCGACCAGGTCGGCCGGGTCGGTCAGGTCGGGCCGCCAGGTCGGCGGGGTGACGCTCAGCACCGTCCCGACGCCGCTGGCCACGCCGACCGCGCCCGGGTCCTCGGACAACCGGTCCGCGCCCTGCGCGACGGTGCAGCCCACCTGCTCGAGCAGGGCCACCACCCGCGCCGGCGGGTACTCGACACCGACCCGCCGGGTCGGCAGGTCCGCCGGCAGACTGATCGGGCTACGCGGCCGGACGTGGTTGATGTCGAGGATCTCCGCGCTCGGGGTGCCACCGCCGTGCTCGGTGAGCAGCCGCACGGCACGCTCCATCGCGACCAGCGGCACGGCCGGGTCGACGCCCCGCTCCCAGCGCTTCGCGGCCTCGCTGAACAGCTTGTGCCGACGGGCGGTGCGCCCGACCATCGCCGGATCCCAGTGGGCGGCCTCGAAGAGCACATTGGTGGTCGTTCCGGTGTCGACCTCACTGCTCTCGCCGCCCATCACCGCGGCGAGCGAGATCGGGCCGGTGTCGTCACAGATGACCATGTCGTCGGCGGTGAGCACCCGGTTGACGCCGTCCAGGGTGGTCAGCTTCTCCCCCGCCTCGGCGCGACGGACCACCAGCGGCCCGGCGATCCGGTCGGCGTCGAAGGCGTGCATCGGCTGGCCCAGCTCCAACATCACGTAGTTGGTGATGTCGACCGGCAGCGAGATGCTGCGGATGCCGGCCGTCACGAGCCGCTGGGCCATCCACGACGGCGTGGGCGCGCCCGGGTCGACGCCCCGCACCAGGCGGGCCGTGAACCGGTCGCAGCCGACCGTGTCGCGGACCTCCACCGGATACGCCGGCGCCTCGGTGCCGGTCGGGGCGGGCACCAGGGCGGGATCGCGCAGCGGCACGTCGAACGCGTGCGACAGCTCCCGGGCCAGGCCGCGCAGGCTCAGCGCGTACCCCCGGTCCGGGGTGATCTCCAGCTCGAACACGACGTCGTCGAGGCCGACGACGGGCCGCGCGTCGTCACCCGGCTTGGCCGCGCCGTCCGGCGGCAGCACGATGATGCCCGAGTGGTCGTCGCCCAGGCCCAGCTCCTTCGCCGAGCAGATCATGCCGGCCGAGTTGTGCCCGTACGTCTTACGGGCGCCGATCGCGAACCCGCCGGGCAGCACACCACCGGGCAGGATCACCACCACCCGGTCACCGACGGCGAAGTTCCGCGCCCCGCAGACGATCTCCTGCGGCTCGCCGGTGCCGTTGGCGGCACCCACGTCCACCCGGCAGAACCGGATCGGCTTCTTGAAGCCGGTCAGCTCCTCGATCTCGCGCACCTCGCCGACGACGAGCTGCCCGGTGACGCTCTCGCGCAGGTCCACCACGGACTCGACCTCGATACCGAGGTCGACAAGGGCCTGCTCCAGATCACCGGTGGGCAGGTCGGCGGGGAGATCGACATACTCCCGTAGCCAACTGACAGAAACTCGCATGACTTCAGACCACCGTTCCCGTGTCTCGTACCCGCATCGCCTACGCCCCGGTCCCGAGCGCGCGGCTGAACCGCACGTCGCCCTCGAAGAGATGGCGGATGTCGCTGACCCCGTGCCGGACCATCAGGGTCCGGTCGATGCCCATGCCGAAGGCGAATCCGGAGTAGACCTCCGGGTCGACGCCGCAGGCACGCAGCACCCGCGGGTTGACCATGCCGCAGCCACCCCACTCGACCCACTGCGGGCCGTCACGGTGCTCCGGGAACCACACGTCGAACTCCGCCGACGGCTCCGTGAACGGGAAGTAGTGCGGCCGCCACCGGGTCTTCGCCTCCGGGCCGAACATCGCCCGGGCGAAGTGGTCCAGCGTGCCCCGCAGGTGGGCCATCGTGATGCCCTTGTCGACCACCAGACCCTCGGCCTGGTGGAACACCGGGCTGTGGGTGGCGTCGATCTCGTCCGTGCGGTAGACGCGACCCGGCACGATCACGTAGATCGGCGGCTTGCGACTGAGCATCGTGCGGGTCTGCACCGTCGAGGTGTGCGTACGCAGCACCAGGCCGGAGCCCTCCGGTGCGATGTGGAAGGTGTCCATCAACCCGCGCGCCGGATGGTCGGCGGGGATGTTCAACGCGTCGAAGTTGACCCACTCCAGGTCGACCTCGGGCCCCTCGGCCACCTCGTAGCCCATCCCGACGAAGAGATCGCTGATCGACTCCATCAGGGTGCTCAACGGGTGCCGGGCACCCCGCGGACGCCGGTCGTAGGGCAGGGTGACGTCCACCCGCTCCTCGACCAGCACCCGCTCGGCCTGCTCGCGCTCCACCACCTCGGCACGGTCGGCGTAGGCGGTCTCGATCGCCCGGCGGGCCTCGTTGACCCGCTTGCCGGCGTCGGACTTCGCGGCCGGCGGCAACGCGCCGATCTCCCGGCGGGCCAGGGAGACCGGTGACCGGTCACCCAGGTGCGCCGAGCGCAGCGCGGTCAGCGCGTCCGGGTCGGTCGCCGCCGTGAACGCCTTCGTGGCGTCCGCCACGGCCTCGTCCAGGGCGGCGGGGTCGAGCAGGGCGACCTGCTTCGGGTCGTACGGATCGTTGCGGTAGCTCATGGCGTACGGGCACTCCCTCACGGCGGCGCCAGCCCTCACCGGGGCGGCTAGGCGAGTCTACGGACGCGCGGCTGTGCCGCAGCCCGCCGGTAGGAGTTGCGCAGGGAGCAGGTCAGGCCCGCCGCCCGCCGACACCGGCGGGCTGGCTAAACGAACGCCGTGGCGCGTTCATGGACGGACGCTCTCCCCTGCTGTCAGTCACGCCGAGGCGTTCACCCTCAGCGCTGTGCTCTCGCTGAAGCGTACAGGCACACCGCGGCGGCCGCAGCCAGGTTGAGGCTCTCCGCGCGCCCGTACAGCGGCACCCGCACCGTGGTGTCGGCAGCGGTGGTCAACTCCTCGGGCAGCCCGTGCGCCTCGGAACCGAACAGCCAGGCGGTGGGCCCGACGAGCCGACCGTAATCGGTCAGATCATCCAGGTCGTTGTCGCCGTACCCGGTGGTGGCGAAGATCGACAGCCCGGCGGCACGCAGCGCGTCGACCACCGCGACCGGGTCGGGGGCGCGCACCACGTCGACGTGGAAGAGGCTGCCGGCCGAGGCCCGCACACACTTGCCGTTGTACGGGTCGACGGCGTCCCCGGCGAAGACCACCACACCCGCACCGGCGGCGTCGGCGGTGCGCAGCACCGTGCCGGCGTTGCCCGGGTCACGGACATCGGCCAGCACCGCCACCAGCCGGGGCGCACCCGCGAGGGCCTGTTCCAGTGAGACGTCCAGGTGCCGGCAGACGGCCACCAGCCCCTGCGGGGCGACGGTCTCGGTGAGCGCCGCGAGGGCGTCGTCGGTCACCTCGGAGACCGGCACGTCGGCGCGGGCCGCCGTGGCGGCCAACTCCGGGTACCGGTCGAGCGCGGTGGTCGTACCGAACAGTTCGGTGACCACCTCCGGCCGCGCGAGGGCCTCGCGGACCGCCTGCGGGCCCTCGGCCAGGAAACGGCCGGTGGCGTCGCGGTCCCGGCGGCGTTGCAGGCGGCGGGCGGCGACAACCCTCGGGGTACGCGGGGTGAAAGCCATGGTGTGCGCTCCTCGGGCACGATTGAGGCGCCCCCCGAACGGCGGTGCCGAAACGGGAGACGCCTCGCTCTGGTGCGTGGGGATCAGGCGGCCTGAGCCGCCGCGCCGCCGGTGCCCTCGGCCGTGACCGCGGCCCGGGCCAGCTCGACGATCGCCGCGAAGGAGGCGGCGTCGTTGACAGCCATGTCGGCCAGGATCTTGCGGTCGACCTCGATGCCGGCCAGACGCAGGCCCTGGATCAGACGGTTGTAGGTCATCCCGTTGGCCCGGGCGCCCGCGTTGATCCGCTGAATCCACAGCTGCCGGAAGTCGCCCTTGCGGTCGCGACGGTCCCGGTAGGCGTACTGCATCGAGTGCAGCACCTGCTCCTTGGCCTTGCGGTACAGGCGGGAGCGCTGACCGCGGTAACCACTCGCGGTCTCCAGCAGGGTACGACGCTTCTTCTGGGCGTTTACAGCCCGCTTGACGCGTGCCATCTCAACTCCTAATTACGTTAGGTGGCGCGCGTCAGCGGCCGAGCAGCTTCTTGATGCGCTTGACGTCGGCCTTGGCCAGCACGACCGTGCCGGTCAGCCGGCGGGTCTGGGTGGAGGGCTTCTTCTCCAGGTTGTGGCGAAGGCCGGCCTGCTGGGCAACGATCTTGCCCTTGCCGGTCACCCTGACCCGCTTACCCATACCCGTGTGGCTCTTCATCTTCGGCATGTGGAACGTCTTCTCCCCTGTTACTCGCCGCTGGTGGCGGCGGTGCCGGTGTCACCGGCTGCTGCGGTCTCGCCGACCGCCGCGGTGTCATCGGCTGCCGGAGCGGCGGACTCGTCCGCGGCCCGGTCCCGAGGGCCACCGCGAGACGCCGTGGCGGCGACCGCGGAAGCCTTGACGGCCCGGTGCGGAGCGAGAACCATGATCATGTTTCGGCCGTCCTGCTTCGGAGCGGCCTCGACGTATCCCAGTTCCGTGATCTCGGATTCGAGCCGGCGCAGGAGCCGGTAACCCAGCTCCGGGCGGCTCTGCTCGCGACCGCGGAACATGATCGTCACCTTGACCTTGTCGCCCGCCTTGAGGAACCGCACCACGTGACCCTTCTTGGTCTCGTAGTCGTGCGGGTCGATCTTCGGCCGAAGCTTCATTTCCTTGATGACGGTCTGCTGCTGATTACGCCGCGCTTCGCGCGCCTTGAGTGCGCTCTCGTACTTGAACTTGCCGAAGTCCATGAGCTTGCACACCGGCGGGCGCGCCATCGGCGCAACCTCGACCAGGTCCAGATCGACGTCCGCGGCCAGCTGAAGAGCGCGCTCCAGCGGGACGATGCCCACCTGCTCACCCTCTGGGCCGACCAGTCGGACCTCACGTGCCCGGATCTGCTCGTTCACGCGTGGTTCGACGCTGATGGGGCCTCCTCGAGTCGTTTCTGCTCTGTCGCCGACCCCTGCGGCTCCCGGGAGGGAACCGACCCGAAAAGCAGAAGGCCCCGGCATATGCCAGGGCCCGCTCGACCGGTCAGCACGACCACAAGGATCGCGCATCCAGCACCAGGACATGCCCGGAACCGGTGACCGGACCCGGCCACCGTAGCGGCGACTCGGGTGGGAGCAGGCGCTCCGCTTCAAAAGGCTGTCTGCTCGCACGCGGAGACAGCCTGGTCGACTCGACAACACTACACCGGCGCCCCGACGACCCCCAAACCGGGCACGACCTGCGGCCAGGCACAACCGGGGACCGGCCCGTACGTTCCGCGCCGCGCCGCTTGGGTGCGCCCTGGCACTCCGCTTCAAGATCCGCGCACTCTCCCTGAAACTGCTGCCTCAGGGCCGCCGGGAGGGAGCAGTTTCAGGGAATTTGTTTAGATCTTGGCGAGGGGCGCACGGCGGGCCCGGCCGCTGGGCGGTTCTGGCCGCGAGCCGACGGTGGGCGGGTTCCGGGCGCACGGCGGGCCCGGCCGCTGCACGGATCCGGCCGCGAACCGACGGTAGGCGGTTCGGCCGCGAACCGACGTAGGCGGTGCCGCCGCGAACCGGCGTGGGCGGTGCCGCCGCCGGGTCGGCGTAGGCGGTGCCGCCGCCGGGTCAGCGGCCGACGGCGCGTTCGGCGAGACGGACCTGGTGGGCCTCGTGCAGCCGGCGCAGCGCACGGACCCCGTCGACGGCCAGCTCCTTGTCGGCGGCCTGCAACGCGACCATCGGCAGCAGGTCATCGTCGTGCAGCTCCAGGCTGGCCCACGGCGCGCCCCGATCGAAGCGGACGCCCCGGACAACCTCCCAGGGCAGCTCGTAGGAGCTGACGACGTTACGGACCCGGATGCTGCGGGCATCGGCCTCCACCCGGGGACGGGTGAACAGCAGGAAGCCGAGCGCCCCGAAGACGCCCAGGCCGATCATGGCGATCTGGTCACCGCGCTGGAAGCTGCCGTAACCATCGCCGGTCGGGCCACTCAGCGAGGTAGCGACCAGACCGAACACCACCACCAGGGCGACCGCCGCAGACCAGCAGACCACGCGGATGCGGCGGGGCTTCAGGCGGACCAGTTCGGTTTCACTCACCCCACCAGTCTGCCATCCGCGCTCGGTCATCGAACGCACCACCCGCCGAGCCACCACCCCGACCCGAGGGTGACCAGCACGCTCAAGATCGTGCTGGATCCAGGATCCAGTGGCCTGAGTCGAGATCGAGGCCACTACGTCAATGATCGAGCACGATCTTCCGCTCCCAGCAGCCACCAGGCCACCCGCCGCCCCGTCGATCATGGAGTTGTCGTGGTGGACGAAAGGAGCAAATGCGGCTGAATCGGCCACCACAACTCCATGATCGACGCGGGCGGGGGCCTGAAGTGGCGGGGCGGGGGTGGGGTGGGTGGGGTGGGGTTGGAGGTTAGAGGCGGCAGGCGTGGATGTTGGTGACGAGGATGGCGCGGGCGCCCAACTCGTACAGCTCGTCCATGATGCGGTGCACGTCGTCGCGGAGCACCATCGCCTGCACCGCCACCCAGCCCTCGCGGTGCAGCGGCGACACGGTGGGCGACTCGATGCCCGGGGTGAGCCCGCTGGCCCGGTCCAGCAGACCGGCCGGCACGTCGTAGGCGAGCATCACGTAGCGGCGGGCCACCAGCACACCGTGCAGGCGGCGCAGCAACTGCTCGGCCTGCGGTTGCGCGGGCGCGCCGGCACGCCGGACCAGCACCGCCGACGAGCGCAGCAGCGGCTCGCCGAAGACCACCAGGCCCGCCTGACGCAGGGTCGCGCCGGTCTCCACCACGTCCGCGATCACGTCGGCGACGCCGAGGCGTACGGCGTTCTCCACCGCGCCGTCGAGGCGGATCACGTCGGCCTTGACGCCCACCTCGCCGAGGTGCCGCTCGACCAGCCCCGGGTACGCGGTGGCGATGCGGTGACCGCCCAGCTCCTGCACGGAGGCGATGTCGTCGGGGCGGGCGGCGAAGCGGAAGGTGGCCCGGCCGAAGGCGAGATCGACGACCTCCTCGGCCGGCGCGGCCGAGTCGATCAGCAGGTCGCGCCCGGTGATCCCGAGGTCGAGGTCACCGGAGCCGACGTAGGTGGCGATGTCCTTCGGGCGCAGGTAGAAGAATTCGACGTCGTTGGCCTCGTCCCGGCAGACGAGGTCCTTGGGGTCGGTGCGCTGGCGGTAGCCCGCCTCGCGCAGCATCTGGGCGGCCGGTTCGGCCAGGGTGCCCTTGTTGGGAATGGCGACACGCAGCATGACGGAGTGCTCCTTCGATCCGGTTGGCGATCAACAGGGGTGGGGGCACTCACAGATGTCGGTAGACGTCCTTGAGCTCGAGACCACTGGCAAGCATCAGCACCTGGACCTGGTAGAGCAGCTGGGAGATCTCCTCGGCGGTACGCTCCGGCCCCTCGTGCTCGGCGGCCATCCACGACTCGGCCGCCTCCTCGACGACCTTCTTGCCGATGAAGTGCACGCCCTTGTCCAGCGCGGCGACGGTGCCCGAGCCCGGGGTGCCGGCGGCGGCCTTGGCCTGCAGCTCGGCGAACAACTCCTCGAACGTCTTCACGGGAGACGATTCTTCCAGCCACCCCGGCGGCACCCCGCGTCCGGGTCTGCCGGAATCCAGCCAGCGGACAATTCCCTACCAACATGGTGGGACAATTGTCGATCGATGCCCATGGAGCTCTACGCTGTCCGCCATGGCCAGCCGCTCACGTCTTATCGCGCTCACCCTCGCCGGTGCCGTCGTCGTAGCCACCGCCGGATGCGCGCCACAGGACGAAGAACCCACCCCCACTGTCACCGCAGCGCCGTCCTGCGCGAAGGACAGCCTGCCCACGCGTACGCCGGGCAAGCTGACCATCGCCACCGACCAGCCCGCGTACGAGCCGTGGTTCGCCAAGGACAAGCCGGACAGCGGCGAGGGCTTCGAATCCGCCGTCGCGTACGCGGTGGCCGAGAAGCTCGGCTACGCCCGCGCCGACGTCACCTGGACCCGGGTCAAGTTCGACACCGCCATCGCGCCGGGGCCGAAGGACTTCGACTTCGACATCAACCAGTTCTCCATCACCGACGAACGCAAGCAGGCTGTCGACTTCTCCGCGCCGTACTACCTGGTGCGGCAGACCGTCATCGCGTTGAAGTCCTCGAAGATCGCCGGCCGGACGTCGCTGGCCGAACTGCGGGACGCTCGGCTCGGCGCGCAGGTCGGCACCACCAGCTACCAGGCGATCACCGACGTGATCAAGCCGGCCGCCAAGCCGCAGGTCTTCAACAGCAACGACGACGCCAAGAAGGCCCTTCAGAACGGGCAGCTGGACGGTCTCGTGGTCGATCTTCCGACCGCCTTCTACATCACCGGCGCGGAGATCACCGACGCCGTGATCGTCGGACAGGTGCCGCAGGTCGGTACGCCCGAGGCGTTCGGGTTGCTGCTGGACAAGAACTCCCCGCTGACCTCCTGCGTGAGCGGGGCGGTCGGTCAACTCACCACCGCGGGCACGTTGAAGGAGCTGGAACAGAAGTGGCTCGCCCAGGTGGCGGGGGCGGCCGAGCTGCGGTGACCCTCCTGGATCGGGTGCCCTCGGAGGCGCAGCTGCGGCGGTCGGCGTACCGGCGTCGACAGACCGTCTACAGCGTGCTCGTCGCGGCGTCCTCGACGGCGGCGCTCGGCACGCTGCTGGTGCTCGCGGTGACCGGGGCGCCGGGCTGGGACCGGGTCCGGCGCTCGTTCCTGGATCCGGAGATCGCCCGCGACGCGCTGCCGACGGTGCTGAGCGGGCTCTGGCTCAACGTACGGCTGCTGGTCTGCTGTGCGGTCGGCGCGCTGCTGCTCGGGCTGGTGCTCGCCGTGCTGCGGACGCTGCGCGGGCCGGTCTTCTTCCCGGTCCGCGCGCTGGCCGCCGGCTACACCTACACCTTCCGCGGCCTACCGCTGATCATCGTGCTGTACCTGCTCACCCTCGGCGTGCCGGGGCTGCGGTTGCAGGGAATGCCGCCGGTGTTGGTGCTGGGCGGGATCGCGTTGGTCCTCACCTACGGCGGATACCTCGCCGAGGTGTTCCGGGCCGGCATCGAGTCGGTGCACTCCAGCCAACTCGCCGCGGCCCGCTCGTTGGGCCTGACTCACCGGCAGACGATGCGGCACGTGGTCCTGCCGCAGGCCGTCCGCCGGGTGGCGCCACCACTGCTCAACGACGTGGTGGCGTTGCAGAAGGACGTCGGGCTGGTCTCGCTGGCCGGGCCGATCGACGCGGTCCGCGCCGCGCAGATCGCCACCGCCCAGACCTTCAACTACACGCCGTACATCGTGGCGGGGGTGCTCTTCGTGCTGCTGGCGATCCCACTGATCGCCGTCACCGACTGGGTGACGCTGCGCGCGGCCCGCCGACAGTCGGGAGGCTGATCCATGGCGTTGCTGCGCTGTCGGGGCCTGCGCAAGGAGTTCGGCGGGCACGCCGTGCTCGACCACCTCGACCTGACCGTCGCCGAGCATCAGGTGGTGGCCCTGATCGGCGCGTCCGGGTCCGGCAAGTCGACCCTGCTGCGCTGCGTCAACCTGCTCGACGAACTCGACGACGGCACCATCGAGTTGGACGGGGAGGACATCTCCGATCCCCGGGTGGACCCGGACCGGGTCCGGCGGCGGATCGGCATGGTGTTCCAGGCGTACAACCTCTTTCCGCACCTGAGCGTGTTGGACAACATCACCCTCGCGCCGCGTCGCGTACACGGGCGGAGCCGGGCGGAGGCCGAGGCGCAGGCCCGGGAGCTGCTCGACCGGGTGGGGCTCGCCGCCAAGGCGGACGCCTACCCGGACCGGCTCTCCGGCGGGCAGCAACAGCGGGTGGCGATCGTCCGGGCGCTGGCCAACGCACCTCGACTGATGCTGCTCGACGAGGTCACCTCCGCGCTCGACCCGGAACTGGTCGGTGAGGTGCTGACCATGATCCGCGACCTGAAGGCCGACGGCATGACGATGGTGCTGGCCACCCACGAGATGGGCTTCGCCCGGGAGGTCGCCGACGAGGTGTGCTTCCTCGACGCCGGCCGGGTGGTCGAGAGCGGCCCGCCCGAGCAGGTGCTCGGCGAGCCGACGCAGCCGCGTACCCGGCAGTTCCTGCGCCGGATCATCGAGGCCGGCCGTCTCTGACGGCGGGCCTTCGGAGACGGCCCGGGGCGTCAGCCGCCGAAGCCGACCCGTTGGGCGTTGCCCGCCGCCACCGTCCGCACGGCCAGCGCCGCGTCGAGCGCCGCCACCGTGGCGGCCCAGCCCTTGTCCTCGGCCGAGCCGGGCAGACCGGCACGGTCGCGGGCCTGCTCGATGGTCTCCACCGTCAGCACGCCGTGCGCCACCGGCTTGCCCTCGTCCAGCGCCACCCGGGTCAGCCCGTCGGTGACCGAACGGCAGACGTAGTCGAAGTGGGCGGTTGCCCCACGGACCACCACGCCGAGGGCGACCACCACGTCACAGCGGCGCGCGAGGGCCTGCGCGACCACCGGCAACTCGACCGAGCCGGCGACCCGGGCGACCACGGAACGCGCGCCGCACGCCTCGGCGGCGGCCACCGCACGCTCCAACATGTGGTCGGTCAGCTCGCCGTGCCAACGGGCGGCAACGACCCCGACGGTCAGCCCCGCGGCGTCGACCGCCTCGACTCCCGGCTCACCGAAACCCGCCATCGTCATGCTCCGATCTCGTCGTCGGCGACCGGACGCCCCAGCGGCGCCTCGGAGACCTCGTCCAACTCGTCCAGCAGGTGACCCATCCGGTCCCGCTTGGTGCGCAGGTAGCGCATGTTCTCCGGGTGCGCGCCGGCCGGCAGTCCCTCGCGGCCGGTGATGGTCAACCCGTACCCCTCCAGGCCGGCCCGCTTGGCCGGGTTGTTGGTCAGCAGCCGCATCGACCGCACGCCCAGGTCGTAGAGGATCTGCGCGCCGGTGCCGTAGTCGCGGGCGTCGGCCGGCAGGCCCAGGTCGAGGTTGGCGTCGACGGTGTCGCGGCCCTGGTCCTGCAACTGGTACGCCTGCAGCTTGTGCAGCAACCCGATGCCGCGCCCCTCGTGCCCACGGACGTAGAGCACCACGCCCCGGCCCTCCCGCCCGACCCGAGCCAGCGCGGCGTCCAGCTGCGGCCCACAGTCGCAGCGCAGCGAGCCGAACACGTCCCCGGTCAGGCACTCGGAGTGGACCCGGACCAGCACGTCCTGGCCGTCACCGAGGTCACCCAGCACCATCGCGACATGTTCGGCCGGGTCGTGCTCGGCGCGGTAGCCCAGCGCCCGGAACACCCCGTGCTTCGTCGGCATCCGGGCGTCGGCGACCAGCTCGACCTGCTTCTCGGTACGCCGACGGTAGGCGACCAGGTCGGCGATGGTGACGAGCGTGAGGCCGTGCTCGGCGGAGAACTTCTCCAGGTCCGGCAGGCGCATCATGGTGCCGTCGTCGTTGACCAGCTCGCAGAGCACGCCGGCCGGACGCAGCCCGGCCAGCCGGGTCAGGTCGATCCCCGCCTCGGTGTGCCCCGGCCGGCGCAGCACCCCGCCCTCGCGAGCGCGCAGCGGCACCACGTGTCCGGGGCGGGCCAGGTCGGTCGGGTCGGTCGCCGCGTCGGCCAGCAGCCGGGTGGTGTGGGCGCGATCGGCCGCCGAGATACCGGTGCTGACGCCCTCGCGGGCGTCCACCGTCACCGTGTACGCGGTGCCGCGCCGATCCTGGTTGGTGTGGTGCATCGGCGGCAGGTCGAGCCGGTCGGCTTCGCTCTCGGTCAGCGCGACGCAGACGTAGCCGGAGGTGTAGCGCACCATGAACGCCATCAGCTCCGGCGTGGCCAACTCGGCCGCGAAGATCAGGTCGCCCTCGTTCTCCCGGTCGGCGTCGTCGACCACGACGACCGGCCGGCCGGCCGCGATGTCCGCGATAGCCTGCCCAATATCCCCAAAGCTGGTCATGCCGCCACTCCACTTCGTTCCATGGCGTCATGACCCACCACGGTGCTGAACCTGCTGATTCGCTCGCCGCGCTCGCTCATGCCGCCACTCCGCTTCGCTCCATGACGCCACGAGGCACCTTCGCCCTGAACCTGCCGATTCGCTCGCCGCGCTCGCTCATGCGACGGCCTCCGTGTAGACGGGCGTGCGGGCGGCGGCCGGTCGGGTGGCGCGGGAGGTGCGCCACCAGGCGGCGAAGCCCCAGACGCAGAGAGCGCCGTAGATCAGGTACATGACGGCCGAGGGGTAGAATCCGCCGCGCAGCAGCAGCGGCACCCCGACCGCGTCCACGGCGATCCAGAGCAGCCAGAACTCGACCCAGCCGCGGGCCATGCCGTACGTGGCCAGCAGGCTGCCGGTGAGGATCCAGGCGTCGGGCAGCGGGCCCCACGAGCCGAGGGCCTTGAGCAGCGGGTACGCCGCGGCGGTGCCGACCACGGCGGCCACCAGCAGCATCAGTCGCTCCCGTCCGGTGGCCCAGCGCGGAACGACGGCGGCCTGCCCGGAGTCGGCGCGGCGGTTGCGCTGCCAGCGCCACCAGCCGTAGACGCTGACCGCGAAGAAGAACACCTGCCGGCCGGCCTGCCCGTACAGGTCGTGCTCCTGCGGGGTGGCGAACACCCCGCCGAGGAAGACGGTGAGCAGGAGCGCGTTGCCGACCATGCCGACCGGCCACGCCCAGACCAGCCGGCGCAACCCGAGCAACGCCGAGACCAGCCCGAACGCGTTGCCGACGATCTCCCTGGCCAGCACCGGCGACCCGGCGACGTGCACCTGGGCGTCCAGCAGCCAGCTGAGCGGGCCCATCAGGCCACCCCGCCCGGGTACGAGGCCAGCCCGCGAGCGTCGGCGTGGGTGAGCCGGTCGCCGAGCAGCCGCTCGACGTACTTGGCCACCACGTCGACCTCCAGGTTGACCGGGTCGCCGACGCCCTTCGCGCCGAGCGTGGTCAGCTTGAGCGTGGTCGGGATCAGCCCGACGGCGAACTCGTCCGCGCCGACGGCGGCGACCGTCAACGAGACACCGTCGATGGTGATCGAGCCCTTCTCCACCACGTACCGGGACAGGGCGGCGGGCAGCCGGAACCGGAGCGTCTCCCACTGCTCGGCCGGTTCCCGGGAGATCAGTTCACCGACGCCGTCGACGTGGCCCTGCACGAGGTGCCCGCCGAGCCGGCTACCGAGGGCGGCGGCCCGCTCCAGGTTGACCGGGTCGCCGGGGCGCAGCGCGCCCAGGGCGGAGCGACGCAGCGTCTCCCCCATGACGTCGGCGGTGAAGACACCGCCGGCCACGTCCACGACGGTCAGGCAGACACCGTTGACGGCGATCGAGTCGCCGTGGCGGGCGTCGGACGTGACCAGTGGGCCGCGTACGCCCAGCAGCGCCGAATCGCCTGCCGTCGGCGCCACCCGGACGATCTCGCCCAATTCCTCAATAATGCCGGTGAACATCTCAGCCCTCCCTTTTCCGGGGCAAAGCAGTGATCCGGAGATCCGGACCGATCTGCGTAACGTCGACGAACTCCAGATCGATGGCCTCAGCGATGGTGGTCACTCCCGCGTCGACCAGAGCCGTCGGGCCGGCGCCGAGCAACCGCGGCGCGACGTACCCGACGATCTTGTCGACCAGGCCGGCCTCCAGGAACGCGCCAGCCAGCCGGGGGCCGCCCTCCAGGAGCACCGCGCGGACCCCGCGCTGGTGCAGCGCCGCCAGCAGCGCCGACAGGTCGACCCGGCCGTCCGGGTCGGCGCCGACCTCGTCGGCGGTCGCGATCCAGGTGCGGGCGGCGCCGTCGCGGACCTTGGCGTCAGCCGGGGTACGCCCCGAGCTGTCCACGACCACCCGCAGCGGCTGCCGGATGGCCAGGCTGCCGTCGCGCAGGTTGCGGGCGGTCAACCGGGGGTCGTCGGCGAGCACGGTGCCCACCCCGGCGATGACCGCGTCGACGGTGCCGCGCAGCGCGTGCACGTCGATCCGGGCCGCCTCCGAGGTGATCCACATGCTGGTGCCGTCCGCCGCGGCGGAGCGACCGTCGAGCGTGGCGGCGTACTTCCAGATGACGTACGGCCAGCCTCGACGCATCGAGGTCAACCACGCGACGTTGCCGGCCTCGGCCTCCTCGCCGCGTACCCCCAGATCGACCCGGACCCCGGCGGCGCGCAACGTGGCGGCGCCCCCGGAAGCGACCGGGTTCGGGTCGGGCACGGCGATGACCACCCGGCTCACGCCGGCCTGGACGAGCGCGGAACTACAGGGGCCGGTGCGGCCGGTGTGGTCGCAGGGCTCCAGTGTGACGATCGCGGTGCCGCCCTTGGCCCGCCGCCCGGCCTGCGCCAGGGCGACGATCTCGGCGTGCGGCCCCCCGGCGTACGCGTGGAAGCCCTCGCCCACGACCTCGCCGGCCTCGTCGAGAAGTACGCACCCGACCACCGGGTTGGGGCTGGTGGTGCCGAGCCCGCGCGCTGCCAACTCGATCGCACGCCGCATCGCCTCATCAACGGAGACGCTGGCCATCGCGCTGCCCCTGCCCTCTCACTCGCCGTCCGCGCGCTGGCGGTCAGGGAGGCGGTGGCCATGGGGCCACGGGCAGGCGGTGGCGGATTCCGGGAACGGCACAGCCGCCCCCGGGGGGTCGGCACGGCACGCTGAAGCCAGCGGCCGGCTCGGACCCGTCCGTCCCGCGCGCTGTCTCCCATCCGGACTTTCTGGGCGCGGACGAACCGCCCCCAACCGTCGGCCCCGGATTTTCACCAGGTCCACCGGACGGCAGAGCCGTCCGGGTCGCGGGCTGACCACGGTTGGACCGTGGATCACCGCCGGTTCGGAATTTCACCGAGTCCCGCCAGCGCGTGGTGGGTACCCGGAAAGTCTTACACGCCGATCCGCTTCCGTCGCCTCCTAGGCGAGCTACTTCACAGCGGTATCACGCTCAGGTGACGCCGCGACGCCGGTCCACCGCCACGTACGAGCCCGGTTGACTCTTGGCCACCGTCTTCATCTCCGAGGCCACCGCGATCGCCTCGAGCGGGTCGGTGAACCGCTTGCCGGCGTCGGAGAGCGAGACCCCGATGGAGAGCGTGACCAGGGCCGCCCGCCGGATGTTGCCGCGTCGATCCTTCAACTCGACGAAGCCGCGCTCCCGGTCGGTCTGGTCGTAGAGCGTGTCGGCGGCGTTCTCGAAGTCGACAACCGCCCGGGACGTCAGTGGGCGCACCTGGTCCGGCGCGCAGACGATCACGAAGTCGTCGCCGCCGACGTGACCGAGGAAGGCCGGTGGCAGGCCGACGCCCACCACCGCCCGGTGCAGGCTGCGGGCCAGCGCGGAGATGAAGTCGTCGCCGCGCACGAAGCCGTACCTGTCGTTCACGCTCTTGAACCGGTCGATGTCGACGTAACCGACGGCGTAGTCGACCCCGTTGCGGACCCGATCGCTGATCTCCCGACGGATCCGGCTGTTGCCGGGCAGCCCGGTCAGCGGGGAAACCTCCCGGAACTCCTTGTTGCGACGCAGCGTGGACGAGACCCGGGCCACCAACTCGGCGGTGTCGAACGGCTTGACCAGGTAGTCGTCAGCGCCGGCGCTGAGCCCGTGCACCTTGTCGACGGTCATCCCCTTGGCGGTCAGCATGATCACCGGAAGGGCGGACGTCATCGGGTCGGCGCGCAACCGGCGGGTCAGCTCCAACCCGTCGATCCGGGGCATCATGAGGTCGACCACCGCCAGGTCCGGCCGTTGGCGCTCGATGACCTCCAGGGCCTCCTGGCCGTCGCTGGCGTGGATCACCTCGAAGCCGTGCAGCCGCAGGTTGAACTCGACGAACCGAGCGATGTCCTCGTCGTCGTCCACGACGAGAATGATGTCCTTGCGGTCGGCGTCGGGCTCCACCTCAGGCCCCGGGCGCCGCGCGTTCCGCCAGTGCCCGCAGGTGCCGTACCGCCTCCGCCGGGTCGGCGGCCCCGTACACGGCGGTGCCGGCCACGAACGCGTCGGCGCCGGCCGCCGCCGCCTGCTCGATGGTGTCGGCCGCGATGCCGCCGTCCACCTCGATGCGCAGCTCCAGGTGCCCGGCCGACGCGTGCCGCCGGGCCGTCCGCACCTTCTCCAGCAGTTGCGGAATGAACCGCTGCCCACCGAAGCCCGCCTTGATCGTCATGATCAGCAGGGTGTCGAAGCTGGGCAGCAGGTCCAGGTAGGGCTCGATCGGGGTGTCCCGGTCGATGGCCAGGCCCGCCTTCGCGCCCGCCGAGCGCAGGTCCTTGGCGAGCGCCACCGGGTCGTCGGACGCCTCCGCGTGGAAGGTGACGTTATACGCCCCGGCATCGGCGTACCCGGGGGCCCACCGGCGCGGGTCCTCGATCATCAGGTGCACGTCGAAGGGCATCGCCGTGACAGCCCGCAGGCTCTGTACCACGGGCAGGCCAATGGTCAGGTTCGGCACGAAATGGTTGTCCATCACGTCGACGTGCAACCAGTCCGCGGCGTCCTCGACGGCACGGACCTCTTCGGCGAGACGGGCGAAATCGGCGGCCAGGATGCTCGGCGCGACGATCGGCGGCGGTACGGTCACGGGGCCAGTGTACGAACGTGGCCACCCGCCACCCGCATCGCGGCACCTTTGGGGACGCCCTGTGACCCAGCAGTGACCATTGGTGCAGAATTGGCCGCGCTGGACCCCCGAATTCGGACGAACAGACATCAGCCACTGGCCGATCGACGGAAACGCGACGACACTCCAACCGGGACGGTGCCGTAAGCTGCACGCCCGCCGGGGTCTCGCCGCGGGGCGCGGCGACCGGCCGCCAGCTCACGGGAGGGCGGACGATGCGACGGTGGCTTCCAGCGCTGGCGCTGGCCAGCGTCACGACGATGCTGCTGGCCGGCTGCGCGCCGGCGCGAGGCGCGGACGGTGATCTCACCGACGACTGGCCGACGCTGCGGGTTCCGAAGCCCTTCACCCCCGCCACCGACACCTGCCTGCCGCGGATCGCCACAGTGGTGCAGGCCAGCACGTACGAGACTGTGGACTGCGCGCGCAACCACCTGGCCGAGACCATCCACGTCGGCACCTTCGTCGGGCCCGACGCGCTGACCGAGGCCCGACCCGAACCCGGATCGTCGGCGCTGCGCACGGCTCGCGCCGAGTGTGACCAGCGGGCCCGGGAGGTGCTCGGCGGCGACTGGCACACGGCCCGACTCGCGCTGTCCCTCGCGTTGCCGTCCGCGCCCGCCTGGGCCGGCGGCGCCCGCTGGTTCCGCTGCGACCTCAGCGAGACCGGCAGCATCGACAACACCCGCGCGGTCAACCGCACCGGCAGCCTGCGCGGCGCGTTGATCGGCGACACGCCCCTGACGCACCGCTGCTTCGACCCCAAACTGATCGGCGACAACCTCAACTACATGGCGCCGGTGCTCTGCACCGAGCCGCACCGCGCCGAGTTCGTGGGCGTCTACGAGGAGCGGGACATCAGCTGGGCAGAGTTCGCGAAGTCCGCCGAGCAGGCGCACCGGCGCTGCATGGCGCTGATCGCCGAGTACGCGGCGGTACCGAACAACAGCGAGCTGCCGTACCGGGCCGGGTCCATCTACTACCCGCCGTCTCAGCGGGAGTGGGAGGAGGGCGACCGTGGGGTGCGCTGTTTCCTGTGGAGCGACGACCGCAAACTCACCCGCTCGATGCGCGGCGTCGGCCCGGAGGGACTGCCCGCCATCTGAGCATCGGTGCCGTATGCTGCTGCGCCGTGGCGCAATCGACCGGCTGGGTCCGGTCGGGGGCCAGCAGCGGCGGGAGGTCGGGATGCGACGGTGGTTGGCGGCGTTCGCCGGTGGGGCGCTGGCCCTGGCGCTGGCCGGGTGCGGCGCACCCGCCGGAGTCGACCGTGACCTCACCGACGACTGGCCCGCGCCCGTCGCGGCGCAGCAGTTCGTCCCCGCCGCCGACGTCTGCCACCAGAGCTCCCAGCAGGTCGGCTTCCTGACCGGCTACAACCCGACGGCGTGCACCGAGGCGCACCGGGTGGAGACCATGCACGTGGGCACCCTCACCGGTCCGGGCGCCGAGGCCGGCACGCCCCCGCAGCCCGGCTCGGCCGGCATGCGGGCCGCGCAGACCGGGTGCGACACGGCGGTCAACAAGGCGGTGGGGGCCGACTGGCGTTCCGGGCGGCTCGGCCTGACCGTCGTCCTGCCGTCCCCGCAGGCCTGGTCGGGCGGGGCCCGCTGGTACCGCTGCGACGTCACCGAGATCGCCAGCATCGACGACACCGCCGTCGACCTGCGCACCGGCAGCCTCCGGGGCGCGCTGTCCGGAGCGGCCCCGCTGGCCTACCGCTGCTTCAACCCGAAACTGGTCAAGGACGACATCGACGAGATGGTGCCGGTCTCCTGCACGGCCAAGCACCACGCCGAGTTCGTCGGGGTGTGGCAGGCGCCGGACACCAGCTACGCCGAGTTCACCCGCGGCACCAAGCGGACCCACCGGGCCTGTCAGACGATGATCGCCAAGTACGCCAAGGTCCCGGACAACTCCCAGCTCGACTTCCGCGCCGGCACGATCTACTACCAGCCGTACGAGGAGGAGTGGCGCAACGGCAACCGGGGCGTGCAGTGCTTCCTCTGGATCTCCGACCGGAACCTGACCCGCTCGATGAAGAACGCCGGCACCAAGGGCCTCCCGGTCACCTGAGGCCCGTTTCGTAACGCCGGTCGCGCCGGGCGTGAGCGCCCGCGTCCGGCCGGTCGGTTGACCGGCCGGACGCGAGGAACGGATCAGCCCCGGCGCAGGACGGCGAGGAACATCGCGTCGGTGCCGTGGCGGTGTGGCCAGAGCTGCACTGTCGGCCCGTCACCGAGACCGGGCATGCCGGCCGGCAGCAACGGGCGGGCGTCCACGAAGTCCACCGGAACCCCGCTACGGCGGGCCGCCTCGGTCACCGTCACGTGCGTCTCGACCGTGTGCGGCGAGCAGGTCACATAGGCGACCAGGCCACCCGGGCGGACCGCCCGCAGCGCCGCGCCGAGCAGTTCCCGTTGCAGCCGGGTCAGCGGCGGCAGGTCGGACGGTTGCCGACGCCAGCGCGACTCCGGCCGACGACGCAGCGACCCCAGCCCGGTGCACGGTGCGTCGACCAGCACCCGGTCGAAGTGCTGCTCCGGCAGTTTCGGGTCGCCGCCGACGTCACGGCCGTCCATGGTCAGCACGGCCACCGGCAGGTCCCGGGTCGCCAGGGAGACCAGCCGAGCGCGGTGCTCGGCCACCTCCACAGCCGTCACCCGGGCACCCCGCTGCGCGGCCAGCGCGCCGAGCAACCCGGCCTTGCCACCCGGGCCGGCGCACAGGTCCAGCCACCGTCCGTCCGGGCCGTCGAGCGGTGCGGCGGCGAGCGCGGCGGCCACCAACTGGGAGCCCTCGTCCTGGACGTGGGCCCGGCCGTCGACCACCGCCGGAATGTCGCCCGGCGAGCCACCGGGAAGGTAGACGGCGTACGGCGAGAACGCACCGGGCGCACCGTCGACCTGGTCGGCCAGCTCGATCGGGTCGATCAGTCCGGGCCGGGCAGCCAGGTGCACCGGCGGGCGCTCATTGTCCTCGATCAGGAGGCGCTCCGTCTCACCCAGATCGCCACCGAGCGCCTCGGAGAAGGCCCGCACGATCCACTGCGGGTGGCTGTACGCCAACGCGAGGTGCCCGACCGGGTCGGTCTCCATCGACGGTGCGAGCTTCGCCACCCAGGCGTCCGCGTCACGACTGGACACCTCGCGCAGCACCGCGTTGGCGAAACCGGTGGCGCCCGGCGCGACCGAACGGACCAGGTCCACCGTCGACGAGACCGCGGCGTGCGGCGGCACCCGGGTGTGCAGGAGCTGGTACGCCCCGAGCCGCAGCGCGTCGCGTACCGGCGGGTCGATCCGGGCCACGTCCCGGCCGGCCGCGTCGGTGAGGATCGCGTCCAACGTGCCCAGGTGGCGCAGGGTGCCGTAGGTCAGCTCGGTGGCGAAGGCCGCGTCCCGACCGAACAGCCCCTCCTCCCGCAGGATGATGGGCAGCACCAGGTTGGCGAACGCGTCGTCCCGGTGCACCGCCGCCACCGCCTCGTACGCGGCGCGGCGCGGTCGGTCCATCGGTGGCCGGACCGGGCGGCGGTCGCCGCCACGGCCGGTCGGCGGGCCGGAGCGCGTCGGTCGGGTTCCCTCCGGTGCCGTCACGCGAAGTCCTCTCCAGTGCCGACCCGGACGCCGCGCGCCCAGTCGGTCGCGTTCATCGCCCGCTTTCCCGCGGCACGGACCTCACCGAGACGTACCGGCACCGTCGCCGTGCCGGCCAGCACCCGGGACTTCTCCACCAGCAACTCCCCCGGCCTGAGCTCGGGGCCGTCGGGCACCGGGACGACCGGGCCGAGCTTCACCCGCTCGTCGCGGAACGTGGTCCAGCCGCCCGGCGCGGGTGTGCAGGCCCGGATTCGCCGGTCCACGGCGAAGGCCGGGTCGCCCCAGCGCACCCGCGCGTCGTCCACTGTCAGCTTCGGCGCCAGCGACACCCCGTCGGCCGGCTGCGGCTCGGCGCGGGCGGTGCCGTCGTCGATCGCGTCGAGCACCGCCACCAGCAGCCCGGCGCCGGAGTCGGCGAGCCGTCCCAGCAGGTCACCGGAGGTGTCGGTGGCGCGGATCTCGTCGGTCAGCGTGCCGTAGACCGGGCCGGTGTCCAGGCCCTCCTCCAGCTGGAAGACGCTGGCCCCGGTCAGCTCGTCACCGTGCAGCACGGCGTGCTGCACGGGCGCGGCGCCACGCCAGGCGGGCAACAGGGAGAAGTGCAGGTTGATCCAGCCGTGCCGGGGGATCTCCAGGGCCGCCGGGGGCACCAGCGCGCCGTAGGCGACCACCGGAACGCAGGCTGGCTCCAGCTCGCGAAGGCGGTCGAGGAACTCCGGGTCACGGGGACGGGCCGGGGTGAGCACCTCGACCCCGTGCTCGTCGGCCCACGCGCCCACCGGTGAGCGGGACAGGCCCCGGCCACGCCCGGCGGGCGCGTCGGGCCGGGTGACAACGGCCACCAGCTCGTGTCGGGAGGCGGCGACGGCGGCCAGGGCGGGAACGGCGACGGCCGGCGTGCCGGCGAAGATCACGCGCATCCGGGTCAGCGCCCCAGACCGAAGGGGTTGCCGACGTGCGGGCTGAGCTTGACCGTGGGCGGGGCCGCCGCGTCGTACCACTCGGCCTGGCGGATCGCCTTCATGGCGTCCTTGCGCCCCTCCGGGTCCAGCCGGTCCAGGAACAGCACCCCGTCGAGGTGGTCGGTCTCGTGCTGCACGCAGCGCGCCATCAGGCCGGTGCCGACGATCTGCATCGGGTCGCCGAACGAGTTGAAACCCTTGGCGATGACGTTCTGCCGACGCTTGGTGTCGAAGTAGAGCCCGGGGATGGACAGGCAGCCCTCCGGGCCGTCCTGCTCCTCCTCGTCGGGGAACTCCAGCACCGGGTTGATCAGGTGCCCGAGGACGTCGTCGACGTCGAAGGTGAACACCCGCAGGCTCACACCGAGCTGCGGCGCGGCGAGGCCGGCGCCGTTCTGCTCACGCATCGTGTCGGTGAGGTCGGCGACGAGCCGACGTAGCTCGGCGTCGAAGTCGACCACCGGATCGGCCGGCGTGCGCAGCACCGGATCCCCAAACAGACGGATGGGCTGGACGGTCACGCGGGACGGCTCCTTCTTCGGGTGGACGAGCGGTGCCGTACCAGTCTACGGAGTGCACGGCGGGGCGCTGGGCGGCGCACCTCGCTCCACCACCGCCGGTGTGCCCAGCGTCACCGGCGGGCTACCCGGCCAACAGCTCCCGCACCCGCTCGGCGCCCGGGTGACCGAGATCGTCGAGGATGACCAGGGCCCGCCGCCAGGTCCGCGCGGCGCCGGCCGCGTCTCCCACCGCCTGCCGGCTCTCGCCGAGCCGGGTCAGGGTGTCCGCCTCGTCGTAACGGTCGCTGACCCGCCGGTACAGCCCGATGGCCCGCTGGAAACAGCGGATCGCCGCCGGGTGGTCAGCCAGACGGGCGTGGATGAAGCCGAGGCTGTCCCAGGTGTTCGCCTCGCCGTGCCGGTCCCCTGTCGTCCGCAGCAGCGCCAACGCCTCCCGGCAGTGCCCGAGCGCCGGCTCGTACCGGCCGAGCTGGGCGTACGCCCACCCCACCGCGTTGCGGGCGCTGGCCTCCCCGGCGACGTGCCCGGCGGCCCGGTACAGCGCCAGGGCCTGCTCGCTCTGTTCCAGGGACTCGGCGTGCCGACCGAGCCCGTCGAGCATCGCGCCGAACGCCCGGTGGGTGCGCGCCTGCCCGGTGTGGTCGGTCAGCTCCGCGAAGATCACCAAGGCTTGCCGGTAGTTCCTCGCCGCCTCGTTCACCCGGCCCAGCCGGTACAGCACCCTGGCGAGGTCGCGGTGGGCGTTCGCCTGCCCGGGTCGGTCGCCGGCCCGCTGCGCGCCGGCCAGGGCGTTGCGTTGGGCCACGGCCAGGTCCGGCCACCGCCCCCGGCGTTGCAGGAAGTCCACCAGCGTCCAGGCCAACTGCCACGCGTGACCGTCGAACCCGGCCCGCCTCGCGTGGGCGACCGCCGCCAGCAGCACCGGATACTCGATGGTGAACCAGGCCAGCGCCTGATCGAGGTCGGTGATCTCCTCGGGCAGCACACCCGGCGCGGCGGCGGTGAGGGTGACCGGGTCCCGACCCGGTTGCAGCAGCAGTGCCGCCGCGTGCGCGGTGTGCAGGTAGTGGTCCAGTCCACGACGGATCGCGGCCCGCCGGGCCTGCTCCGGTTCGAGCCGTTCGACCTGCTCGGCCGCGTACGCCCGGAGCAGGTCGTGCGCGCCGAACCGACCGGGGGCGTGCTCGGTGACGAGGTGCGCGTGGGCCAGTTCGGCCAGCAGTCGGGGCACCTGGGCCGGGGGCAGCCCGGCCAGACTGGCCGCCGCGGCGAACCCGATGTCCGGTCCGGGATGGCAGCCGAAGAGCCGGAACAGGCGGCCCGCCGCCGGGGTCAGGCTCCGGTACGACCAGGAGAAGACGGCCTGCACGTCGGTGCCGGCGTCCCCTCCGTCGAACGAGTCGAGCGGTCGCGGCGCCGCCCGCAGTTCGGCGGCGAGGGTGGCCAGCGGGAACGTCGCCTTCTCCGCACCTCTCGCGGCGAGCACGGCCAGCGCCAGCGGTAGCCGGGCACACCGCTCGATGATCTCGTCGACCGCCTGCGGCTCGGCCGCCAACCGGTCCGTGCCGAGCCTGCGGGCCAACAGTTGCCAGGCCTCGGCGGTGCTGAGCAGGTCGACGCCGATCGGCCTTGCGCCCTCGGCCGCGATCAGCCCGGCGAGCCGGTTGCGGCTTGTCACCAGGACCAGGCAGGTCGGGCTGCCGACCAGCAGTGGTCGGATCTGCTCGGCGTCGCGGGCGTTGTCCAGCAGCACCAGCATCCGGCGGCCGGCGAGCAGGCTGCGGTAGAGGCCCACCTGGGCGGGCAGGTGGGTGGGGATGCGTTCGGGCGGCACCTCGAGGGCCTCCAGGAAACCTCGGACCGCCTCGACGGCCGTCACCACCGTTCCGGTGGCGTCGAACCCGCGCAGGTCGACGTAGAGCTGGCCGTCCGGGAAGCGGTCGGCGACCCGGTGCGCGAAGTGGACGGCGAGGGTCGTCTTGCCGACCCCGGCCGTACCGGACAACGTCATGACGGTGACCGCCGCCGTGCCGTCGTTCCCGGGTGCCACGGCGCGGGCGCACTCGGCCTCGAGCGTGGCGAGTTGGGTAGCCCGCCCGACGAAGCCGGGCAGCGCCGGGGGCAGCTGGCGGGGTGTCGGGAACCGGGGGGACGTGACGCCAGCGCGCGGGCCGCCGACCCCGGCCCGCGCGACCGCCCGCCCGGTGCTCGCGTGCTCCCGGCTCGGGCGTCGGCGTCGCTCCTCCACCCGGTCCCGTGCGGTGGCCAGCACCCCCTGTTCGGCGGGGCTGGCCCCGAGCAGTCGGATCAGGACGTCGAACCGCTCCGGTGGCGGCAGGATGTTGCCGGCGAAGTACTCCCCGACGATCCCGCGCGACCAGCCGGTCTTCGCGGCCAACTGTCGGTACGTCAGCAGGGTCTCACCCTGCTGACGGGCTTCGCGGCGGCGCAGCTGGCGCAGCAATCCGGCCAGCTCGGGCAGTGTCTGCGCCTCGGCGCCGAGGCGGACCAGCTCGGCTGACCCGTGTGACGTCTGATGAGTGCCGGACGGTAACCACTGCTCAGACATGCGACCCCCACCCCGGTCATCCGGCCCCCCGGACGCGCACGGGCAGGGTAATTCCGGCTCCACGCCGCTCGATAGACGGTTGCCAATGTATGACAGTTCCACTGCGGACCGTTATCCCGTCCGACGGTGTCCAGCGGTGTCCAGTCCCGTCCAGGATCCGCCCCATGGCATCGACGCCCCTGCCACCGTCCTGGTGCGGGCACGGCCCGCTCCACGACCCCTGGGGGAAGAGGTACCCGATGATCCGTCCACACCCGACCACCCGGCGCCCCGCGGCGATGCTGCGTCGCGTCGCCGTCACCGCGGTCAGCCTCGCGCTGCTCGCCGCCGGCATGACCGCCACACCCGCCACCGCCGCACCGGGCGGCAAGGCGGCCGCCGCCACCGGATCCTTCGTCGACAGCACGCCGGTGCCCGGCGGCTTCGCCTCCTGGTCGGAACTGCTCCGGCTGCAGCAGCGCATGAACAGCGCCGCCGACCGGATCACGAAGGTGGCCGAGCGCAACCCGAACTCCGGCTTCGCCGGCATCGTCGCCGACCCCACCACCCGCCACCTCCAGGTCTACTGGAAGGGCGAGCCGCCGGCGAGCCTGGTGGCCACCGCCCGGGCCACCGTCGCCACCCAGGTGCTGCCCGCCGCGTACTCGCAGCGGGAACTGCTCGCCGCAGCCGACCGCCTGCGCGCCAAGGCGGGCGACGAGATCACCACGGTCGGGCCACGCGCCGACGGTGCCGGCCTGCTCGTCGGCACGCAGGACGGGCTGCTCGGCGCGTCGGCCATGGCCGGCGTGCCGGTGACCGTGCAGACCAAGGTCGCCGCCGCGCCCGCGACCCGGTGGGACGACACCGCGCCGTGGTGGGGTGGTGCCGCCTGGCGCAACGCCACCACCGGCGGTGGCTGCTCGACCGGCTTCGGGGTCTTCAAGAACGGGAACGCGCGGATCCTCTCCGCCGCGCACTGCGGCAACCTCAACAACGTCGCGACCGACCCGACCGGGCAGTCGATGGGCACCGTCAGCACCCGCAACACCGGCACCGACACCCTGCTGTTGTCGGCCGGCTCCGGCGGCCGGGTCTTCAACAACAGCACCGACGCGAACGGCAACGTGGTCAGTGAGTTCAGCAACCAGGTGATCGGCGCTTCGGCCAGCCAGGTCGGCAACTGGGTGTGCACCTCCGGCGCGTACTCCGGCACCCGCTGCTCGATCCAGGTGAAGGCCCGCAACCTGTGCATCAACGTGCGCGACTTCGGCCAGGTCTGCGGGCAGGTCCAGGCGGAGCACACCGCCCAGCTCAACGCCGTCGGTCAGGGCGACAGCGGCGGCCCGGTGGAGATCGTGAACGCGGCGAACACCCTCCAGGTCTGGGCCACCGGCACCAACACCGCCATCGACGACACCTTCACGTCGACGGGCTGCACCGGCTACCGCCCCACCGGGCGGATCTGCGCCTGGCGCTTCTACTACGAGGACATCTTCTCCGGCATGGCCGGCGTCGGCGCCACGGGTGTCGTCCTCGGCTGAGCCGTACCAGCTAACCGCCGTACGACTCGGTGGCCGGGCCGGCGCGCGTACCCCGCGCGTCGGCCCGGCCTCGCTCAGACGCCGGCGGCCGGGTCCCCCGCGAGCACCGCGTCGCCGCGGAGCAGCGCCGGCTCGGGCAGCGGCAGTTGGATCTTGTGAGCCGCCTCCCAGTCGTAGATCAGGCCGGGGCGCACCTGGGCGGCGAAGTAGTCGATCGCCGTCATCCCGCCCACCACCGGCTCGTCGACCTCGGCGACCAGCTGGGCGGGGACCAGGGAGAAGCCGTTCTGCAGAGCGGCGCTGAGGCGGCGGTGGCCGTCGACGACGAAGAAGTACTCGCCGGTGAACCCGATCTTCAGCGGTTCGAGGGCCTCGTCGCCGGCCTCGGCCACCCCACCGACGAAGTCGGTGTCCCACAGACCACGCAGGGTGGCGATGTCCTCGGTCGGGTAGACCCGGGCCGGGTCCAGCAGCAGCAGCGGCGGCCCGTCGCGCAGCACCTCGGCGCCGAGCGTCCCCTCGTACGCGGCCACGATGTGCTCGATCACCTCGGCGGCGGACGCCCGGGTGGTGTCGCAGATCAGGTCATAGTTGCGCAGCCGGGCCTTGTCGACCCCGTAACGGATGATGAACCGACTGCGCTCGCTGGCGCTGCGCTCCCGGAGCTTGGCCTTGGCCTCCTCCAGCGAGGCGTAGCTCTCGGCCGGCCCGGAGGGGCGGGCGAGCACCCGGCGGGCCGCCTCACCCGGCTCGGTGATCATGTGCACCTTGAGCGCGTCGGTGAAGAAGTGCCACGCCAGCCGGGAGTCCATGATGAGGCGCTCACCGGAGGCGGCGATGTCCCGCTGGAGCTGGTCCACGTAGCCGTCGACGGCCTGATCCAGCTCAGCGTGCAGATTGAGCTGCAGCGCGGTCATCTGCCGCTGCTGCGCCATCTCCCGGTAGAGGTCCCCCACGCTGACCCGGCGCATGCCGAGCCGCTTGGCGATCTCGACCGACACGGTGCTCTTGCCGCTGCCGAGGTCGCCGTTGAAGACGATCGATTGTCCAACGGTCACGACTGGTCCACCCCTGATCACCGGCTCATTGACATCATCGACCTCGCGCCCGACCGACGCGTTCCCGCCATCGTCGCGCCATCCCGCGACGGCGCCAACTGGGCGCGGCTGACGCTCCCTCGCGACCTGGAGCCCGTCGAACGCCTTGGCATGACGGGCGATGCTACCACTCGGGCGCCACCGCTTTGCCGGACGAGGTGTGCGAGAGCCACCGGCAGCGGGTGAGGTCCGCGACCGTCAGCACCGGCCGAAACACCTCAGAACAGGCTCAGCGGATCGACCTGGAGACGAACCGGATCGGCGGCCTTACGAGCGGCCCGGACGCCGGCGGCCGAGTGCAACGCCTCGGCGAGCGCGGCGGCCCGGGCCCGGGGCACCCGGACCAACATCCGCTCCCGGCCCTCCTCGGCCGGCACCGGCCCGAGCACCTCGGCGTCCTCCGGCAGGCGGGCCGCCGCCAGCAGGTCGGCCACCGCCTCGGCCGCCCCGGTGACGCTCGCCATCCGCACGGCCGGCGGGAAGCCCAGCTCGCGGCGCTCGGCCAGCTCCCGACCGGCGAACCAGCCGGCGTCCCAGCGCAGCAGCGCCTGCACGGGGGCGAGCGCACCGTCGGCGACCACCACCACCCGACCGGCCGGTGCCGGGCGGGCCAGCGCCGCCGCCGCCAACCAGCGGCGGAGCGACTCCTCGCCGGCGCGCAGGTCGGCCCGGGTCAGCAGGGCCCACGAGTCGAGCAGCAGCACCGCGCCGTAGCCGCCCTCGGCGACCGGCTCGGCGCCCGGGGTGGCCACCACCAGGGCCGCGCCGCCCGGCACGTCGGTCAGCACCTCCTCACGCCCCGAGGTGCGCACCGGCACGTCGGGGAACGCCCGGCCCAGCTCCTCGGCGGTCCGCCGGGCGCCGGTCACCGCGGCCCGCAGCCGCCGCCCACCGCACTCCGGGCACGCGTACGCGGCCGCCACCCGCGCGCACCACCGGCAGGCCGGGGTGCCACCGGCCGAGGGCAGCGCGAGCGGGCCGGCGCAGTGCGCGCAGCGGGCCGGGGTGCGGCACTCGGCGCAGGAGATCGACGGGACGTAGCCGCGGCGGGGCACCTGCACCAGCACCGGCAGGTCCTGGCGGAGCGCGTCGCGGGCAGCCGTCCAGGCCAGGCTGGGCAGCCGGGCGGTGGCGGCCCCGGGGTCGCGGGCCAGTTGCGGGTCGTCGCCGGTCGGCGCGATGGCCGGGATCCGCGCCCGCACGGTGGCCCGGTCGGCGATGACCTCCGGGGCCCAACCAGTCTCCACCAGCAACTGCGCCTCGGCCGTCCGGGCGTACCCGCCGACCAGCGCACCGGCCTCTGCGAGGTGGGCGCGGGTGAGCAGCACGTCGCGGGCGTGCGGGTAGGGCGCCCGGGGCTCGGAGTGCAGGTCGTCACCGTCGTCCCAGACGGCGACGAGGCCGAGCCGGGCCACCGGGGCGAACATCGCCGCCCGGGTGCCGATCACCACCGGCACCCGGCCGCGGCTAGCGGCGAGGAACGCCCGGTACCGCCGGGCCGGGCCGAGCGCGGCGGAGAGGCTCACGTGCCGCCCCGGGCCGAGAACGCCGGTGAGCGCCGCGTCGAGACGGTCGAGGTCACGCGCGTCGGGCACCACGACCACCGCGCCGCGCCCACCGGCGACGGTGGCCGCCACGGCGTCGGCGTACCGGGCCGCCCAGTCCTCGCCGGGCAGCGCCGACCAGACCGCGCGGGGCGCCCGGCCGTCGGTGAGCGCCCGCAGCAGAGCCGGCCCGGCCGGATAGTCGCGCCACCCGCGCGGGTCGACCGCCCCGATGGGGGCCGCCGGGGTGGGCGGCTCGTCGTGTGGCTCCTTCTCCACCCGCGCGTGCCGGGGCGGCACGGCGAGCCGGAGCACGTCGGCGAGGCTGCCCGCGTACCGGTCGGCGACCGCCCGGGCCAACCGGGCGATCTCCGGGGCCAGCACCGGCTCCGGGGAGACCACCTTCTCCAGGTACGCGAGACGGCCGGTGTGTCCGGAGTCGTCGGCGCGTGACAGCAGCCACCCATCGACGAGTTGCCCGGCGAAGCGCACCTTGACCCGGGTACCGGGCACGGCCACCTCGTCCAGCTCCGCCGGCACCAGGTAGTCGAACGGCCGGTCCAGGTGCGCCAGTCCGACGTCCACGCAGACGCGCGCGACCGGCGACCCGTCCGCGGGTCGCCGGTCGCTGCGCTTGGTGGCGGTCAGGCTCCCGCGGCCGACTTGAGGTCGGCGGCCCGGTCGGTGCTCTCCCAGGTCAGGTCCGGCAGCTCCCGGCCGAAGTGGCCGTACGCGGCGGTCTGCTGGTAGATCGGGCGGAGCAGGTTGAGGTCCCGGATGATCGCGGCGGGGCGCAGGTCGAACACCTCGGTGACGGCCTTCTCGATCGACGAGACGGGCACGGTCTCGGTGCCGAACGTCTCGATGAACAGGCTCACCGGGTGCGCCTTGCCGATGGCGTAGGCCACCTGCGCCTCGCACCGCTCGGCCAGACCGGCGGCGACCACGTTCTTGGCCACCCAGCGCATCGCGTACGCCGCCGAACGGTCCACCTTGGACGGGTCCTTGCCGGAGAACGCGCCGCCACCGTGACGGGCGTACCCGCCGTAGGTGTCGACGATGATCTTGCGGCCGGTCAGCCCGGCGTCACCCATCGGGCCGCCGATCTCGAACCGGCCGGTCGGGTTGACCAGCAGCCGGTAGCCGTCGGTGTCCAGACCGAGGCTCTCCAGCTCCGGGGCGATCACGTGGTCGCGCACGTCCGGGGTGAGCAGCGAGTCCAGCGAGATGTCGGCGGCGTGCTGGCTGGACACCACGACGGTGTTCAACCGGACCGGACGCAGGCCCTCGTACTCGATGGTGACCTGGGTCTTGCCGTCCGGCCGCAGGTACGGGATCGTGCCGTCCTTGCGCACCGCCGAGAGACGGCGGGCCAGCCGGTGCGCGAGCGCGATCGGCAGCGGCATCAGCTCGGGCGTCTCCGAGCAGGCGAAGCCGAACATCATGCCCTGGTCGCCAGCGCCCTGCGCGTCCAGCGCGCTCTCCGACGCCCCGGTGCGCAACTCGAAAGCGTTGTCCACACCCTGCGCGATGTCCTCGGACTGCGCGCCGATGGAGACGCTCACCCCGCAGGAGGCCCCGTCGAAGCCCTTCTTCGACGAGTCGTACCCGATGTCGAGGATGGTCCGGCGGACGATCGTCGGGATGTCGGCGTACGCCTTGGTGGTCACCTCACCGGCGATGTGCACCTGACCGGTGGTGATCATGGTTTCCACGGCCACGCGGCTGTGGGGGTCCTCGGTCAGCAGCGCGTCGAGGATGCCATCGCTGATCTGGTCAGCGATCTTGTCCGGGTGGCCTTCCGTGACCGATTCGGACGTGAAGAGACGGCGTGTCACGGCACTCCTAAGCGTATGAAGTCGTTCCGCGGAAGTTTAATCACCACTGCGGCCGCTGTCGGGTTCGGTTGTGCTCTGTTCCACCCGTCAGGAGCGGCCGGGCAGCCGCGCCACCACGAGATCCCAGACGGAATCGGCCACCGCCTCCTTGGCCTGCTCGGGCAGCCGGCTCACCGAGCCGTCCGCGCCGATGACCGTCACCGTGTTGGTGTCGGCGCCGAAGACCAGGTCCGGACCGACCTCGTTGACCACGATCAGGTCGGCCCGCTTGCGGGCGAGTTTCGCCCGACCGTTGGCCTCGGCGTCGCCGGTCTCGGCGGCGAACACCACCAGCACCTGCCCCGGCCGTTTGCGCTGGCCGAGCTCCGCCGCGATGTCCGGGTTGGTGACGAGCTCGATGGTGGGTGCGACACCGTCGTCCGACTTCTTGATTTTGCCAGTCGCGTACGTCGCGGGCCGGAAATCGGCCGGCGCCGCCGCCATCACCACCGCGTCGGCCTCGACGGCGGCCTTGACGGTCGCCTCCCGCAACTCGGCGGTGGTGCCCACCCGGATCAGGTCGACCCCGGCGGGGTCGGCAAGGCCGACGTTGGCCGAGATCAGGGTGACCCGGGCACCCCGGGCGACAGCCGCGCGGGCGAACGCGTACCCCTGTTTGCCGGACGAGCGGTTGCCCAGGAAACGCACCGGGTCGAGCGGCTCGCGGGTGCCGCCGGCGGTCACCACCACCCGGCGACCGGCCAGGTCGGCGGGGGCGGAGTCGCCGCGGGCCAGCAGCCGACCGGCGACGGCGAAGATCTCCGCCGGGTCGGGCAGTCGGCCCTTGCCGGTGTCGGCGCCGGTGAGCCGGCCGACGGCGGGCTCGATGACCCGCACCCCGCGGGAGCGCAACGTGGCCACGTTGGCCACGGTGGCGGGGTGCTCCCACATCTCGGTGTGCATGGCCGGGGCCAGCAGGACCGGGCAGCGGGCGGTCAGCAGGGTGTTGGTCAGCAGGTCGTCGGCGAGACCGTGGGCGGCCTTGGCCAGCAGGTCGGTGGTGGTCGGCGCGACCACCACCAGGTCGGCCTGCTTACCGAGCCGGACGTGCGGCACCTCGTGGACGTCGGTCCAGACGTCGTCGGCGACCGGTTGACCGGAGAGCGCGGCCCAGGTCGGCGCTCCAACGAAGCGGAGCGCCGACGCGGTTGGCACCACCCGAACCCGGTGACCCGATTCGGTGAAGAGTCGCAGCAGCTCGCACGCCTTGTAGGCGGCGATGCCGCCCCCGACCCCGAGGACGATCGAGGCGGACATCGGCCAGCGGGGGCTTACGGCTGGTCGGTCGGCTCGGCGGTGAGCAGGCCCGAGTTGATCTCGCGCATGGCGATGGAGAGGGGCTTCTCCTGCGGGGTGGTCTCGACGAGCGGGCCGACGTACTCCAGCAGGCCCTCACCGAGCTGGCTGTAGTAGGCGTTGACCTGGCGCGCGCGCTTGGCGGCGAAGATGACCAGCGCGTACTTCGACGTCGTCTTCTCGAGGAGCTCGTCGATCGGCGGGTTGGTGATGCCTTCGGGGTTGGCGATGGATCCCACGAATTAACCTCTGCGTCTTTCGAGCCGCGCGGACGCGGTGCTGAGTCTCAACGGCGGCCGACCGTCAGCCACGCACGCGTGACCAGGCCGGATCCGGATAAGAAGAACCGAGTAAGCCTACCAGCTCCGCAACCACCCGTTCGGTCTGGTCGTGAGTCAGCGCGTACGCGACGGTGGCGGCCACCGTGACGTCGGGCGCATACCCGGGTGGGCTCAGCAACACCAGCCGGGCATCGGGCAGGCGCGCCCGGACCAGTGGGACGCCCCGCAGGTCGAGCGGGAGCAGCACCGGCTGCCCGGCGTCGAGCCGGGCACGCAGCGGTGGAAAGGGGGTGCCCCGGCGGTGCGGACCCATCCGGGACCACTCCAGCAGCTCGCCGTCGACGATCCGTCGATCGAACTCGGCGGGGGCGAGGAAGACGCGGTCCACCCCGTCGATCTCCGACTCCCGGCGCGGCCTGGTGGTTGCCGCGACCGGGATCCACACGGACGGAGAACGCGCCCGGACAAGCTCGACGACACTCTCCCTGCCGGAACCCGAAGGTCCAGCCAGGACAGTGAGCCGAGCCGCCGGGCGCGCCTCGTCATCCGTGCTCACTGCTTGTTTCTACACGCTGCCAGGTTCAGTTGGCGGCGAACTCTCCAAGCAGTGCCTTGCGCTGCTGCTCGCCGAGGCCACGCAGGCGACGGCTGTCGGCGATCTTGAGCTTCTCCATGATCTGGGTCGCCCGGATCTTGCCGATACCCGGCATGGCCTGCAGGACGGCCGACACCTTGAGCTTGCCGACGACGTCGTCGCTCTCGGCCCGCTCGAGGACAGCACCGAGGGTGGTCTTGCCCTGCTTGAGCTGCTCCTTCAGCTGAGCACGGGCCTTGCGGATCTCCGCGGCCTTCTCGAGCGCGGCAGCGCGTTGTTCGGGGGTCAGTGACGGGAGCGGCACCAGTTCTCCTCAGGTCCCTATCGCGGCGGGCGGGGCGCACCGCCGCATCTGTGAAACGTGGTGTCGCTGTGAACCAAGGGGTCCATGGTTCCCAGCGCGGGGAAAACTAGCGGCCAACGGAGCTTTCGGCAACGTGGGGGCCGCATGATCACCGTAGAGTGACCGACCCGTCAGTCAGTCACCGGGCAGGCAGAACGGCCCGGCAGTCGACCAGAACACGGTCCGCGGCGGCCCGCAGCGCGGCCACGTCAGGGCCCGCCGAGAGCACTTCCCGGGAGTACGACGGGAGCACCGAGGCGAGGCTCGAACCGAAGACGGTCCGCAGATCGGCCGCACCGGCACCCTGCGCGCCGAGCCCCGGAGCGAGCAGTGGGCCGCCCACACCGGAGAGGTCGTGACCGGTGTCACCGATGGTCGCGCCGACCACCAGACCGAAGCTCCCGAGCGGGGACGCACCCCTGTTGAGCTGGGAAATCTCGTCAATCACGGTTTGCGCCACGGTGCGACCGTCGGCCGTGACGGCCCGCTGCACGGCGGCACCCTCGGGGTTGGAGGTGAGGGCCAGCACGAAAACCCCGCCGCCGTGCTGGGCGGCCAGTTCGAACATCGGCGCCAGCGAACCGACCCCGAGGTACGGGCTCGCAGTGACCGCGTCGACATACACGGGGCTGGATGGATCAAGGTACGCGGCGGCGTACGCGCTCACCGTCGAGCCGATGTCGCCGCGCTTGACGTCGAGCAGAACGAGCGAGCCGGCATCTCGTAACTGTCGGATAGTTGACTCAAGAATCGCCACACCTCGGGACCCGAACCGCTCGAAAAAGGCCGACTGAGGCTTGACTACCGCAACCCGGTCACCGATGGCTTCCACCACGGTTCGGCTGAACCGGTCGAGCCCGTCGACGTCGTCCGGGAGGCCCCACTGCGCCAGCAGACCCGGATGCGGGTCGATGCCCACACAGAGTGGGCCCCGCTCGGTGATCGCCCGGTGCAGCCGGGTACCGAAGCTCTCCATCGGAGTGTTCCCCTCTTCTCGTCCGGGCGGTCGACCCGCCCGGGTAACCCGTCGACCCGGTCGCCGGGCCGACTCAGCCAGCCGCCACCGCCGCCGCCACCCCGGTCGCGATCCGGGCCACGTCGGCATCGTCGGTGACGTACGGCGGCATCGTGTAGATCAGGTCGCGGAACGGGCGCAGCCACACCCCCTGCGCGACCGCGGCGGCGGTCGCCGCCCCGAGGTCGACCTCGTGATCGAGCTGGACCACGCCGATCGCGCCGAGGACCCGTACGTCGGCCACACCCGGCATGGCGCGCAAGGGCTCCAGACCGGCGCGCAGGCCGGCACCGACCCTGGCGACCTGCCCGGCCCAGTCTCCGGCCCGCAGCAGCCCGATGGAGGCGTTCGCCACCGCGCAGGCCAACGGGTTGCCCATGAACGTGGGCCCGTGCGCCAGCACACCGGTCGCCGAGATCTCCCGGGCGACCTCCGCGGTGCACAGGGTGGCCGCGAGCGTGAGGTACCCGCCGGTCAGGGCCTTGCCCACACAGAGCACGTCCGGCGTCACCCCGGTGTGCCCGGCGGCGAACATCTCGCCGGTACGGCCGAACCCGGTGGCGATCTCGTCGAAGATCAGCAGAATTCCGTGCGCGCGGGTCACCTCACGCAGCACCCGCAGGTAACCCGGATGGTGGAAGCGCATCCCGCCGGCGCCCTGGACGACGGGCTCGACGATCACGGCGGCCAACTCGTCGGCGTGCCGCTCGACCGTCTCCACCAGCGCCGCCACGTACCCGTCGTCGGGCGGATCGGTGAACCCGCCCGGCGGCACCGGGGCGAACACCTGCCGGGGCAGCACGTCGCCCCACAGGTGGTGCATCCCGCCCTCCGGGTCGCAGACGCTCATCGGATGGAAGGTGTCGCCGTGGTAGCCACCCCGCCAGGTCGCCAGCCGGCGCCGCTGGGGCCGCCCCACGGCCCGCTGGTACTGCAGGCACATCTTCACCGCCACCTCGACGCTGACCGAGCCGGAGTCGGCCAGGAACACGTGCTCCAGGCCGTCCGGGGTCAGCTCGACCAGGGTGCGGGCCAGCCGCACCGCCGGCTCGTGGGTGAGCCCGCCGAACATCACGTGGCTCATCCGGCCGAGCTGGTCGGTCACCGCCGCGTCCAGCACCGGGTGCCGGTAACCGTGGATCGCCGCCCACCAGGACGACATCCCGTCCACCAGCTCCCGCCCGTCGGCCAGGGTGAGCCGCACCCCCTCGGCGGCGCGCACCACATACGGCGGGTTGGCCGGCGGCAGCGCGGCGTACGGGTGCCAGACGTGCGCCCGGTCAGCGGCCAGGATCTCCTCGGGTGTCACGCGTGCTCCTCTGCGCATCAAGCGGTCCGGACGGCGGGCGTCCTGCGGCCGGGTCGGACCTCGCCGCCGCCCCCGCCACCCCTTCCCATGTCCGCCGCCTTTGCTCTGCACCCGCGGACGCGACACCCATTGGCCGGGTGGCGCCCTCCGGGTGGCGCCCTCCGGGTGGCGCACCCGCGGGTGCAGAGCAAAGGGGCGTCATCGGGCGTGTGGTCCTCGGCGCGGAGCGGGCCCGGCACCGCCGGGGCCAGCACCGCACCAGGGCGGTCACCGACCGGCGACCGCCCCCGGTGCCGCCGTCGCGGCCGCCGCGCGGGCGGCGGCGCGGACCAGGGCCGGTCCGCGGTAGATGAAGCCGGTGTAGAGCTGCACCAGGGCGGCACCGGCATCGAACATCCGCGCCGCGTCGTCCGGGTCCAGCACACCCCCGACGCCGACGATCGGCAGCCGGCCGCCGGTCTCGGAGTGGACGAAGGCGACCACGTCGCGGGCCCGCCCGGTGAGCGGCCGGCCGGAGAGCCCGCCGGCCTGACCGCCACGCTCGACGTCGACGCCGGCCAGCCCGTCCCGGGACAGCGTGGTGTTGGTGGCGATCACCCCGGCGGCGCCCCGGGCCAGACACACCTCCAACAGCTCGGCGATCGCCGCCTCGGTCAGGTCCGGCGCGATCTTGACCAGCACCGGCTTCTCCCCCACCAACGCGCCGAGCAGCGCGTCCAGGTGGGCACGGTCCTGCAACGACCGCAGCCCCGGGGTGTTCGGTGAGGACACGTTCACCGCGAAGTAGTCGCCGTGCCCGCGCAGCGCCTGGTACGAGGCGAGGTAGTCCTCGACCGCCTCGTCCAACGCTGTCACCTTGGACTTGCCCAGCGAGATGCCCAGCGGCACCCCGAGCGGGCGCGGCAGCGCCGCCAGCCGGGCAGCCAGCGCGGCGGCCCCGGCGTTGTTGAAGCCCATCCGGTTGACCACCGCCTCGCTGGCCGGCAGCCGGAACAGCCGCGGCCGGGGGTTGCCCGGTTGGGCGTGCGCGGTGACCGTGCCGACCTCCACGAAACCGAAGCCGAGCGCCGGCCAGGCCGGCAGCGCCGCGCCGTCCTTGTCCATCCCGGCGGCCAACCCGACCGGATTGGGGAACCGCACCCCGAACACGGTGCGCGGCGCGTCGACCGCGTAGCGGGCCCGCAGCGCGGCGAGCGCGGCCGGCCGCCGCGACAGCGCCGCCAACCGCCGCAGAGTCCACTCGTGCGCCGCCTCGGCGTCCCCGCCGCCGATCCGGAACAACCCAGGTCGTACGACCTGCTCGAACAGTGTCACTGGGCCGCCCGCAGGGTGACATGCAGGTCCTGCAAGGGGCGGACCTGCATGTCGCCGCGAATCCGCGCCTCGATGCCCATCACCGCCGCGGCGGCGCCGGGAACCGTGGTGATGCACGGGATGTCCGCCGTGACGGCCGCGCTGCGGATCTCGTAGCCGTCGGAGCGGGCGCTGGCACCCGAGCCCTGCGGCGTGTTGATCACCAGCGCCACGTGGCCGCCACCGATCAGCGACACCGCGTCGTCGCCCGCACCGGACTGGTAGTGCTTACGGATCTGCTCACAGGCGATGCCGTGCCGGCGCAGCACCTCGGCCGTGCCGGCGGTGGCGACGATCTCGAAGCCCAGATCGGCCAGCCGCTTGATCGGGAAGATCATGCCACGCTTGTCCCGGTTGGCCACCGAGACGAATATCTTCCCAGCGGTCGGCAGCGACCCGTACGCGGCCGACTGGCTCTTGGCGAAGGCGTGCCCGAAGTTGGTGTCGATGCCCATCACCTCGCCGGTCGACTTCATCTCCGGCCCGAGCAGCGAGTCGATCCCCTTGCCCGCGCGGGTCCGGAAACGCTTGAACGGCAGCACCGCCTCCTTGACCGCGACCGGCGCGTCGGCCGGCATCGTGCCCCCGTCCCCCGTCGCCGGCAGCAGGCCCTCGGCGCGCAGGTCGGCGATGCTCGCGCCGAGCGCGATCCGGGCCGCCGCCTTGGCCAGCGGCACCGCCGTCGCCTTGGAGACGAACGGGACGGTCCGCGACGCGCGCGGGTTGGCCTCCAGCACGTACAGCACGTCGTCCTTGAGGGCGTACTGCACGTTGAGCAGGCCACGGACCCCGACGCCACGCGCGATGGCCTCGGTGTAGCGGCGGACCTCGGCCAGGTGCGAGCCCGCGAGGGTGATCGGCGGGAGCGCGCAGGACGAGTCGCCGGAGTGGATGCCCGCCTCCTCGATGTGCTCCATCACGCCGCCGATGTAGACCTCGCCGTCGGCGTCGCACAGCGCGTCCACGTCGATCTCGATGGCGTCATCGAGGAACCGGTCCACCAGCACCGGGTGGTCCGGGGAGATGTCGGTGGCCCGGCCGATGTAGTCGCGCAGCGTCGGGTCGTCGTAGACGATCTCCATGCCCCGCCCGCCCAGCACGTACGACGGTCGGACCAGCACCGGGTAGCCGATCTCGTCGGCGATCGTCTTGGCCTCGTCGTACGAGGTGGCCATGCCGTGCGCCGGCGCGCGCAGGCCGGCGCGGGCCAGCACCGCGCCGAACGCGCCGCGCTCCTCGGCCAGGTGGATCGACTCCGGGGAGGTGCCGACGATCGGCACGCCGGCGTTCTTGAGCCGCTGCGCCAGCCCCAGCGGGGTCTGCCCGCCGAGCTGGACGACCACCCCGACCACGCCCGGCCCGCCGGCCGCCCGGCCGGACGAGTCCTCGGCGTGCCAGACCTCCAGGACGTCCTCGAAGGTCAACGGCTCGAAGTAGAGCCGGTCGGCGGTGTCGTAGTCGGTGGAGACGGTCTCCGGGTTGCAGTTGACCATGACCGTCTCGTAGCCGGCCGACCGCAGAGCCTGGACGGCGTGCACGCAGGAGTAGTCGAACTCGATGCCCTGCCCGATCCGGTTCGGGCCCGAGCCCAGGATCAGCACCTTCGGCCGGTCCGACGGCACGACCTCGGTCTCCAGGTCGTACGTCGAGTAGTGGTACGGCGTGGTCGCCTCGAACTCGGCCGCGCAGGTGTCCACGGTCTTGTAGACCGGGCGTACGTCCAGGCGGTGGCGCAGGGTCCGCACGCCGTCCTCGGCGGCCAGCTCCGGGCGCAGCGCGGCGAGCTGCCGGTCGGACAGACCGGCCCGCTTGGCACGGCGCAGCAGATCGGCGTCGAGCACCGGCGCGTCGACGATCTCGGCGCGCAGCTCGATCAGCGCGGCGATCTGGTCCAGGAACCACGGGTCGATTCCGCCGGACGCCTCGGCCACCTCGGCGATCGACGCCCCGAGCCGCAGCGCCCGCTCCACCGTGTAGAGCCGGCCGTCGTGCGGGATCCGCAGCGCCGCGAGGGTGTCGGCCAGGGTGACCCCGGCCGGATCCGGCACGCTCCAGAAACCGGCCGACTTGGTTTCCATCGAGCGCATCGCCTTGTTCAGCGCCTCGGTGAAGTTGCGCCCGAGGCTCATCGCCTCGCCCACCGACTTCATCGTGGTGGTCAGCTCCGGGTCCGCGCCGGGGAACTTCTCGAACGCGAACCGGGGAATCTTCACCACCACGTAGTCCAGGGTCGGCTCGAACGCCGCCGGGGTCTTCAGGGTGATGTCGTTGGGGATCTCGTCGAGGGTGTAGCCGATGGCCAGCTTCGCGGCGATCTTCGCGATCGGGAAACCGGTCGCCTTGGAGGCCAGCGCCGAGGACCGGGACACCCGGGGGTTCATCTCGATGACGACGATCCGGCCGTCGACCGGGTTGACCGCGAACTGGATGTTGCAGCCGCCGGTGTCCACCCCGACCTCGCGCAGCACGGCGATGCCGAGGTCGCGCAGGTGCTGGTACTCCCGGTCGGTGAGCGTCATGGCCGGGGCCACCGTGACGCTGTCGCCGGTGTGCACGCCCATCGGGTCGATGTTCTCGATCGAGCAGACCACCACCACGTTGTCGTGCCGGTCGCGCATCAGTTCGAGCTCGTACTCCTTCCAGCCGAGCACGCTCTCCTCGATGAGCACCTCGTGCACCGGGCTGGCGGACAGGCCGTCGCCGGCGATGCGGGCCAGGTCCTGCGGGGTGTGCGCCATGCCGGAACCCAGGCCACCCATGGTGAACGACGGCCGGATCACCACCGGCAGGCCCAGCTCGGCGACGGTCGCCTCGACCTCTTCCATCGAGTGGCAGACCCGCGAGCGGGGCACCAGGGCGGTCGGGTCGTCGACGCCCAGCCGTACGCCGGCCTTCGCCACGATCTCCTTGAACAGCTGCCGGTCCTCGCCCCGGTTGATGGCGTCGATGTTCGCGCCGATCAGCTCCACGCCGTACTTCTCCAGGATGCCGGCCTCGTGCAGGGCGACGGCCGTGTTCAGCGCCGTCTGCCCGCCCAGGGTGGCGAGGATCGCGTCCGGGCGCTCCTTGGCGATGACCAGCTCCACGAACTCCGGGGTGATCGGCTCGACGTAGGTCGCGTCGGCGAACTCCGGGTCCGTCATGATCGTCGCCGGGTTGGAGTTGACCAGGCTGACCCGGATCCCCTCGCTACGCAGCACCCGGCACGCCTGGGTGCCCGAGTAGTCGAACTCGCAGGCCTGCCCGATGACGATCGGCCCGGAGCCGATCACGAGGATGTGCTGGAGATCGGTCCGCTTAGGCATTGCTGCGCCCCTTGCTGTGGTTCCGACCTTCGATCAAGTCGGCGAATCGGTCGAAGAGGTAGTCCGCGTCGTGTGGACCGGCCGCCGCCTCCGGGTGGTACTGGACGGTGAAGGCGGGTACGTCCACGGCCCGCAGCCCCTCGACCACGTTGTCATTGAGGCAGACGTGCGACACCCGGACGCCACCGAAGTCGGTCTCGATCACCTGGTCGGGGACGACCGCGCCGCCCACCACGCCCGGCACCTGGACGGCGAAGCCGTGGTTGTGGCTGGTCACCTCGACCTTGCCGGTGGCCCGGTCGAGCACCGGCTGGTTGATCCCCCGGTGGCCGTAGCCCAGCTTGTAGGTGCCGAAGCCGAGCGCCCGACCGAGGATCTGGCTGCCGAAGCAGATGCCGAAGAGCGGCACCTCCCGCCGCAGCGCCTCCCGGGCCAGCTCCACCGGGGCGTCGGCGGTGGCCGGGTCGCCCGGACCGGGCGACAGGAAGATCGCGTCGGCCCCGGTGGCCAGCATCTGCTCGATGCTCGACGACGCCGGCAGCACGTGGGTGGTCACCCCCCGAGTGGCCAGCCGACGCGGCACGTTGCGCTTGATGCCCAGATCCAGCGCGGCCACCGTGAACCGGTGCTCGCCCAGGGCCTCGACGACGTACGGCTCGGCGGTGCTCACCTCGGCGGACAGGTCCGCGCCGACCATCTGCGGCGCCTGACGCACCCGGGCCAGCAGGCTCTGCGGGTCGCTGTCGATGCTGGAGATACCCACCCGCATCGCGCCCCGCTCGCGCAGGTGCCGGGTCAGCGCCCGGGTGTCCACGCCACTGATGCCCACCACACCCTCGGTGGCGAGACGGTCTTCGAGACCACCGGTGGCCCGCCAGTTCGAGCCGATCCGGGCCGGGTCGCGCACGACGTAGCCGGCCACCCAGATCCGACCGGACTCGTCGTCCTCGCCGTTGACGCCGGTGTTGCCGATGTGCGGCGCGGTCTGCACCACCACCTGACGGTGGTACGACGGGTCGGTGAGGGTCTCCTGGTAACCGGTCATGCCGGTGTTGAAGACCGCCTCGCCGAAGGTCTCTCCGACGCTGCCGTACGCCTCGCCGGGGAACGTGCGCCCGTCCTCGAGTACGAGGATCGCGGAACGTCTACGGGTCACTTGACTGCCTTTCCGTCCAGGACCGTCGGCTCGCCACGCAGGAAGGTCGCCACGATGCGACCTGGCAGCGTCATGCGGGCGTACGGGGTGTTGCGACTGCGACTGGCCAGCTCCGCCGGCTCGATGGTGCGGTGGGCGGCCGGGTCGATCAGGGTCAGGTTGGCCGGCACACCCGGCGCGGGGTCGACGCCGTGCCCGGTGAGGCCGGCGATCCGTGCGGGGGTGCGGGACATCCGCTCGGCGATCAGGTCCCACTCGGGGCCGAGCACGTCCAGCGCGATGGAGAGGGCGGTCTCCAGACCGAGCATCCCCGGTCGGGCGTACGCCCACTCGCACTCCTTGTCCTCCACGGCGTGCGGGGCGTGGTCGGTGGCGATGACGTCGATCACCCCGTCGGCGAGGGCGGCGCGCAGCGCGGCGATGTCCGCGGCGGTGCGCAGCGGCGGGTTCACCTTGTAGACCGGGTCGTAGGTTTCCGCCCGTTCGTCGGTGAGCAGCAGGTGGTGCGGGGTCACCTCGGCGGTCACGCGTACCCCGCGGGCCTTGGCCTGGCGCAGCACCTCGACGCTGCCGGCGGTGGAGACGTGGCAGACGTGCAGTCGGCTGCCCACGTGCTCGGCGAGCAGCACGTCCCGGGCGATGATCGCCTCCTCGGCGACCGCCGGCCAGCCGATCAGGCCGAGCCGGGTGGAGACCTCGCCCTCGTGCATCTGGGCGCCCTCGGTGAGCCGGGGCTCCTCGGCGTGCTGGGCGATGATCCCGTCGAACGCCTTGACGTACTCCAGGGCTCGGCGCATCAACTTCGGGTCGGCGACGCAGTGCCCGTCGTCGGAGAAGATCCGCACCCGGGCCGCCGAGTCGGCCATCGCGCCCAGCTCGGCCAGTCGCTCGCCGGCCAGCCCGACGGTGACCGCGCCGATCGGCTGCACGTCGACCAGGCCGGCCTCCCGGCCGAGGCGCCAGACCTGCTCGACCACGCCGGCGGTGTCCGCCACCGGGGACGTGTTGGCCATCGCGCAGACCGCCGTGTAGCCGCCCAGCGCGGCCGCCCGGGAACCGGACTCGACGGTCTCGGCGTCCTCCCGGCCGGGCTCGCGCAGGTGGGTGTGCAGGTCGACGAGGCCGGGCAGGGCCACCAGGCCGGTGCCGTCGACGACTGTGGCGTCCGGCGCGGTCAGGCCGGGGCCGACCTCGGCGATCACGCCGTCGCGGATCAGCAGGTCGGTCGGCGCGGCGCCGACGACACTCACGCTGGTGATCAGGTACGCGCTCACCGGTTGTTCCCTCCGAGCAGCAGGTAAAGGACAGCCATCCGCACGGAGACCCCGTTGGTGACCTGTTCGACGATGGTGGAGCGGGGTGAGTCGGCGACCTCGGGGGTGATCTCCATCCCCCGGTTCATCGGGCCGGGGTGCATGACGATCGCGTGTTCGGGCAGCCGGCGCATCCGGGGCCCGTCCAGGCCGTAGCGGCGGGCGTACTCGCGCGCGGAGGGGAAGTAGGAGTCGTTCATCCGCTCCCGCTGCACGCGCAGCATCATCACCACGTCCACGTTCGGCAGGACGGAGTCGAGGTCGTAGGAGACGTCGGTGCCGGGCGCGAGGGCGCCCGCGATGTCGACCGGGATGAGGGTCGGCGGACCGACCAGGGTGACCTTGGCGCCGAGGGTGGAGAGCAGCAGCACGTTGGAGCGGGCCACCCGGGAGTGCAGCACGTCCCCGACCACCGCGACCGACAGGCCGGCGAGTCGGCCCAGCCGGGCCCGCATGGTGTACGCGTCCAGCAGCGCCTGGGTGGGGTGCTCGTGCGTGCCGTCGCCGGCGTTGACGACCGACCCGTCCACCCAGTTGGCCAGGCGGTGCGGCGCGCCGGAGGCGGGGTGTCGGACGACGACGGCGTCCGCGCCCATGGCCTGCAGGGTCAACGCGGTGTCCTTCAGGCTCTCACCCTTGGTGACGCTGGATCCCTTCGCGGAAAAGTTGATCACGTCAGCGCTGAGCCGCTTCGCCGCCGCCTCGAAGGAGATCCGGGTACGCGTGGAGTCCTCGTAGAAGAGGTTCACCACGGTCCGTCCGCGCAGCGCGGGAAGCTTCTTGATCTCCCGGCCGGCGACGGTGGCCATCTCGGCGGCGGTGTCCAGGATCTCGGTGGCGGTGTCGGCGTCCAGGTCCCCGCCGGAGAGCAGGTGCTTGATCATGAGGCGGTTCCCCCGTACAGCTTGACCTCGTCCGTCCCGTCGATCTCGGCGAGCGTCACCTTGACGCTCTCGGCGAGCGAGGTCGGGATGTTCTTGCCGACGTAGTCGGCGCGGATCGGCAACTCCCGGTGGCCCCGGTCGACCAGGACGGCGAGCTGGACCGAGGCCGGGCGGCCCACGTCGTTGAGCGCGTCGAGCGCGGCCCGGACGGTGCGGCCGGAGAAGAGCACGTCGTCGACCAGGATGACCCGCTTGCCGTCGATCCCGCCGGGGGGCAGCTCGGTCGGACCCACCGCGCGGGTGGCGTGCCGACGGAGGTCGTCGCGGTACAGGGTGATGTCGAGCACACCGACTCCGACGGCGACGTCCTCGAAGGTGCTGATCCGGTCGGCGAGCCGCCGGGCGAGGGGGGTGCCCCGGGTGGGAATCCCGAGCAGCACCGTGTTGGCGGCGCCCTGGGTCTTCTCCAGGATCTGGTGGGCGATGCGGTCGACCACGCGTTGCACGTCGGCGCTGGCGAGGATCACCTTCACCGAGGGTTGTCGCGGTGGTGACGGGCGGGCAGCCGGTGGGTACGCCACGGCGGACCTCCTTCCCCGCCTCACGGGACGGGTCGTTAAAGGATGTCGGGCACCTCCGGCCGGACCGCTCAGCGGACCTGGGCCGGGGCTTCCGCCACGTTACCAGTGGTCACCGGGGTGATGGCCGGCGGCCACTGACCACCGGGTCAGGTACCGGAAAAGGGGAAAACTCCCCGGACGCCCCGCAACGGTAGGGGCACGACCACTTGACCACGTGTCGCATTCCCCGTACCGTCACGCTCCGTAGCGATCGACGGGAGAACCCCGAGCAGCACTGGGAGTGTCCGAATGCCCTCTGAATACGCCAAGTCGCTGGGCGCCCGCCTGCGCTCCATCCGCCAGCAGCAGGGTCTCTCCCTGCAGGGTGTGGAGGAAAAGTCGAACGGGCGGTGGAAGGCCGTGGTGGTCGGCTCTTACGAGCGTGGCGACCGGGCCGTGACGGTGTCCCGTCTGGCCGAGTTGGCCGAGTTCTACCGCGTACCCGTCTCGGAGCTGCTGCCTGACGGCAGTGGCGTCCGTCACGAGCCCACCAGCAAGATTGTCCTGGACCTGGAGCGGCTCTACGACGAGGCCTCCGAGGACCTGGCCTACGTCGCCCGCTACGCCCGCGCCATCCAGCAGCAGCGCGGCGACTACAACGGCCGGGTGCTCTCCATCCGCGCCGACGACCTGCGGGCGCTCGCGATCGTCTACGACGCCTCACCGTCGGGCCTGATCGAGCGGCTCACCGAGCACGGCGTGCTGGTGGCCGACCCCCGGGCGTTCTTCGCCTCCTGAGCTGCCGCTCCACCTGATCTGCCGCTCCACCGAAAGGGCCCGTGCCGGTTGGCACGGGCCCTTTCCGATTCGCGGTGTCCGGTGCGGACGCTCAGCGGGTGGCGTACTCGGCGATCCGGCCGAGCACCCCGTTGAGGAAGCGCGGCGAATCGTCCGTCGACATCTGCCGAGCCAGCTCCACGGCCTCGCTGATCGCCACCGCGTCGTCGATCTCGTCGACGTAGAGCAACTCGTAGACGGCGATCCGGGCCAGATTACGGTCGACGACCGGCATCCGCTCCAGCGTCCACCCCTCGGCGTAGCTGGCGATCAGCTCGTCGATCCGGTTGAGGTGCTCGGCAACCCCCTCGACCAGGCCCACCGCGTAGCCGAGATGCTCCGGCCGGGGCTGCTCGATCCGCTGCACGTAGCCGGCGAGCACCTCCACCGGCGGCTTGTCCCGCAGGTCGGCCTCGTAGAGGACATCCAGCGCCCGCTTGCGCGCCTTACGGCGCGCCGGCATCTGCTGCTTGGAACCCTCAGCCATCAGGCGCGGCCGAGGTAACGGCCGTCGCGGGTGTCGACCTTGATCTTCTCGCCGGTGGTGATGAACAGCGGAACCGGCACGGTGGCGCCGGTCTCCACGGTCGCCGGCTTGGTGCCGCCGGTCGAACGGTCGCCCTGCAGGCCGGGCTCGGTGTAGGTGACCTCCAGCACGACGCTGGTGGGCAGCTCGATGTAGAGCGGCACACCCTCGTGCTGGGCGACGGTCGCCTCCGCCTCGGGCAGCAGGTAGTTGGCTGCCTCACCGACGGTGCCACCGGGCACGGTGATCTGGTCGAAGGTCTCCAGATCCATGAAGACGAAGTCCTCACCGTCGGCGTACAGGTACTGCATCGTGCGCTTGTCAACGGTCGCGGTTTCGACCTTGGTGCCCGCGTTGAAGGTCTTGTCGACCACCTTCCCGGACAGCACGTTCTTCAGCGTGGTGCGCACGAAGGCACCACCCTTACCGGGCTTGACGTGCTGGAACTCGACGACGGCCCAGAGCTCGCCGTCAAGGTTGAGTACCAGGCCGTTTTTGAGGTCGTTGGTGGAGGCCATTTCCTGCCTTGATCATCAATTGGCGGACAGACCTGGCAAGTCTACAAGCTGCGTCGAATCGGACGGCCCCCCGTTCGGAGCGCCCAGTCGGTGGGCCCTCAGCGGGTGGCCAGATGGTGCAGGGCCAGACGATATCCGTCGATCCCGAGACCGCAGATCACCCCGGTCGCCACCGCCGAGACCACCGAGTGGTGCCGGAACTCCTCGCGGGTGTGGATGTTGGAGATGTGCACCTCCACCAGCGGCCCGCGCAGCATGGCGCAGGCGTCCCGCACCGCGTACGAGTAGTGCGACCAGGCGGCCGGGTTGAGCACCACCGCGGCGCCCTCGTCGGCCGCCGTGTGCAGCCAGCCGAGCAGCTCGTGCTCCGCGTCGGTCTGCCGGACCGTCACCGACAGACCCAGCTCCCGACCCGTGCTCTCGCAGAGCGCCACCAGGTCCGCGTAGCTGGTCGCGCCGTACACGTCGGGTTCGCGGGTGCCCAGCCGGCCCAGGTTCGGGCCGTTCAGAACGTAGACCTTCTCCGTCGCTCGCGTCTGCGGCGCTCGCCGACCCGCCTCACTCGCGCTCACGGCGTTGCCACCTCCCGGTAGGCAGCCTCCAGCAACGCGTCGTCGGGGCCCTCCAACATCGCCGGGCGGGCCAGCCCGTCGAGCACCACGAAGCGCAGTCGACTGCCCCGGGCCTTCTTGTCCACCCGCATCGTGGGCAGCAGCTTCGGCCAGGCATCGGCCGGGTAGCTCACCGGCAGGCCCAGCGCGCTCAGGGTGACCCGGTGCCGGTCGGCGGTCGGGGCGTCCAACCGCCCGGCGAGCCGGGCAAGGGTGGCCGCGTACACCAGGCCGACGGCGACGGCGTGGCCGTGCCGCCAGCGGTAGCCCTCGTTCTGCTCGATGGCGTGGGCCAGGGTGTGACCGTAGTTGAGCACCTCTCGCAGGCCCGACTCGCGCAGGTCGCCGGCGACCACGTCGGCCTTGACCCGGATGGCCCGCTCGATCAGCTCCCGGCTCACCGGGCCACGGGGGTCGGTGGCGGCCTCCGGGTCGTTCTCGATGAGATCCAGGATCGTCGGGTCGGCGATGAACCCACACTTGACGACCTCGGCCAACCCGGCCGCCAGGTCGACCGCGGGCAGGCTGTCCAGAGTGGCCAGGTCCGCCAACACCCCGACCGGCGGGTGGAACGCGCCCACCAGGTTCTTGCCGGCAGCCGTGTTGATGCCCGTCTTGCCGCCCACCGCGGCATCCACCATGCCCAGCAGCGAGGTCGCCACCGGCACCCAGCGCACTCCCCGCAACCAGCAGGCCGCGACGAAGCCGGCCAGGTCGGTCACCGCGCCGCCGCCCACCCCGACCACCGCGTCGGTACGGGTGAAGCCCGCCGCCCCGAGCCGGTCCCAACAGGCGGCGGCCACCTCGATCTGCTTTCCCGACTCGGCGTCGGGCACCTCGATCGGCAGTGGCTCGACGCCGGCGGCGCGCAGTCGCTCGCCCAGCGCGTCCGCGAGGGCCTTGAGCGGAGGCGCGTGCAACACCGCCACCCGGGTCGCGCCGGGCAGCAGGCCGGGCAGCGCGCCCAGCAGGTCACGTCCCACCAAGACGTCGTACGGCCGCTCGCCGCCGACCGGAATTCGGGTCACCTCGTCCATCGCCGGCAGCCTAGTCCAGCGGGCGGCGCGGGGAGGGCGGCTGTCCACCTGCTGGCCGAGCGGCCCAATCGGCCAACCGGCGGGCGTGCTCGGCCACCGCGGCGCGCAGCGCGTCCGGCTGCCGCACGGTGAACGGACAGCCCAGCCCGGCGAGCAGCGCCGCCATCCCGGGCAGGCTCTCCGCTCGGGCCCGCAGCAGCACCCCGTCGGCGGTGGCGGTCACCTCGGCCACGCTGGGCGGGATGCGGCGGCGGGCGGCGACCAGGTCGGTCTCCAGCACGACCTCCACCTCGTGCCGGTACGGCACACCGGCCAGCGACCGGGTCACCCAGGCCACCGCCTCGAAGCCGTCGGGCACCGTGAACGTCGCCACGCCGGGCGTCACCCCGCCGATCCGGTCCAGTCGGAAGGTTCGGATCTCCCCGCGCCGGTGGTCGTGGCCGGTGACATACCAACGGCCGGCGTGGAAGACGAGCCCGTACGGGTCGAGTTCGCGGTGCGACCGCTCGCCCCGCCAGGAGCGGTAGTCCAGCGCCACCCGCTGCCGGTGCCGGGCGGCCGAGGCCAGCGCGAGCAGGGTGCCGGACGCCGGCCCGCGCTCGGCCTCCGGGCGGCGCAGGGTGAAGCCCAGGTGCTCCTGGACGGCGGCGAGCCGGTCGGCGAGCGCGGCCGGCAACACCCGGCGGATCTTCGCCAGCGCGGCGGCGGTGGCGGGCTGCTCGGTGGCGAGCCCGACCCGTTCGGCGACGACGAGGCCGAGCAGCACGGCCACCGCCTCGTCGTCGGTGAGCATCAGCGGCGGCAGCTTGTAACCCGGGTGCAGCCGGTAGCCGCCGTGGCGGCCCCGGTCGGCGGTGACGGGAATGCCCAGCTCGACGAGCGTGGCCGCGTACCGGCGCACGGTCCGCTCGTCCACCCCGAGGTGGCCGGCGAGTTCGGCGGCCGTCGACCGGTGCCGAGTCTGCAGCAGTTCGAGCAGAGCCAGCACCCGCCCCGCGGGATGTGACACGGGCCACTCCTTCAAACCGGGCGGATCCTGTCCGGAATTGATCGTACGGTCTGTCGGTAACCGAGAGAAGGAGCCACAGATGGCGACATTCGTGCTGGTGCCGGGATTCTGGTTGGGCGCCTGGGCGTGGCGGGACGTGACCGCCGCGCTGCGGTCGCAGGGGCATGAGGTCCATCCGATGACGCTGACCGGGGTGGCCGAACGCGACCACCTCGCCGGGCCGGAGGTCAGCCTGGACACGCACACCACCGACATCGTCCGACTGATCGAGGTCGAGGACCTGCACGACGTCCTGCTGGTCGGGCACTCCGGCGGCGGGATGCCGGTCGCCCAGGCGGTGGACCGCATCCCGGACCGGATCGCCCGGGTCGTCTACGTGGAGAGTGGGCCGTTGCCGGACGGCACGGCACAGTTCGACACGGTGCCGCCGGAGGAGCAGCAGCGGCTACGCGAAGCGATCGGCACCGGACACCTGCTGCCGGCGCCGGCCTGGGATCCGGCCGCCGACCCGACGAACCTGGCCGGCCTGGACGAGCCCACGCTCGCGCTGCTGCGTACCCGGGCCACCGCGCACCCGCTGCGGGCCGCCACCGACCCGGTCCGACGCACCGGCGGGCACCCCGTTGCGACCGCGCTGGTCGCCAGCACCTTCCCGCTCGGTGTGGTGCGTCAGATGATCCAACAGGAGCACCCGTTCTTCACCGGCCTGGCCAACGGCCAACTGCACGAGTTGCCCACCGGCCACTGGCCGATGCTCAGCGAGCCGAAGGCCCTCTCCGACGTCCTGGACCTGATAGCCCGAACCTAACCCTCTTGCCTTCCCACCCCGGGCCTCCTTGCGCCGATCTTGCACTTTCGGTTGCCGAGATGCGGTGAATGCCCCTTTAGTCGGCGCAGCAAGTGCAAGATCGGCGCAAGGAGGGACGGGGCGTGGGGGCGACGCGGGGCGTGGGGTTTGGGGTCAGCGTGGGAGGAGGGCGGCGACGTCCGCGACGACCTGCGCCGGGGCTCGGCCGTCGGTGACCACCGTCTCGGTGGCGACCTCGGCGTAGAGCGGCCGACGCTGGTCCAGCAGGTGCTTGAGGGTGGCCCGCGGGTTGATCGCCAGCAGCGGCCGGCCGGCACCGAGCCCGACCCGCTTGACCGCGTCGGGCAACTCGACCGACAGGTGCACCACCCGGTGCCCGATCAGGGCCGCTCGGGTCTCCTCGGCCAGCACCGCGCCGCCACCGAGCGCGAGCACGCCCGTGCCGCCGGCCAGCGCCGCGGCCACGGCAGCCCGTTCCAGGGTACGGAAGTGGGCCTCACCCTCGTCGATGAAGATCTCCGGGATCGGCTTCCCGGCCATCTGCTCGATGTCGGTGTCGGTGTCGCGGAACTCCACGCCGAGGGTGGCGGCGAGCGCCCGGCCGACCGTGGTCTTGCCGCAGCCGGGGGCGCCGACCAGCACGACGACCGGCGCCATCAGCGGATGACCAGCGCGTCGAGGTACCCGGCCCGGTTGCGGCGGATCTCGGCGATCGAGTCTCCGCCGAACTTCTCGGTGGCCGCCTCGGCCAGCACCAGCGCCACCATCGCCTCGGCGACCACCGCCGCAGCGGGCACCGCACAGACGTCGGAACGCTGGTTGATCGCGGTGGCCGGCTCACCGGTGGTGACGTCCACAGTGGAGAGGGCCCGGTTCAGCGAGGAGATCGGCTTCATCGCGGCGCGGACCCGCAGCGGCTCGCCGGTGGTGATGCCACCCTCCAGCCCGCCGGCCCGGTCGGTGACCCGCCGGACGCCGGTGGCCGACGGAATGATCTCGTCGTGCGCCTCCGAGCCGCGGGAGCGGGCCTGCTGCCAGCCGTCGCCGATCTCCACGCCCTTGATCGCCTGAATGGACATCAGCGCGGTGGCCAGCCGGGCGTCGAGCTTGCGGTCCCACTGCACGTGGCTGCCCAGCCCCGGTGGCACCCCGTACGCCAGCACCTCGACCACGCCGCCGAGGGTGTCGGCGGCCTTCTTCGCGGCGTCGACCTCGGCGACCATCAGGGCGCTGGCCTCCGGGTCGAGGCAGCGCAGCGGGTCGGCGTCGATCCGCGCGGCGTCGGACGGCGTGGGCCGCAGCCCGGGCTTCGCGGCCACCGGTCCCAGCTCGACGACGTGCGAGACGATCTCGATGCCGAGCGCCTGCCGGATCAGCGCCTTGGCCACCGTGCCGACGGCCACCCGGGCGGCGGTCTCCCGTGCGCTGGCGCGCTCCAGGATCGGCCGGGCGTCGGTGTGGCCGTACTTCTGCATGCCGGCCAGGTCGGCGTGGCCCGGCCGGGGGCGGGTCAGCGGGGCGTTGCGGGCCTGCCGGGCCAGCTCGTCGGGGTCGACCGGGTCGGCGGCCATCACGGTCTGCCACTTCGGCCACTCGGAGTTGCCGACCCTGATCGCCACCGGGCTGCCCAGGGTCACGCCGTGCCGCAGGCCGCCGAGCAGCTCGACCTCGTCCCGCTCGAACGACATCCGGGCACCCCGCCCGTAGCCCAGCCGTCGACGGGCCAGTTCGTCGGCGATCTCGGTGGTGGTCACCTCGATGCCGGCCGGCACCCCCTCCAGCATCGCGACGAGGGCGGGACCATGCGATTCACCTGCAGTCAGCCAGCGCAACACAGCGGTCAGTCTGTCACGGCGGGCCACCGACGCGGCGCGCTCCCCGGGGCGTCCCGCCCAGCGGACGCCGCCGCCCGCTGAACTGGACGGCCTTTGCTCTGCACCCGCCCGCGCGACAACGACCACCGGACGGCCTTTGCTCTGCACCCGCCAACGCGACGCGAGGCGACGCGAGGCGACGCGAGGCGACGCGAGGCGACGCGAGGCGACGCGAGGCGACGCGAGGCGACGCGAGGCGACGCTGGCTCAGATCCCCCGACCGCGCTTGTGCAGAGTGCGCAGCACCGCGTCGGCCCGGACCACCCGACCTGCGACGGCGAGGGCCAGGTAGGCGCGTGGCTCGCGGGGGTTGCTCCGCAGGGTGCGCCGGGCCCAGCGCAGGGCGCCCCGACGGTCGCCGGAGGCGGCCTGGGCGAACGCGATCTGCCCGGCGACACGGGCCTCGCCGGCCGGTTGACTGGCGAACTCCGGGTAGCGCTGGAGCAACCACTGCAACGCCTCGGAGATGGTGTCCCACCGCTGCGCAAAGTACGAGCGCTTGTGCCAGCGGACCAGCACCGACGGCGTCCGCAGGTTGATCAGCGGCGCGCTGCGCGCGGCCCGCAGCAGGAACTCGTAGTCCTCCGCGTAGCTGCCCGGGATCTCCTCGTCGACCAGCCCGAACCCGTCGCGTAGCGCGGTGGCGCGGATCAGGAAGGTCGACGGGTGCAGCTCCGTCATCCGATCGCGCAGCAGGTCGTCCAGGGTGATCCGGTCCTTGTCGAGCACCCGGTCGACGGTGTGCCCGTCGTAGTTGACCCGGATGCCGCAGCAGACGAACTCGGCGGCCGGCTCGCCGGCCAGGGCATCGACCTGGGCGGCCAGTTTACCGGGCAGCCACTCGTCGTCGTCGTCGCAGAACGCGACAAGCTCGCCCTCGGCGGCGAGGGTGCCGCTGTTGCGCGCACCGGCCAACCCGGGGGTACGGGTGTTGCCGATCACCCGCACCACGCGGGCCGGGCCGCTCGCCAGCTCGGTCAGCGACTCGTCCGGGGCGGACTGGTCGAACACCACGACGACCTCGATCAGGGCCGGGTGGTCCTGTGCCAGGATCGCGCGCACCGCGGCCCGCAGCAGCTCGGGGCGGTCCCGGGTGGGCACCACGACGCTGACGGTCGGCTGCTGGGTCATCGAATCTCCTCCGTACCCGGGCGCGGCCGGGACCAGGCCCGCCACCGGGGTGGGCGCGGGGTCGAACGGGCCACCAGGTCGTCGACGATCTGCCCGACCCGGGCCACCGCCGCCCGTCGTGCCTCGTGTGCCTGCGGGTCGGCGGCCACCGCGTACCGGGACGGGTCGGCCAGCCCGGCGGCCAACGCGTCGTGCAGGGCCTCCCGGGTCTCGCAGAGCGCCACCAGCCCGGCGGCGCCGAGCCGGCGGGCGAAGAGGAGCTGGTGGTTGTCGACATGCTCACCGCGAGCCGGGTCGCGGGGCACCACGATGGGCAGGTGGCCGTGCCGGCGGGCCTCCAGGATGGTCGCCGGGCCACCGTGGCAGACCACCAGATCCGCGTCGATCATCGCCTGTTGCAACGCGTCGTGGCCGAGGAACGGCACCGCGCCGCTGAGCTGGGGCGCGGTGGTGTGCCCGTGCTGCATGGTCAGCCCGATCGGGCCGGCGGCCTGCGCGTGCCACTGCGCCAACCAGTCGACGAGCCGGTCGAAGGGGTGCTTGTCGGTGCCCACCGCGACCAGCAGTCGGAGCTGGGCGACCGCCGAGCTGTCGCGCTGGCGCGGCAGGCGGGCCGCCTCGGTGCCCGGTCGGGGTTGCGGACGCCGGGCGGTGCCCGTCTCCCCGGTCACAGCAGCGTCCCGACGACTGTCGCCTCGGGATACTGCCGGCGCTGCTCGTCCCACTGCACGAGCATCGCGGACAGGAACGGCCGGCACAGCCGAGCGGTCAACGTCGGGGTGTCGATCCGGTCGTACACCTCGATGTAGACGGTCGGGATGCGTCGCAGCCGGGCCAGCACCACGAACGGCACCGCGACCCCGGCGCCGGTGGTGACCACGGCGGCAACGCGCCGGGCCCGCAGCACCCGCCAGGCCAGCAGCGCGTTGCGCAGCAGGTTCGGCACGTTGCGGGTGGTCGGGTGGTGCGCCGGCACCAGGTCCTCGCCGGCCAGCAGCGACACCGCCTCCGGGGTGTCGAAGGTGACCCAGCAGCGTCGCCACTGTTCGTACCAGGGCCGCAGGGCCAGTAGTTGGGCCAGATGGCCACCGCTGGAGCCGACCAGCAGCAGCACCGGTGCCCCACTGTCGTCGTTGTTCGTGTCCACGCGACTCCCCACAAGTTCGCTTGGAATTTCAGTTCACGCCAGGCAGAAGCAGATCACACGATTCCCGGTCGTTGAATAGCGCGACCGGCCGAGATGGCGATCTCCACAGCGGGCGGTGCGGTGCACCGAACGTCCGAGGTCCATCGATCGTCATCACCACCTGCGATTATGTCGTCACTCTGCGGCGTACCGTCGTCGCCGCGATTCCTCCAGATCAGCCGCTATGTCTTTTCTCGATGACGTCCAGGAGTGCGGGATGCAGAGCGGCGTTCCAGCCCGCCCCCGCGTCGGCCAGCCGCCATGTCCGCAACCACATCTCCACCAGGTACGCGTCGGCGACGAGCCGGCGCTGCGCGGCGTCGAGACCGAGCCGCTCGCCGTGCCGGCTCAGGTGTCCGTCCACGGCCGAGGCGGCGGCGTCGGCCGGCTCCCCGCGCAGCACGAGGGCCCGCTGGAACGCGTCGTGCGCCAGGTCGAAGCCGACCGGCACGTCCGGCCCGCTGTGCTCCCAGTCCCAGGCGACCAGCCGGCCGGCGTGCCAGCCCAGGTTCCACGGCACCCAGTCACCATGCCAGTGACCGAACTCGACGCTGGTGTCGCCGTGCCGGCGGGCCAACGCCGAGACCGCGGCGACCGCCCGCGCACCGGCCGGCTCGGTCGCGGCGGCCCGGCCGGCCTGATCGGCCAGCCGGCGCAGGAAGGTCGAGTCGACCAGCGGTCGAGGTGTGCCCGCCGGGCCACCCCGCCGGGCGACCGCGAGCAGCGCCGCGATCCGGGGCGGGTCGTCCACCGGCACCCCGCGTACCGCCGGAGGCAGCGGCTCGATCACCGCGACCACCTGACCCGCCCAGGACGTCTCGGTGAGCAGCCGCGGCGGCGTCGGATGGTCGGCGACGCCGACCACCTCGCGGAGCGCCCGCAGCGCCGCCGCCTCCGCGCTGACCAGCGCGCGGGTCGCGTCGTTCCAACCGATCTTCGCGTAGCCGCGCGCCCGCCCGTCGGCGCTGAAGAGTTGCAGGGTGGGCTTGCCGTTCGGGTCGGGTGGGCGGACCCCGAACGCGGCCAGCAGCGGCGTGTCACCCAGGTCGGCGGAGAGCCGCTCGCTCAGCAGCAGCTCCGCAGCCGGCACCCCGGCCGGCACCGAGACGGTCAACGTGGGAAAGGGCGCGAGCCCCGCCCGACCGAACCGGGCCAGCCCACCGAGCACCGCCCGCAGCGCGCGCACCTTCGGTGGCCGCAGGGCGTTGTAGGCCAACAGGGACGCCGCCCCGGCCCGGGGCGCGCCCAACGGCACCAGGAACCGGGCCCGGGAGACCGAGGGCACCACCGCGTACCGGGCCACCGCCCGGTGACCGGCCGGCGGGGCACCGGCCACGGTCAGGCCGACCCGGTCGTCCGGGAAGACCGCGCGGCTCACCCAACCCAGGCCGTCCACCCGCGAACGCGGGTCGGTGGCCGGGTCCACCCCTGTCGTCACGCCGCCCGGTCCGCCCAGTCGAGGTCCAGCCCGAGCCGTTGCCGCAACGCGTCGTTGTACGGCCGGTAGTACTCGGTCAGCTCGGCGCGCACGTCCGGCTCCAGCGGTGCCGAGCGCCGATCGTTGTAGACCTTGAAGTTGGGCAGGTCGTACGCCGGCAGACCGAGGAAGTCCAGGGTCCGTCGGTAGGTCGCCCGCGAGTCGCGGTACAGGTCCTCGCTGGGCAGGAAGAGGATCTGCCCGGCGTCGAAGCGCTCCAGCCACGGCTCCAGGTGCTCCAGGTAACGCCCCCGGGCCCGGTACGTGTACCAGTCGTACGGCTCGCTGAACGACTCCGGCTCGGCGATCAACCGTTCCCGCTCCCCCGCCGTGCGTTCCGGCTCGGCGGCGAGGGCGGCGGCGAAGTCCAGGGGTTCGATGCCGTGGGTGCGGCGTTCCTTCCAGTGCGAGTACGCCCGCTCCACCGGGTCCCGCAGCAGCACGATGAGCTTCACCGACGGCATCAGCGCGGAGACCCGCTGCGCGGCGAGCGGGTGGAACATGTACAGCGGGGCGGCCTCACCGACCCGGACCGGCCCGCCGTGCCGCTTGGCCAGGGCCTCGCGCTGCCGCTCGGTCGGGAAGTGCGAGCGGTACCAGGCTTCGCCGCGGCCCCAGTGCTCTTCGAAGTAGTGCGCCGACTTGGTGTTCCACGCGGGGAAGAGCCGGGGCACCAACGGGTGCTGGATGAGGTAGTTCCACAGGGAGGTGGTGCCACCCCGTTTGGTCCCGATGATCAGGAAGTCCGGCAGCGGCCGGCGGTCGCTGGTGCGAACGCCGTAGTCGACGAGGGACTCCTTCACCCGGGTGGTCACCTGGGTCGGAACCAACTGCTTGACCCGGTCACGGATGGACACCACGACGAACCTCACCTGCCTCTCGTCGATGCCGAGGTGGGTGCGGCCGCGGCCGCGTTGTCCCCTCCACGGATCTGCCTCATGGTCCCCCGGATGCCGGCGCGCACCCGGGGCAACGTCAACATGCCGACGCAGCCGGTCAGCAGCACCGCCAACGCCACCGCGAGGCCGGGCAGGCCGCGACCGCCCACCAGCACGCCGGCCCCGGCGGCCAGGCCCACACCGGCGATCGTGGCCGCCGCGGCACGCACCATCGCGGCGTCGAACAGCGGCTCCCGAACCACCGACCGGGCAAACCCGGCGGCGGTGAGGTTCTCGGTGGCGATGCCGGCCGCCCAGGCCACGGCCGCGCCCGTCGCGCCGTAGCGGGGGATCAGCCAGAGGCCCAGCGAGACGGTCACCGTCAAGCCGGCGACGGTGGCGACCAGGTGCAGCCCGCTGCGCCCGCCCATCAGCAGCAGGCTCTGCACGTTGCCCACTCCGGTGTTGACCAGCATCGCCAGCGCGAGCACCGTCATCGCCGGCACACCGGCGGTGAACTCCGGCCCGAACAGTTGAAGGAAGGCCAGCGCGAAGACCGCCAGCAGCAGGTACACCGGCCAGGACAGCACCAGGCCCCAGGTGGTCAACTGCCGGTGCACGGCCGCCGCAGCGGCCCGCTCACCCCGCCCGAGCAGCCGGGACAGCTGCGGCGACACCGCCACCCGCAGCCCCTGCATGGCCAACTGACCGGCCAGCACGTACCGCCCGACGGCGCCGAAGACACCGGCGTCCGACGGCCCGGCCAGCACCGAGGTGAGCAGCACACCGATCCACATGTTGCCGGCGTCGATCGCCGCCGAGGCGGCCCGGGGCAGCGCGAAGCGCCAGAACGTGGACCAGTCGGCGCGGTGCGGTCGCAGCGCCGCACCCCGGCCCAGCCCGAGCGGGCCGGCGACCAAGGTGAGACAGGCCAGCAGCGCCAACGCCGCCGGCACCAACCAGCCGGTCATGCCGGCCAGCAGACCACCACCGGCCAGGGCGGCGGCACCGACCAGCACCGGGCGGGCGACCGGCAGCAGCAGGAACTGCACCCCGACGTACGCCCGGATGGGCCGCACGCAGCGCAGCGCGGCGAGCAGCAGGGTCATCGCGACCACCACCGGCACCGCGGCGAACGTGGCGGTGAGCAGCGCCTCGCCGTTGGTGAGGGAGTTCCCGAGCAGTCGGGGCGCGAGCGCGTCGGCGGCGAGCACACCCGCGCCGGCGACCACGAGCGCGGTCAGCAGCGGCGGGATCAGCGCCACCGGGAGCACCCGGGCCGCGTCGCCGCGTGGCCCCGCAGTGCGCCGGGGCAGCGCCCACATCAGGCCGGTCTCCGCGCCGAGGGTGCAGATCGCGGTCGCCACGGTGACGACCCCGATCGCGGCGAAGAACGCGCCCGCGCCGGTCGTGCCGTACCCCCGGGTGATCACGACGGCCAGGACGAACCCGAACAAGCCGCTGGTGGCGGCGCCGAGCAGCCCCGCGACTCCGCTACGGGCGCTGCGGCGGGTCTCGGCCGAGCCGGTGTCCCCGGTGGGCGAAGCAGCCTGATCCTCGACGGGGGTGTGCGTGGGCCGGCCCTCGTCGGCACCGGCCGACGGTCGGGTCGCCGCGGTCACGCGGGCACCGGCGCGGTTCGCGCGGACGTCGGCGACGGCCCGGACGGCCGGATCAGCCGTTCACGTTCGGTCAGCGCCATCGCGAAGGCCACGGCGAAGAACGCGACGGCCAGGTTCTGGTTCGCCATGCCGTAGAACGGGACCTGCACGAGGCAGACCACCGGCACCACCGCCAGCCACTGCCCGGCCGCCGACGTCGCCCGCGCGCAGATCACCGCCGCGGCGACGAACCACGCCAGGAAGCAGATCAGCGCGGGTACGCCGTGGCTGAACAGCACCATCCACAACTGCCCCTGGGTGCCGATCGGCGCGGCCGCCGACACCGTGTCGACGTTCACCGGAGCCCCGTAACCCAACCAGGGCGACTCCTGCACCCGGCGGATCACCTCGGTGTAGAGCGAGAGCCGGTCGGTGTTCGTGTCGCTGGAGTCGACCCGCTTGCTGATCAGCTCGGTGATCGGAATGAACAGGGTGGCCAACCCGCCGATCACCACGACCCCGACGATGGAGGCGGCGACCCGGACGTTGCCGCGCAGGCTGGCCCGCACCCCGAGCACCGCCAGTCCGGCGCCGAGGCTGAGGAACATCGCCCGGTTGAGGGTGAGGAACGCCGGCGCCAGCGACAGCGGCAACGACGCCAACAGCGCCCAGCGCAGCAGCCCCTGCCGGCGCAGCATCGCGAAGGCCACCACGCAGGGCAGGGTCATCGCGTACGCGCTGCCGTAGTTGTTGGTGTACGCGAACGGCGCGGCCGGTCGAAAGATCGGGTTGAGCGAACGGGCGCTGTATTCAGCGGTGGTGAGGTGCACCATGTCCTGGATGAACGGGGTGCCGGCCACCCCGCCGGGCAGCAGCACCTCCATCGGGGTCGTCATGGCCAACCGGGGCACGAGCACCCCGAGCCAGCCCAGCGCCACCAGCCCGAACCAGAACGCGCAGAGCGGGGTGAGCACCGCCACCAGGCTGACGCGTTCCCGGGCGGCCGCGTAGACGTAGACGCCGACCACCAGCGCGGTCAGGTAGAAGGCCAGCCGCAGGGCGAACGTGAGCAGCGAGGCGGGCGACGACAACTGGGTGGCGCTGACCACCACGATGGCGAGGAAGAGCAGCCAGATGCCGACCGCCGGCGGCAGCGGCACGCGCCCCCGGGTCAGCAGCAACGCCAACAGCAGCGCGCCCAGCAGCGGCCAGCCGAGGTAGAACGCGCCGAGCAACCACCAGAGCGGCACCAGGCCGAACATCATCGACAGCGGCCAGAGCGGCAGTAGCGGCGGCGCGGACGGCGGCACCGGCGCGGGCTCCTGCGGAGCGCCTCCGGGTGGTGGTTCGGTCGCCGGGGCGCGGGTCACCGACACGCTCAGGCCCGGCCGTTTCTGGTGAGCACGAAGCCCAGCGGGGTGACCCCGGCGGCCCGCAGCCGCTCCACCAGGCGTCGCAGGTCGCTCTGCCGGGTGCGGTCACGCTCCACGACCACCACCGCGCTGCCCTGCCGGGCCACGGCCACGCCACGCTCGTCGGATTCGGCCGGCGGGGCGTTGAACAGGACCAGGCCGTGGTCCGCGCCCTGCCGCCAGGTGCCGAACCGGACGCTGCCCACACCCACGACAACCTCGTCGGGGGTGACGACGCGACTGTTCTCCGGGCGGGCGGACGCCACCCTCGGCAGCGTCAGGGTGGCGTCGGGGTCGGTGGACGGGCGGGCGCCGGGCGGGTGCGGGGAGGGCCGACGGGCCGGCGTGCTCTCCGTGGCGGCAGCGGCGGCCGGTGTGCTGCCGGCCGGCCGGGGCTTGGGCACCAGCGGCCGGGACGGGTCGATGGGCAGCCGCCCCCGGTCGGCGAGAACGCTGGCTCGTAGCCGTTCGATCCGTCCGCTGTCGTCGGCGACGAAGACCTCCCGGCCGTCCACCGCCAGCGCCACGGCGAGACCGGCGGTGAGCCCGGTGGCGTCCTCCCGGGCGGTGACCAGCGCCACCCGGGCCGGCTGCCGGACCCGCTCGGCGACCGCCATCGCCACGTACCGGATGTCCGCGTCGACGGCCCGGGGGCTGCCCCGGAACGCCGGCCGGCGCACCGTGCCGAGCAGCGGCAGGCCGGAGGCCTCCCGGCCGTCGGCGACCGAGCGGACCCGCCGGTCGGTCGACTCCCAGAGGTACGCCAGCACGATGCCGACCAGCGCGCCACCGAGCAGACCGGCGACCAGGTAGAGCGGCCGGTGCCCGGCCGAGGTGACCAACGCCTTCTCGGCGGTCTGGGTGACCCATCCGGGGTTGACGTCGACCGCCGCGATCTCGGTACGGGCGGCGTTGAGCTGGGTGAGCTGGTTGTTGATCCCGGCCAGCTCGGCCACCAACGCGTCACCGGCGGCGGTGTCCTTGGCGGTGTTCGCCCGCTTCTGCAAAGCGGTCTGCTGGGCGGCGACCTTGGTGATGCTGGCGTCGTAGGAGCGCAGCATCTCGGCGCGCTGCTGCTCGTACATGCTCCGGCGGACGCTCAGGTACGCCTCGGCGGCCCTGTTGGCGCTCTGCACGGCCTGGTGCGCCTCGCGCGCCTGGTAGGTGAAGCGCAGGATCTGCCCACCGGTGGGCACCTCGACCTCGAGCGCGTTACGGATGTCGCGCGGGTCGCCGCCGGCCGTTTCGGCGAGGCGCTGCACCACCTCGGTGCCGGTGGCGATGCCGCTCTCCACGTTCATGTTGACCGCGCGGTCGGCGCCCGCGCCGCTGGGGGTGAAGGCGTCTGTCACGACCGGCCGGACCGCGACCACCGCGCTCGCGGACAGCGCCGCCGGCACCAGCAGCACGTAGCCGAGCGCGGCGAGCAGACCGACCATGGCGACCGCCCCGACCAACCGCAACCGGTGCATCGGCACCCGCAGCAGGTCGGTCAGTGTCACGGAACGCGAGGTGCCGGAGGACGGGCCGTCCGTGGTCCAGGGGGCGGGCGCTGCATCAGTCATGGAACTTCTTCACCGTCTGTTGAGGATTGCCGACGACCACGACGCCGGGCGGTACGTCCGTGCGGACCACAGTCGCCGCGCCGACGACGCTGTCCCGGCCGACCCGCACGCCCTTCAGGACCAGGGCGTGCGCACCGACCCAGACGTTGTCCTCGAGAACGATCGGGGCACGGGTGAGCGGGCCGGGCGGTGCGTGCCGCTGCTCGGGGGGCAGGTTGTGGAAGTCGTTGTCGAGCAGCTCGCAGTCCGACAGGAGGCACCGGTCCCCCACGGTCACCGACGTCCAGGTGCCGATCCAGGTGGCGTTGAGCAGACAGTCCGCGCCGACGCGTACCTCGCCGGGGCCGGCGAAGCGGACGAGTTTGTTCAACCGGGTGCGGTCACCGATGGTCACCCGCACACCGCGGCGCAGCCGGATGCGGCCGCGGATCTCCACGTCCCGACCGAGCGTCAAACGTCGGTAACGGAGCTGATACCAGCCGCGTTTGACCGCGAAGACCAGACGCACCGCGCGTCTCGTTCGGATGCCACCGACGCCGAGCAACGACCCTCCCCCACCGTCGCGGGCCGGCGGCGGTGCGTACCCGCCACCGGCCCAACGTGAACAATCTACCGATGCTCCGTTACGAACGGTTGACCCTTACTGTACGGAGAAGAATGTCGATGGGGTAGACCAGGACAACTCGGGCGTTGCGCTGCTGATGACCGTCGCCGTGGTGCCGTTGACCACCGCGCTCGGCGCCGCTGTCGGGTCGAACGGCAGGCTCCGCAGCGCGCCGTCAGTGGAGCCGTAGACGATCCGGCCGCCGACCCAGGCCATCCCCCGCACCGTGGACCAGGTCACACCGGTGGTCGGCAGGGCGAACTCGGTGGCGCCCAGGTAGTTGCCGTCGATCTCGAAGTAGCGGTAGTAGAGGTTGTTCGCCCCGGTACGGGTGTAGTAGAGCCGGCCGTCGAGGAAGAAGGCACCGGTCAGCAACGCCGGGTTGTACCAGTCGTTGTAGCCGGATGCCTCCCACGGCGAGCCGATCGCGCCCCCGTTGAAGAGCGAGATGTCGATCCGACTGCCGGTGGGCGTGCCGGCCACCGTGTGCGACCAGTAGATCCGGTCGTCCACCCGCCACGTCGCGCCGGCCGCCGTGTACGCGGGCTGGCTGACGCTGGTCGCGGTGCCCAGCTCGGTGCCGTTGAACGGCACCTTCGCCAGGGTGCCGGAGGCGGTGCCGAGGTAGAGGTTGCCGGTGGTGGCCGACGGCGGGTTCTTCGGGGTGAAGGTGCGTCCGCCGGCGAGCGGGAACATACCGAGCCGGCCGTGGTACTCCTCGCCCATGCCGTCGGAGTTGTGCCCGAAGTAGAGACCGTCCGAGCCGCGCCAGAGCACCGGCACCGACGAACCCCAGTTGCTGGTGCCCGACGGCATCGAGGCGCTGCCGCTACGGCGCGGGTTCCAGTTCACCGGCATGCCGGTCGCCGGAGTGACGGCGGCGATGCCGAGCCGGTCGATCGCGCCCGAACCCGCGTTGTCACTGGCGTTCGGGTTGTTCAGCCAACGGAAGTGCCCACCCAGGTAGATGACGTTGTCCGCCACCTCGACCGAGGTGATGGTGTCGTTGCCGGTGTAGTCGACCCAGGTGGCGAGCTGGCCGCTGCCCCGCGCGGCGGTCTCGAAGCGCACCAGGGCGTCGCAGTACGCGGCCGGCCAGCCGGCGCCGCCGTTGGTGCCGATCACGAACCAGCTGCCGTCGCCACCGAACTTCACGTCCTGCACATAGTGCACGAAGGTCGTCGGCGAGGCGCACGGCGCCACGAACTTCTCGCTGCTCCAGTCGATCAGCGTGGGGGTCGCGGAGACGTCCACCAACGCGATCTGGTTGCGCGGCAGGTCGTTGACGAGGGTGAAGTTACCGCCGACGACGAGCGTGTCGCCGTCGGGCGCGACGTCGATGGTCCAGACGTACGACGTGGTGCCGTGCCGTCCGACGGTGGCGTCGATGCTGAAGCTCGGGTCGATCGCGCCGGTGGTCGCGTTGAGCCGGCCGAGGCCGGAGTGCGCGGTGCCGTTGAGCCAGTTGAACGCGCCGGCCACGTACAGCCAGTTGCCGTGCAGCGCCAGGTCACGGACGGTGCCGCCGTCCGAGCGCCCGACCCAGCTGTCGACGATCGCGCCGGTGGACGGGTTGAGCGCCACCAGGTTCTTCCGGGAGACGCCGTTGACGTTCTTGAAGGCGCCGCCGACGATCAGCGTGCCGCCGGGGCCGGCGAGCAGGGTGTTGACCGCGCCGTCGAGCACCGGCAGGAAGGTGGTCGACATGGTGCCGGTGGTCCGGTCGTACGCGAAGAGGTAGCGCTGCGTCACCCACGCGGAACTGGCGGTCTGCCGGAGCTGGGTGAAGCTGCCGCCGACGAAGACCGAGTTGCCCACCTGCGCGAAGGCACGGGTCTCACCGTCGCGGGCGTGCGGGGTCGCGTCGGCGGGGTTCGCCGACACCAGAGTCGCCGTGGCCGGGACCGGCACCACCGCGGCCGACGCGGTCGTGGGCACGCCCAGAGCTGCGGCGATGATCGCCAACGCGACCATCCCCGCCCGAGTACGACGTCGTCCTGCAAAACGCCACAAGTGCGAGAGTTTGGGCACGCTGCGCCTCCAGATTGGATGAGAACCCGAGGTAGCGTGCCTCGTCCAGCCTGGTAAACAAAATCCGCCGATTGGGCGGTGCATGAATCCGCAAGCCGACAGAACGCCGGAGGATCGGCTGCGCGACCCCCGGCGAACGTCGTCCGGTCAGCCCGTTTCGAACGTCAGCGGTTACCTCCGGTGGGTTGCCGCAGGTAGGGGTCCTGGCCGGCCTTCGCGAAACCGGCCACCGCCGCGGCGTCGTGGTTCATCGTCATGTCGCAGGTCGACGTGCGGCTGGTCATGCCGGCCGAGTTGAAGTAGATGGCCGCCTTGATCTTCGGGTGCTCCTTCAGCGCCGCCGGGAACTCCTGGAACCAGCGCTGCTTGGCGCCCAGGTCGGCGGAGTTGAAGTTGGTGCCGAACTCGGCGAGCATCCGGGGCTTGCCCGCGCCGATGCCGTTGTCGTCCAGCCACCGGTAGAAGCCACCGACCGTCGTGCTCGGGCTCTTCCACACCGTGCTGCCGTTGCAGACGTGGAAGTTGTACGGGTCGTACGCCACCCAGTCGACGTACCGGTCACCCGGGTACAGGCCGGCGTACCGGGAGTAGTGCCCGGACCAGCCCATCATCGTCCAGACCCAGACCGCGTTGGTCGCGCCGGCGTCGGCGAACCGCTCGTGGACGTAGCGCCAGGCCCGCACGAAATCGGCGTCGCTGCCCTTGTTCGGCTCGTCCTCCGGCTCGTGGTCGAAACCGATGAAGACCGGCACACCGGCGGCCTTGATCCGGCCCGCGACCGCGTCGATGGTGCCGTCCTGCTTGCCGCCGTAGACGTCCGACCACTTCAGGGTGGTGCCGGCGGAGAAGTCCCGGGACTCCCAGGCGAAGAACATCAACCGGCCTTCGCGCATCTGCTGCTGCTCGTACATGTCGGGGAAGGCGCCGTTGCTGCCGGCGTTGGAGAAGTCGTGGTAGCGGTGCACGATGTCGAACTTGCGCCCGACCTGAGCCTCCACATCGGAGACGGCCTTGCCGTGGTCCCAGCCGCCGGACGCGCCGGCGGGCGAGTACATGCCCCACCAGGCGCCACAGGACGGGACGAGCTTGTCCGAGACGGAACCACACTTGCCGGACGGCAGGGTGCCACTGGCGCTCGGGGTCGCCGTCCGGGTCGGCGCGATGGTCGGCGACGGCTTCGGCGCGGCGGTGGTCGGCGACGCGCTCGGCGACGGCGGCGGCGCCGGCCGGGTGGGCGTCACCGGCGACGGCGGGGACCCGAGGTCGTAGCTGATCAGCAGGCTGGGTCGCAGGTCCGGGTTGCGGTTCTCGACCGACGCCCAGTAGATCCGGCTCTCCAGGCCGCTCTGCGCCAACGAGACCGTCCAGGTGCCGTTGCCGGTGACCAGTTTGGAGACGTCCCACTCGTTGAAGCCCTTGGACACGCTGGTCACGCTGTCCAGTGCGGCACCGGCCGGCGTCAGCGGCGGCCGCGACTCGCGGGCGCTCAGCGGCGAGGCGTGCGCCGTCACCGTGGCGGCGAACTGCTGCCAGGCGTGCACCCGCAGCGTCGCCCGGATGTTGACCGCGGTGGACGGCACGGTGGTCACCGCGAACTCGATGACCGCCTCGCGGCCGCCGCGCGGGTTGCCGTCACAGCGCGCCGCGCAGGTGGCCAGCGTCGACTTGGCCGCGTTGTCACCGTCCTGCGACACCGCGGTGGCGGTGGTGTCGGCCGCCGCCCGGATCGACAGGTCGTCGCTGGCGAGCAGCGGCATCATCGTCGCCACGATGCCGGCCACCACCGAACCGCCGACCACGCCGATGGCAATCGCCTTACGCCGGGGCCCGGAGCGGAACCGGGTGATGCGGTGCAGTCCGTGCCTGGTCAAGGAAACTCCCTGTGTCTGCGTCCGTAACGGTGAGCAGCGTATCGATGACCAGGACATGTGGCAGGTAGGACAGTTTTCCGTAAGCGCGTCTTAACCGTCAGCTAAGAAACCGCCACAGGCGCGACCGGAGCCCGCCCCACACCTTGCCCGTGCGGCACGCGCGGAGTCAACGGATCCGTGGGAAGCCACCAGCCGCCGGGACGTCGGGGCTGCCTGTCCGGTCCGTCAGCCGGCGCGGGCGGCGGTCAGCGCGGCGGCCATCGCCGCCGTCGGCGCGGTCACGCCGGTGAACTGCTCGAACTGCCCGACCGCCTGAGCCAGCAGCAGATCCAGACCGGAGACGATCCGGCAACCGGCCGCGTCGGCGGCCGTCGCCAACGGCGTCGGCCACGGATCGTAGAGGGCGTCGAAGACCACCGCGCCCGACCGCCAGGCCACCGCGGCGGCCAGCGGGTCGGCCACCCCCTTCGGCACCGTGGAGACGACCACGTCGGCGCTGCCGAGCCGCCGGGGCGCATCCGCCCACGAAGCGGGCGTCAGCGCGACAGCCACCGCGTCCGCCACCGGGCGCAACTCGTCGACCGCCTCCGGCCGGCGGGCCACCACCGTCACCGACGAGCAGGCCAGTTGAGCGGCGGCGGCGAGCGCGGCGCGGGCCGTCCCGCCGGCGCCGAGCACCGTCACCGCGGCACCGGCCGTCACACCGGTCTCGGTGAGCACCCGCACCATGCCGGCGACGTCGGTGTTGTCCGCGTACCAGGAGCCGTCCGGACGGCGTACCAAGGTGTTGGCCGCCCCGACGGCGGCGGCGACCGGCGACGCGGCGGCGGCCACGGCGAGCGCCGCCTCCTTGCCCGGCATGGTCACCGACAGCCCGGCCCACTCCGGGCCCAGGCCGGCGACCAGATCCGGCAGCTCCGCCGCCGCGCACTCGATCCGGGTGTACGACCACCCGGTCAGCCCGGCGGCGACGTAACCCGCGGTGTGGATCACCGGGGAGAGGGAGTGCGCGATCGGCTTGCCCAGCACCGCGGCCCTACGGGTCGACACGGTCGCAGCCGAAGGCCCGGTCACTGTCGACATCACTTCCCCGCTCTCGGCCGCACGTCGGGATCGACCCTACCGAGCACCCTCGCCCGGGCACCAGGCAACGGGCGCACCGGTCGCCCCGCAGGACCGGGTTATTACTTGACCCCCATCGACGTTGGTGAAAGCATCCCCGAGGAGGCAAGCGCCGATCGAATAAGGGGAAACCTTGAACAAAAGCATTCTCCGCGCCCTCATCGCCATTGCTGCGGCTTTCAGCCTTTCGCTGATGGCCGCCGCACCGGCGCGGGCGGACGCCGCAGCGGGCAGCTGGTCGGACAACCACCAGCTGTGCAATTCCAGCTCCTGCGTGCGCGGCGGCAACATCGTGCGGCTCTGGCAGGCCATCATCTGGGCCGACGACCTGAGCGGCACCGTCGGCACCAGTTTCATCGACGGGGAGTTCGGCTCCAACACCGCTGCCAAGACCAGGACCTGGCAGGACGTGATGAACATCGGCATCGACGGCTCCGTCGGGCCGCAGACCTGGGGCAAGGCGTACGGCGCGGTCAACCGCAACACCGGGTTCGACACGAGCACCCAGACCGGTTACTTCTACTACGGCTACAACCGCACGTTCGGTCTGCGCAAGCAGAACAGCAACGGCGTGTGGACGTTCCTCAACCCGCGCACCGGCACGTGGACCGGCACCAGTCACTGACCATGACGCAGTAATTGCGCGTCAGAACTGAATGAGTAAAGGCTCCCTTCCCGGCGGCGACCACAATTGTGGGCGCAATGGGGAGGGAGCCTTTACGGCGTCAACCGGTCGGTCAGATGATGCCGGCCTCCCGAGCCTTGTTCTCGTTGCGCCGGTGCTGCTCGTACGTCTCGGCGAACTCCGAGTGGCCTTCCCTGTCGATGGCCACGAAGTAGAGCCACTTGCCGGTCGGCGTGTCCATCGCCCCTTCCAGGGCCTGCTTGCCCGGGTTGTTGATCGGGGTGGGGATCATGCCCCGCAGCTTGCGGTTGTACGGGTTCTTCGGGTCGTCCAGCTCGGCCGCCGTCATCTGCTTGGACGACTTGGTCGGCTTGCCGATCGACTCCAGGTAGTAGTTGACGGTGACGTCCATCTCCAGGCAGTTGCACGGGAACTCGCCGTACGCGCGGTTGTAGGCGACCCGGGCGACCTTCCCGAGGTCGTCCTTGTTTCCCGCCTCGGCCTGGGCCAGCGATGCCACGATCAGCGCCTCGTACGGGCTGACCTTGCGTTCCTCCTGCACCCGGTCGGCGAACTTCATCTCACCGGTCACCGAGAGGAACCGGTTCACCATCAGCTTGAGGATGCTGTCGGCGGTGGACTTCGGCGGGATCTCGTAGGTGTCCGGGAACAGGAAACCCTCGATGGACTTGACGCTCTTCTTGCCGTCGCCGCGCGTGTACCACCAGTCCGGGACGCCGAGCCCTTCCGGGTCCTTCGCGGCGGCCTGGAAGTTCTTGACCGGGATCTTGGTCTTCTCGGAGAGCAGCTTGTAGATGTTGAAGCTGGTGCGGCCCTCGGGGATGGTCAACCCGTTGACGATCTTGTTCTTCAGGTCGAGCATCGCGGTCACCGCGTTCGCGCCGCTCATCTGCTTGCGCAGCTTGTACGTGCCCGGCTGGATGTTCTTGCTGCGCGAATTGGCCTCGGCCGCCTCGATGAACGCCTTCTGGCTCTTCACCACGTCGGCCGCCACGAGGGCGTCGGCCATGTCGGCCAGCAGCGCGCCGGCCTTGATCTCGACGGTGATCTCACCGGCCCCGCTGCCGTCGTAGTCGGGGGTGACGAAGTAGTTCTGGATACGGTCGAAGCCGTAGAACGCGCCACCGCCGATGCCGCCCAACAGGAGCAGGGCCATCAGCAGAGCCAGGAACGTCTTGCCCCGGCCGCCCCCGGACCCGCTCTTGCGCTTGCGGAAGCCGCGCCGGTGCCGACCCTTCTCCCCCCGCTCCGCATCGTCGAACCCAAGATCCAGATCGTCGATCATTACGTCCGCCTCCGCTGCGCGTCCAGCCAGCTCTGCAGGATCTCCACCGCGGCCGCCTGATCGACAACCGCACGTTGACGTTTACCTCGGACGCCACGCTCGGCAAGCCTACGAGAAGCGACCACGGTCGACATCCTCTCGTCAGTGAGCGTTACCGGGACAGGCGCTATCACATCGACCAGTCGGTCAGCGTACGCCTTCACATGGGCGGCCGCAGGACCGTGCTTGCCGGCGAGATTGACCGGAAGACCGACGACAACCGCGACGGCCTCGTGTTCGGCCACCAACGCGGCCAACTCGGCGAGGTCGCTCGGCACCGCATCCGGCGCCGCCGTGAGATCGCGGGCCAGCGTGACCAGCGGCGTTGCCAAGATCCCATCCGGATCCGAGCGGGAGACGCCCACCCGCACCTGACCGACATCCACACCGATCCGCACACCGCGCGTCAACTCAGCCACCGACGGTCACCACCGGCCGGGTACGAACCAGGGCGGACCAATCGGCCCGCCCTGACTCACAGTGATGATCCGTCACGCTTCGGTAATCGCCTTCTCGACGGTGAGCAGCAGGTTCGGTGCCTCGGCCGCGGGCAGACCGCCGCCCTGGGCCAGATCGGGGCTGCCACCGCCGCGCCCGGAGAACGCCGCCTTCACCAGATCCGACGCGGCCAGGCCCCGGCTGCGCGCCGCCGCGTTGACCGCGACCACCAGGGACGCCTTGCCGTTCGACCGCGCCGCCACCGCGACGACCGCCGGCCGCGCCGGGTCGATCTTGCCGCGGATCTCCTGGGCCAGGGTACGCACATCGTTACCGGCCGCACCCTCCGGCGCCTCGGTGCCCACGTACGCGACCCCGCGCACGTCCTTGGCCTGCGCCGCGAGCGCCGCCGCGCCACCCAGCACCAACTGGGCGCGCAGCTTCTCCAGCTCCTTCTCGGCGTCCCGAAGCTGGGTGACGGTCTGCTCCACCCGATCGGCGACCTGATCGTTGGGCACCCGGTACAGCTCGGCCAACCGCGAGACCAACAGGTGCTCCTTGGCCAGGAAGCCGAAGGCGTCCATGCCGACCAGCGCCTCCACCCGGCGGACACCGGAGCCGATCGACGACTCGGAGAGGATCTTCACGAGGCCGAGTTGGGCCGAACGGGCCACGTGCGTGCCGCCGCACAACTCCCGGGCGTAGTCACCCACCTCGACGACCCGCACCTCCTCGCCGTACTTCTCGCCAAAGAGCGCCATCGCGCCGATGCGCCGCGCCTCCTCCAACGAGGTGATGAAGGCGTGCACCTCCAGGTCGGCCAGCAGCACCTCGTTGACCTGCTGCTCCACGTCACGCAGGACGCTCGGCGACACCCCGGTCGGGGTGTTGAAGTCGAACCGGAGCCGACCCGGGGCGTTCAGCGACCCGGCCTGCGTGGCCGACTCTCCGAGGAAGTTGCGCATGGTCTGGTGCACCAGGTGCGTGGCGGTGTGTGACCGGGAGATCGCCCGACGCCGCGTCGTGTCGATCTCGGCGAAGCCGGCCTCACCGGCGCGTACCTCACCCCGGATCACCCGGGCGCGGTGCACGATCAGGCCGGGCACCGGCTGCTGGACGTCGAGCACCTCGACCTGCCCGCCGCCAACGGTGATCATGCCCTGGTCGGGCTGCTGACCACCGCCCTCGGCGTAGAACGGGGTCGTGTCGAGGACCAGCTCGATGGTGTCGCCCTCGGTCGCCGCCTGACGCGGGCCATCGGCGCCGAGCAGCGCCCGCACCGTCGACTCGCGGGACACCTCGCCGTAGCCGGTGAACGTCACCGGGCCACCCGCGTCGAGCACCGACCGGTACGCCGACAGGTCGACGTGGCCGGTCTTGCGGGCCTGCGCGTCGGCCTTCGCCCGGGTGCGCTGATCGGCCATCAACCGGCGGAAGCCCTCGTCGTCGACGGTGAGGCCCTGCTCCGCGGCGATCTCCAGGGTCAGGTCGATCGGGAAGCCGTACGTGTCGTGCAACTGGAACGCCTTCGCCCCGGACAACGCCGAGCCGCCCGCCGTGCGGGTCTCCGCGATCGCCGTGTCCAGGATCGTCGTCCCGGCCCGCAGCGTGGACAGGAACGCCTCCTCCTCCGCGTACGCGTAGTCCGCGATCCGGTCGAAGTCGGTCGCCAGCTCCGGGTACGACGGGGACATGCAGTCGCGCGCCACCGGCAGCAGCTCGGGCAACGCCCGCTCCTGCCAGCCCAGCAACCGGATCGACCGGATCGCCCGACGCATGATCCGGCGCAGCACGTACCCGCGGCCCTCGTTCGACGGGGTGACCCCGTCACCGATCAGCATCAACGCCGTGCGCACGTGGTCCGCGATCACCCGCAGCCGCACGTCGTCCGGGTGCGACTCACTCGCCACGTGCCCGGAGTGCGCGCCGTAGCGCTTACCGGTCAGCTCCGCCGCGCGGGCCAGGATCGGCCGGACCTCGTCGATCTCGTAGAGGTTGTCGACACCCTGCAGGATCGACGCCATCCGCTCCAGGCCCATGCCCGTGTCGATGTTCTTCGCCGGCAGGTCACCCAGGATCGGGTAGTCCTCCTTGTTGGTGCCCGGCCCCCGCTCGAACTGCATGAACACGAGGTTCCAATACTCCATGTACCGGTCCTCGTCGACCGCCGGGCCGCCCTCACGGCCGTACTCCGGGCCCCGGTCGTAGAACAGCTCCGACGACGGACCGCACGGCCCGGGAATGCCCATCGACCAGAAGTTGTCCGCCTTGCCCCGACGCACGATCCGCTCCGCCGGCACACCCACCGACCGCCAGATCTCGTACGCCTCGTCGTCGTCGAGGTAGATCGTCGGCCAGATCCGCTCCGGATCGAGCCCGTAACCACCCTCGGCGATCGGCTTCGTGGACAACTCCCACGCCAGCGGAATCGCACCGGCCTTGAAGTAGTCACCGAAGGAGAAGTTGCCGTTCATCTGGAAGAACGTGCCGTGCCGGCTCGTCTTGCCGACCTCGTCGATGTCCGGGGTACGGATGCACTTCTGCACACTCACCGCTCGCTGGTACGCGGGTGTCTGCTGACCCAGGAAGTACGGCACGAACTGCACCATGCCGGCGTTGACGAACAGCAGGTTCGGATCGCTGATGGCGGGCAGCGGAGCGGACGGCACCACGGCGTGCCCATTCGCCTCGAAATGCGCGAGGTACCGCCGCTTGATCTCCGCCGTCTTCATCGCTCGTGTTCCTCCGGAAAGATTTCTCGATCGCCGATTCGCGGGTCTTCCCGCAGGTCGGCGAACTTGTCGTCGAACGCCTCGCCCTGGGCGAACGCGTGGTGGATCTCCTGCTCGCGTTCGGCCATCCCGACCCGGACGTCCTCCACGAAGTTACGCAGCGACTCGACGAGCCCGCCAGCGGATTCCGTCAGTGAGCTGGCGATGCCCGCCGGCGTGTACGCCTGCGCCGTCCGGGTCGCCTTGCGGACCACGATCACACCGACGGCCACCCCGATGCCGAGCCAGAACAAGCGCCTCATGTCCCGCTACCTCCTGGTGCGCCGGGCCGGTCAGCTGTTGCCGCGTCGCGCGGCCCGACGCTGCTGCTTGATGGTGTCGCGCACCTCGCGCTCGGTCTCGGCGTGCCGGCGGCCGGCGGCGGCCTTGCGCACGCCGTAGCCGAAGGCGGCCACCTTGACCAGGGGGTTCGCGGCCGCGGCGGAGACGACGGTGGCCAGGTTCGCGACGTTGGCGGTGACGTTCTGCGCGTGGCTGGTCATGGTGTCGACCTTCGCCAGCTGGAGGTTCACGCCGTCGAGCGAGATCTGCACCTGCTCCAGCGCGGTGTTGACGTTCTTCACCGTGGTGTTCACGTCACCGAGCAGCGGTGCGGTCCGGTCGTTCAGGTCGTTGATCATGCGGGTGGTGGCGTCAACCGTGTGCCGCAGCCGCAGGATGGGCAGCGTCAGGATGAGCACCAGCACCGCGAACGCGGATGCCGCGATCAGCGCCGCTATCGCTCCAATGTCGCCCACGCCTGTCCTCCTCAAGCAGAGTTCCGCAGGACCCGACGTCCCCGGAACGCACAACCATGCCACCCGTACCGGCCGCCGAGCCGTCGACGCTCACCGGTAGCGGGCGTGCCCGCCAGCCCCAGACCCTACCGTCCGTGATGGAGACCGGCTCAGGACGGTGAGGGTGTCTGCTCACCCAGCGGATCCGCACTGACCGTCGGGAACGGATCCTCACCGGTCAGTGACGGGTCGGTGGTCGGCTGCGGCCTGGTCCGCTCGTCGTCGATCGCATTGCGCACCTTCACCGACACCAACGAGCCGGTGCACTCGGTCGCAGCGGCCGACGGGTCGCCGGACGGAACGATCGCCGGCTCGCCGTCCACCGGCGGCGGCACACAGGTCGGCTCGCGTACCCACAGGTCGAGGGTCAACTCGTCGCGACGCCAGCAGGTGTAGCTGCCCTTCGTCTCCTGCTCCGGGCAGCGGGTCACCTTCCACGGCTGCCACCCGTCCCGGCGCAGCGCGTCCTCGTAGACCTGTGCCGTCTCCTTGGGCGCCTTCTCCGAGGTCACCGTGCGCTCACGCAGCCGGCAGTCGAGCAGGCACCAGCGGCTGCCGCTGACGTCGTCGACCGTCTTCGCGGCCGCCCAGCCGGGCACGCCGAGCTGGTCCAGGTTGTCGAAGACCGGGTCACGGCTCAGCGTCCGGAGCCCGAAGAAGAGCGGAACCGCGCCGAGCAGCACGACGCTGACCAGCACCAACGCCGCCGCGCGCAGGCGACGACGTTCCCGGGTCTGCCGGCGTTCCTCGGAACGGGCACCCGGTGCGGCGTCGTCGTCCGGCGCGTCCTGACCGGCCGAGCGCAGCGCCGGCCCGTCGGCGGGCTCCGGTTCCGGTCGGTCCACCGGACCGGCCGCGGCGGGCACCGCGGCGGCGGCGCGGGCCACCCCGACGGGCTCGCCGGCGCGTCCGGACGGCGGCACGGGCGCGACACCGCTCGGCTCGGCACGGCCGGGCTCCCGATTCGGCGGCAGGGCACGGCCGGCGGCGCGGTCGGCCGGCAGGGGTCGTCCGGCCGGCGCAGCACCACGGGCCGGGCCGGGCTCACCGGTCCGGTCGTCGGCTGGCGGTTGCCCACCGGGTGGGCGGACAGCGGCACGAGCCGGACCGTCCGGACGGGTGCGCGGCGGACCGTCGACACCCGGCGGCACGGCGGCACGGGCCGGACCGTCCGGACGGGTACGCGGCGGACCGTCGACACCCGGCGGCACGGCCGCACGAGCCGGACCATCCGGACGGGTCGCATCCGGGGGTGCCGCATCGCCACCCGGGCCGGGACGCAGTGCGCCGTCAGCGCCACGTCGCCCGGTGCCGGGCGCCGGCGCGTCGCCCGGAACGGGGCGGGCCCGCCCGGGTGCGACGGATCGGGCAGCGCCACGAACAGCGGGACCGGCGCCGGGTCGACCGCTGGCGTAGGGGTCGTCGCCGTTGTCGCCGGCTGTCCCCGGCCGACCGGGGACAGCCGTACCGTCGGGGCCCGGCTCGGCCGGTCCGCGCCGTCGTCGGCCGGTCGGATCCGGGGCGGGCGGTGCGTCCGGGCCAGGCCCTGCCACGGCACGGCCGCGCCGAACGGTGGGGTCCGGAGTGGGGGGCACCGCAGCGGCGCCCCGCCCACGGGCGGGCCGGTCACCGGGCTGCGGGGGGTAGGTCAGGGGCTGCTCTCCGGTGGATCCCGACCCGTCGGGCCGGGCGGCGCGACGACCGGTCGGCGCGTCCGCGCCAGGGTCGACCGGCGGGCCGGCGGGCCGGCGGGCGGCGGTGCGCTCGGCTGCCGGGTCGGGCACGGCGAGCCGACCGGACGCCTGGTCGGTCAGGTCTACCGGCCCGGTGGGCGGCGCCGGGCGGCGACTCCCGGCCGGCGGACTGCCGTCTCGACGGTTGACCACCGCCAGGCCGGGGTCGGTGTGTGGCAGGCGGCCGGCCTGGCGCAGCCAGTCCGCTGGCCGCTCCGGCCGGTCCGGCCGAGGTTCCCCGCCGGGCGGCGTTCGGCGTTCCGGTTCATCGGAGACGACCCGGCGGCGACCGGTGCCGTCGGCGGGGCCGGTGGTGGGCAGGGCGCCACTGTGCGCGCCGGTCGCCTCGGGCACCGGCGACGCATTGCCCGAGCGCGGCACTGCTGGCGCGTTACCCGAGCGGGGCACGACCGGCTCGTCGGGTTCCGCGGCGCGGCGACGCCCGCCGGCTGGCGGACGGGGACCCTCGGACGCGCGCCCGGCGGGTTCGGGTGCTCCGGGGTCGGCCGGGCCCGGACGACGCCGGGCCGTACGCGGGTCACGGTCGATGGCGGGGTCGGGCCGCAGGCCGTCCGCTGCCGACGGCACGACGCCAACTGGCGCGCCGTCGAAGCGGGGCGAGCCGGGGGCGGCGGGTGCTCCGACGGCCCGCGGATCGGGTGCCGAGCCGGCGGCGCGGCGACCGGCCGGGGGGCCGTCGGCGAGAGGCCGGGCACGGCCGGGTTCGACCGGTTGCTCCGGGCCGGGTCGGCGGACCGGCGGGCCGGCGTCGGGACGGCGCGGCATGGAGTCGGGTTGACCGCCGGGTGCGGCGGGGTCCTGATGACGGCCCGGCGGAACAACGGCGTCCGGGCGGCGGGCCGGCGAAGCGGCGGCGTCCGGGCGACGACCGGCCGGGGGGCCCGAGGTCGGTGGGCCCGCGGGTGGGCCGGGAGGGGCGGCCGCACCGCGCGGACGGGCCAGGCCGCCGGGCGCGTCGGGTGCCGGACGAGGCCCCGCAGGGCCGGCCGGGTCACCCCCGCCCGGGCGAGCGGGGGGCGGCGACTGTGGTACGGCACCGCGGGCGCCGGGCACCGGCTGAACGCCGCGGCGCGGCGGCTGCCCGGGTACGGGAGGGGCCGCGGGTGGCCGGTTGTCCGGGCGACGACCCGCTGGCGGCGTCTCCCCGGGCCAGGGCCCGTCGACCGGCCGACGGGCGGCGGCAGCGCCCGGTTCACTCTGACGCGGAGCCGGCGGGGCCGAGGGCTCCGGCGCGCTGCCGCGCGCACCGGCCGGCTCTCCCGCCGTACGCGGGGTGGGTGGTGCCGGGTCTGCCGGCGGCATCCCGCCGCGGGGCCGGTTCGGCTCCGCCGGTGCGCCGTCCGGGCCCAGCTCGGTGCGTTGCTGCTTGGCCGAGCGCAGATCGTCGATCCAGCCGAACTCCTCGCCGGCCACCGGCTCCTCCGGCTCGGGCTCAGCCGCCCGGCCGCGACCCCAACGGCGGGTCTTGGCGCGGGGATCGCGCCGCTCGTCCGGGCCCTCGTCCGGGCGGTCCCCACCACGCGATCTCACTGTTGACCCTCTCCTGCGGCGTCGGTGCCGCTGTCCTGCATCGTGCCGGGGGCATCCGTGCCCGTCGTCGGACGGGCGGCCCCCGGGGATAGCGCTGGCGCGGTCTGCGCCGTTACGGACGGCTCGGATGTCGGCGTCTGCGGGCGCGCGGCCGGAGCCGGCAGACCACGCACGATCCGGCGCAGCAGCGGCAACCTGCCGGCCACCGACCGCTCCGCGCCGTGCGGGCTGGGCTGGTAGTAGTCGGTGCCCACCAGGTCGTCCGGAACGTATTGCTGGGTGACCACGCCGCGCTGGTCGTCGTGCGGGTAGCGGTAGCCGCTCCCGTGGCCCAACCCTCGGGCGCCGGCATAGTGCGCGTCGCGCAGCCCCCGCGGCACCGGGCCACCGCGACCGGCCCGGACGTCGGCGATGGCGGCGCCGATGGCGGTGGTGGCCGAGTTCGACTTCGGCGCGGTGGCCAGGTGGATCACCGCCTGGGCCAGGTTGAGCTGCGCCTCGGGCAGCCCGACGTACTCGACCGCGTGCGCCGCCGCGGTCGCCACGCTCAGCGCCGAGGGGTCGGCCATGCCCACGTCCTCGCTGGCGAAGATGACCAGACGACGGGCGATGAACCGGGCGTCCTCACCGGCGACCAGCATGCGGGCCAGCCAGTGCACCGCGGCGTCCACGTCCGAGCCGCGCATGCTCTTGATGAAGGCGCTGACCACGTCGTAGTGGGCGTCGCCGTCCCGGTCGTAGCGCACCGCCGCCACGTCGACGGCCTGCTCGGCGGTGGCGAGGTCGATCCGGCCGCCGCCGAGGGCCATCGCGGAGGCGGCCGCCGCCTCCAGGGCGGTGAGTGCCTTACGGACGTCACCGGCGGCCAATCGGACCAGGTGATCCTCGGCCTCGGTGGTCAGGACCAGCGCGTCGTCCAGGCCACGCTTGTCGGCGACCGCTCGGCGCAGCAGGCCCCGTACCGCCTCGTCGTCCAATGGTTGCAGGGTGAGCAGCACGCACCGCGACAGCAGCGGTGAGATGACCGAGAAGTACGGGTTCTCGGTGGTCGCCGCCAGCAGGGTGACCGTGCGGTCCTCGACGGCGGCCAGCAGCGAATCCTGTTGGGTCTTGCTGAAGCGGTGCACCTCGTCGATGAAGAGCACCGTCTGCGGGCCACCGGAGCGACGCTGGCGGCGAGCCGCCTCGATCACCGCCCGGACGTCCTTCACGCCGGCGGAGAGCGCCGACATGGCGACGAAGCGGCGGTCGGTGGCCCCGGCCACCAGGTGCGCGATCGTGGTCTTGCCGCTGCCCGGCGGGCCCCAGAGGATCACCGACATCGGAGCCCCGCCGGAGACCAGTTGCCGCAGGGGTGCGCCGGGAGCGAGCAGGTGCTCCTGCCCGACGAGCTCGTCGAGGGTCACCGGGCGCATCCGGACGGGCAGGGGCGAATCGTCGGCCACCGCGGTGAAGCCGTCGACACCGGCGGGACCGTCGGGCGCGCTGCGCGACCCGGCGGGTTCACCGAGGGAGAAGAGGGCGTCGGACTCCATCACGAAGACAGTACCGGGCCGGGCCCACGACGCCGGAATCGCGCCGCGGGCCCGCCACCGGTGATCGGTTCCGGTCAGCCACGCCCGGGGCGACGGCCCCGGTACCAGCGGCCGCCGCCACCGCCGCGCGGGCCGCTGCCCACGCCGGCCAGGTAGAGCGAGAGCAGGAGAAGCCCGACGAGTACGAGGGTGTTCCAGTTGAACAGGTCCGGCGCTCCGAAGTCGGTGCCGAGCAGGTCAAGCAAGAGTGCGAAGCCAAAGACGATGGCCGCGAGAATGGCGAGCATGTCGGTCCTCCGGTGGGGGTTCCCAGTAGGTCGGCGCGTGATGTACCCAATCGGTCGACTCGCCAATCTCCACCGTGGAGGTGGCCACGCCGCGACGGCCCGGCGGAGGCGTTCGACCCCCGACTCCTAGGCTGAACGCATGATCATCGACGACCAGGTGCTCCAGGACCGGAGCGCCGTTCTGGCCGCCGTCGGGCACCACCCGTTCGCCCGGCACGCGCTCGGCCGGGCCGGGCCGGTGCGTGCCTACCAGCGTGATGGTGCCGTGCTGTGGGTGGTGCCGTCGGAACACGGGCCGGCCGGCTGCGCGATCGGCCCGGCCGAGCCGGCGCTGGAGATCTGTGTCGCGCGGGCCGCCGACGGGATGTTCCAGTCCGGACAGCGCCTGCACCTGCCCCGACACGATCGTGGTCTGCTGGTCGACCGGCTGGCGGTGACCGAGCACAGCGACTGGGACTTCCACTGGACCGACACGGCGCCGCCGGCGCAGCCGGACGAACAGCCGGTGGTGCGCCTCACCGCCGCCGACCAGCCGGTGCTGGCGGCGCTTGTCGAAGAGTCGTTCCCGACCAGCACCTCCCGGCCGGGCGACCCACGGGTGGTCGACTGGTACGGCATCTGGGCCGGCGACCGGTTGGTGGCGTGCGGTGCCGACCGCAGCCAGGGTGACGTCGGCTTCCTGGCCGGCCTGACCGTCGCCCCCGACCAACGCGGTCGGGGGCTGGGCGCGTCCCTGACCGCCGGGATGACCCGGGCGCTGCTGGCACGTCACGACCTGGTCGGGCTCGGCGTCTACACGCACAACGTCGGTGCGGCGCGGCTCTACCGTCGGCTCGGCTACACCTCCACCCTCCCGCTCAGCTCGATCCGCCTCGCCTGACCGGCCTGTCCACCGGCCAGGCGAGGGGTTTCGCTAACGGTCGGCGGCGGGCACCGGGACCGCGCTCGGCTCGACGGCCGGCACGGCCCGACGGCCGGCCAGCCAGGCGGGCAGGTAGAGCGGGGCGGCGACGGCCAACACCACAGCGCCGACCACCATCGCGGTGCTGACGCTGGTGGCGGCGGCGAGCGCGGTGAGCACCACCCCGCCGAGCGCGCCGGCCGGTTGCGCCATCATCGAGTTCAGCGAGAGCACGCTGGTCCGGTACGGGCCGTCGACCTGCCGGTGCAGCAGTCCACTGTGCAACGGGTTGGACGCGCCGTGCACCGCGTAGCAGGCCAGGTAGGCCACCAGCACGCCGACCGGCCCGGCGAACAACCCCATCCCGACCACGGTCACGCCCTGCAGGACGCGTAGCAGGGCCGCACCCGGAGCGGCGCCGAACCAGCGCAGCAGCAGTGGGGTCAGTGCCGCACCGGCGGCCGACGCGAGCCAGGCGGCCGAGTTCGCCGGCCCCAGCAGCACCGCGGCGCGTTCCGGATCACCGATCACCTCGGCGAGCCGGACCGGCAGCAGCGACTCGAAGGTGACCATGCCGAAGCCCCAGAACAGCTCGACGGCCACCAACGCCAGCAACACCCGGGAACGACGCAGCAACCCGACGGCCTGACCGATCATCCGGGGCGCCTGGACCACCGAGGCCCGCAGCGCCGCGACCCCGGTGGCCGGCCGCTCCTCGACCAGCAGCACCACGAGCGCGGCGAGCGCCACCACCTGCGACACGATGGCGGCCAACACGGGCACCGTGAGCGCGGTGACCGGCCCGATCGGGCCGAGCGCGATGAGACCACCGCTGAGCAGCGCGCCACCGCCGATGGCGCCGCCGATGACGGTGCCGGCGTAGCCGAGGCCACGCTCGTACTCGGCCTGCGGGTCGGCGGCCAGGGTGGCATCGACGTACCAGGACTCCAACGGGCCGCTGTCCAACGCCCGGTAGATGCCCTGCAGAGCCCAGACCACGAAGAACAACGCGAACGAGTCGGCCACGGCGAACAGCGCGAGGGAGACGAGGTTGAGCACACCGGCGGCGAGCAGCACGGGTCGACGACCGAGTGCGTCGGCGAACCCGCCGGTGGGCAACTCCAGCGCCAGCACCAGCAGCCCCTGCGCCGTGCCGACCAGGCCGATCTGCGGCAGCGACAGACCGCGCTCCTGCATCAGCAGGATCATCACGGGGATCATCAGACCCGTCGGCAGCCAGCGCAGACCGTAGAGCGTGAGGTAACGACGCCGAACCTGACGTACGGTCAACGCGCTCACGCCGCCACCTCCGTTCGCGACTGCGGGGCTCGCAAACCCGGCTCACTCCTCGCGCTCACCAGGCCGTCTTTCGTTCGCGACTGCGGGGCTCGCAAACCCGGCTCACTCCTCGCGCTCACCAGCGCTCGTCCAGCCGTGGGAAGCCGGCCAGGAACAGGTGCACGGGCTTCACGTCAGCGCCCTCGACCACGGGCTCGTCGCGGTAGCGCATCAGCACCGCCCACAACTCGTCGCTGAGGGCCCGCAGCCGCGTCGGGTCGAGCGGCAGCACCAGGTCACTCATGCCGACCGCGTCGCGCCAGTCGCGGGGTTGATGGTGCTCGACGGCCAGCCAGCGCTGGGCCAGGTCCGCCATCACGCGCACCTGGTCCGCCTGGATCCACTGCACGGCGGCACGGGCGTCCGGGTCGTCGTCGAAGTCGGTGGGCTCGAAGTCGCTGACGTCGTGTGCCGACTGCCACCAGCGCTGCCGGCTGGTGCCCCGGGCGGGGTCCTCGGTCACGAGCCCCACCTCGGCGAGTTGCCGCAGGTGGTAGCTCGTCGCACCGGTGTTGGTGCCGAGCTTCTCGGCCAGGGCCGTGGCGGTCGCCGGGCCGTCGACGCGAAGCGAGCCGAGCAGCCTCATCCGCAGCGGATGGGCCAGCGTGCGGACCTGTCGGTTGTCCAGATGGACGCGGCGCGGCTCGGCCGGGCCGTCGGCGGAAGGGGCTTCCATGCATGCACACTATCTCTGCACATCTTCCGTGCACAAGAGTTGTGCATAAAAGCTGTGTATCTGGTTCCGTCGGAGTCGGCCGCTCAGGGAGTCAGGAGTTCACGCACCCCACGCAGCCGGGTCCGCAGCAGGGCCGCCGCCCGCCCGCAGTCCAGGCGTACGTCAAGGGGGCGGACCAGACCGGTGGCCGCGCTGGTGGTGGTCTTCAGTCCGGCCGGGTCCAGGCCGTAGCGCTCGGCGACCAGCAGGCCCAGCTCGGCTCGGCTGACCGCGTCCGGGCCGGCCACGTTGAGCACACCGGCGTACGTCGAGCCGACCAGCTCCAGGACCGCGTCGGCCAGGTCGACGACGTCGATCGGGCAGCGCAGCTCGTCGCTGTACAGGGTGGCCCGACCGGCGAGCGCGTCCCGGCAGAGCTGGATCTGCTTGCTGCCCTCCCCCACGATCAGGGAGGTTCGCACCAGCGCCGCGCCCGGGTCGATCGCCCGTACGGCGGTCTCGGCCGCGGCCTTCGCAGCCCCGTACGCGTGCACCGGCGTGGGTGGTTCGTCGTCGGCGTACGGCACGGGTCGTCCGGCGTGCAGCGCGTCGCTGGACACGTGCACCAGCCGGGCACCCACCTCTGCGGCGGCGAGCGCCACGTGCGCGGCCCCGTCGGCGGTGACCGCCCAGTCGCCGTACCGATAGGGGGTCCCGACCACGGCGTCCGGCCGCACCTGCGCGACCAGCGCGCGCACGGCGGACCGGTCGGTCACGTCCAACCGCCGGGCCCCGACCCCCGGCACCGCGATCTCACCGGAGTGAAACGTCCCGACAACGGAGAACCCGGCGCTCACGCCCCGCCGACAGACCTCCCGCCCGAGAAGCCCACTACCCCCGACAACAAGCACTCGCACCTGAGCCCACTCCCCCGCCGACGATCAAGAGGTTTGCGTCATCTCGCCGGGCGATGATGACGCAAACCTCTTGATCAACCAAGCAGGGGCCGCGGGTGGGTCAGACCGGGTCTGCCACCGGGGCCGCGGGGCCGGCCGTGCCGGTGTGGGCGGTTGCGGCGGGCTTGGGCTTGGCGTCGATGCCGGCCTCGGTGCGCTGCTGCGCGGTGATCGGGGTGGGCGCACTGGTCAGCGGGTCGAAGCCACCCCGGGTCTTCGGGAACGCGATGACCTCACGGATGGAGTCGGCACCGGCGAGCAGCATGCAGACCCGGTCCCAGCCGAAGGCGATACCGCCGTGCGGCGGGGCGCCGTACTTGAACGCCTCCAGCAGGAAGCCGAACTTGTCCTGCGCCTCCTCGGCGGTGATGCCGAGCAGGTCGAAGACCCGCTTCTGCACGTCACCGCGGTGGATACGGATCGACCCGCCGCCGATCTCGTTGCCGTTGCAGACGATGTCGTACGCGTACGCCAGGGCCCGGTCCGGAGCCTCCTCGAACCGGTCGACCCACTCCGAGTTCGGCGAGGTGAACGGGTGGTGCACGGCCGTCCAACCGCCCTCGTCCGTGCGCTCGAACATCGGCGCGTCGACCACCCAGCAGAACGCCCAGGCGCTCTCGTCGATCAGGCCGGACCGCTTGGCGATCTCGACGCGGGCCGCCCCGAGCAGCTCCTGCGCCTCCCGGGTGGTGGCGCTCGCGGCGAAGAAGACCGCGTCACCCGGCTTCGCGCCGACCGCGTCGGCCAGCCCACCGAGGTGCTCGGCGGAGAGGTTCTTCGCCACCGGGCCGCGTGCCTCGCCGGTCTCCGCGTCCAGCACCACGTACGCCAGGCCGCGCGCGCCGCGCGCCTTCGCCCAGTCCTGCCAGCCGTCCAGCTCCTTGCGGCTCTGCGCCGCGCCGCCCGGCATCACCACCGCGCCGACGTAACCGCCCGCGTCGATGGCTCCGGCGAAGACCCGGAACTCGGTGCCGCGCAGGTAGTCGGTCAGCTCGGTCAGCTCGACGCCGTAGCGCAGGTCCGGCTTGTCCGAGCCGTACCGCGCCATCGCGTCGTGCCAGGTGATCCGCGGGATCGGCCGGCTGATCTCGTGCCCGGCCAGGTCCTTCCACAGCGCCGAGACGATCGCCTCACCGAGGTCGATCACGTCGTCCTCGGTGACGAACGACATCTCGATGTCGAGCTGGGTGAACTCCGGCTGCCGGTCGGCGCGGAAGTCCTCGTCGCGGTAGCAGCGGGCGATCTGGTAGTACCGCTCCATGCCGCCGACCATCAGCAGCTGCTTGAACAGCTGCGGCGACTGCGGCAACGCGTACCAGCTGCCAGGCTGCAGACGCACCGGCACCAGGAAGTCGCGGGCGCCCTCCGGCGTCGAGCGGGTCAGCGTCGGCGTCTCGATCTCCAGGAAGTCCCGCTCGTGCAGCACGCCCCGGGCCAGCTGGCTGGCGCGCGAACGCAGCCGCAGCGCGTTCGCCGGGCCGCTGCGGCGCAGGTCCAGGTAGCGGTACCGGAGTCGGATGTCGTCGCCGGCCTCGATCTGGTCGTCCACCGGCAGCGGCAGCGGCGCCGCCTCGGAGAGCACCTCCAGCTCGACGACGGTCACCTCGACCTCGCCGGTGGGCAGCTCCGGGTTCTCGTTGCCGGCCGGGCGGCGGGTCACCTCGCCGACGACCTTCACGCAGAACTCGTTGCGCAGCGCGTGCGCGTCTTCCTCGCGGAACACCACCTGGACAACGCCGGAACCGTCGCGCAGGTCGACGAAGATGACCCCGCCGTGGTCGCGGCGGCGGGCCACCCAGCCGGCGAGCGTCACCGTCGAGCCGGCGTCCGCGGCGCGCAGGCTTCCGGCATTGTGGGTACGGATCACGGCTGGCAACTCCTCATCGTGGAACAGTCCTCACCCGCATTCTGTCAGGGGTGGCCGCCCCGTCTCCGGGCACCCGTCGGGTCGGCCGCACTGGGCGAACCCGCAGCAACCGGTTGTCTCGCCGGTTAACGTGGCGAAATGCGGCCCGTACCGAACTGGGCCGTCGCCACGGCGGCGGCGGCACCCGTGCTGCTGGTGGCCGGTTGGACGGTTGCGGAGGCCCGACAGCCCGTCGGGTACGACCCGGTCCGGGACACCATCAGCGAGCTGGCAGGACAGGACGCCACCGACGCCTGGATCATGGTGGTGGCCCTGGTGCTGCTCGGCTGCTGTTACCTGTCGGTCGCCGCCGTCCTGCACGCGGCCGGGTTGCCCAGCCGTTTCCTGCTCGCGATCGGTGGGGTGGCCACCATCGCGCTCGTCGCCTTTCCCCGGCCGCCGGTCGGCGGTTCGCTCAGCCACGGCGTCGCGGCGACGGTGGCCGTCCTCGCCCTGGTGCTCTGGCCGGCCGGGTCGGCACTGCGGCTGCCGCGCGGCCACGACACCGATCGCTCCGCCCGACCGGAGCCGCCCTGGGCGTTCCGCCGGGCGGTCGGGCTGAGCGCCACGCTCGTGCTGCTCGCGCTCTTCGGCTGGTGCGCGTTCGAGGTGACCAGTGGCTCCCGTACGGGCTTGGCCGAGCGGGTGACGGCGCTGGCGGTCTCCCTCTGGCCGCTGCTGGCGGTTCTCTCCGCCCGGCGGGCGCACCTCGCCTGGTCGACCGGCGGCACCGTGAGCGTCGGCCCGGACCTGCCGAGCATCGGCGTCGTACCCCCGGATCCTCTCGGGCCACCGAGCGGGCCCACCCCCGGGCGGCCCGACCTGCTGCCGTGAGTCGCCCTCCGGCCGGCCCGGCGCACGCGACGCGGGCCGCCGGAGAGTTCCGGCGGCCCGCGAGCGGTGCGTGGATCAGAAGACGCTGACGCCGTAGCGGCTCAGCGCCTCGGTGACCGGCTGGAAGAAGGTCGTGCCACCGGTGCGGCAGTTGCCACTGCCGCCGGAGGTCAGGCCCAGGGCGGTGGTGTTGGCGAACAGCGAGCCGCCGCTGTCGCCCGGCTCGGCGCAGACGTTGGTGCGGATCAGACCGGAGACCGAGCCCTCGGCGTAGTTCACCGTGGCGTTGGTCGCGGTCACCGAACCGCTGCGCAGGCCCGTGGTGCTGCCGGAGCGCTGCACCGCCTGGCCGACGGAGGCGTTGCCGGCGCCGGTGATGTCGCGGAAGCTGCCGTTGTAGAGGGAGACGTTGCCGGCGGCGTTGGCCGAGTTGTTGTGCCGCACGATGCCGTAGTCGTTGCCCGGGAAGCTGGTGCCGGTACGGCTGCCGAGCAGCGCGGTCTGAGCGGAGTTGGAGTACCAGCTAGCCGAGATGTTGGTGCAGTGCCCGGCCGTCAGGAAGGAGTAGGTGCTGCCACTGCGCACGTTGAAGCCGAGCGAGCAACGCCCGCCCCCGCCGGCGTAGATGGCCTGGCCGCCGGAGATCCGGGTGCTCAGCACGCCCGCCTCGGCTTCGACCCGGACCGCGCCGTTGGCCCGCGCGGCGGCGGCCTTGACCCGCTCCAGCTTGGCACCGGTGACGGTGCTGTCGACGGAGACGACGACCTGGTTGGTGACCGGGTCACTCCACCAGGCGGTGCCCGGGATCTTGGCGGAGCGCTCCAGCTCGGCCGTGGCCCGGTTGAGCTCGGCGGCGCCGCGGGTGACGTAGCGGACGACGGCGCCGGCCTTGCTGGCCTTGCTGGCGGCGGCGGCATCGGTCACCGTGACGACGGACTTGCCGCTGGCGTCGATGTACGAGCCGGCGGAGCTGTCGCCGAGTTCCGCGGAGATCGCGGCGGCGGCGTCGGGCGACGCGGCGGGAGCGGCCTGGGCGGGCGCGCCGATGAGCGAGCCGACGACCAGGGTTCCGGAAACGGCGACTGTGGCCGCAACACGGAATGAGGACCTCGTGGGTCGCATGTAACAAACCTCCTGGGCGGGGGAGCGGGTCCGCCGGGGGCGGCTGACCCGAGGGCAACCCGGCCGATCTGGGGAAACCGGCCGGATGAGACTGAAGTATTCACATACTTAAGATCATTAACAAGGCTTGGATTCGCCCGAATTCGTCGACCCCGGCCGGCCGCACGGCCGCAACACCCCCGACACGCTGGCGAACAGCCACCGTCACACCCAATCAACGACCACCGCACTTTCGGCGCGTACGGTCATCAATGTCTGATCCACGTCGCCGCCCAGCGCGGGACGCGGTGGGCGGCGGGTCAGGGGGTACGGCGCCGGGCGCCGGGCCCCGGGCTGGGGACCACGTCACGTGGCCGACCCACCTCGTGGCCGCCGGCGCAGCGCAGGTCGGCGCGCACCTCGGCGCCACAGTCGCGGTGCGTGACGCGCAGCGGCGAGCCCTCCGCGTCGGCCAGGTACCGGTCGCCCCACGCGAGGACGGCGACCAGCACCGGCCACAGATCCAGGCCCTTGTCCGTGAGCCGGTACTCGTGGCGCAGTCGACTGCCGGGCTCCCGGTACGGCTCGCGACTGAGCACGCCCTGCTCCACCAGGGTGGCGAGCCGGTTGGTCAGCACCTGGCGCGGAATGCCGGTGCGTACCCGCATGTCGTCGAAGCGACGTACGCCGGTGAACACCTCACGCAGGACCACCAACGTCCACCGCTCACCGAGGACCTCCATCGCGCGGGCGATGGTGCAGTTCTCCACTGACCAGTCCAGAGCCCCGGGTCGCATCCGACCAGGCTAGATCTCGTTGACAGACTCAGCAACCGGCTGCCAGGCTGCGTCCATGACGCAGACGCAGGAACCAGTGCGCAGCCGTACCTTCACCTGGGCGGACCCGGCGACCAACGCCGCCCAGGTCGGTCGGCGAAGCGGCCTCGACATGCTCCGGGCGATGATCGCCGGCGAGCTGGCCGCGCCGCCGGTGATGCACCTTCTCGACATGAGCAGGATGGAAGCCGACGAGGGCCGCGTCGTCGTCGAGCTGACTCCGCAGGAGTTCCACTACAACCCGCTGGGCAGCGTCCACGGTGGCGTGCTCTCGACCCTGCTGGACACCGCCGCGGCGTGCGCCGTGCACACCACCCTGCCCGCCGGCGTCGGCTACACCTCGCTGGACCTCAACGTGAAGTTCCTCCGCGCGGTCACCGTCGACAGCGGCACCCTGCGCTGCGAGGGCACCGTGCTGCAACGCGGCCGCCGTACGGCCCTGGCCGAGGCCCGCATCACCGACGCCACCAACCGCCTGGTAGCCCACGCCACCAGCACCTGCCTCCTCCTCCCCCAACCCCTCCCCTAACCCCACCCCGTGCGGGTTGATCATGAAGTTATTGCCCCGACACGCCGGCGCGAGTGGCAATAACTTCATGATCAACAAGCCCAGAGACCCGGGGCCCAGGGGGACGGGGCCCAGGGGGACAGGGTGGGGGTGGGGTTTTAGCGGGGGGCTAGGCGGGCGGCTCGGGCGTCGCGCTTCTCCTCGAAGCGGCTCGCGGCGCGGTCCAGGCTCTCCAGCTGGACGGCGAGCTGCTCGCGGGCGGCCTCGCCGTCGGCGTCGAGGCCGGTCACGTTGAAGACGTCCCACTGCCGCAGGACCGGCTGCAACACCTCGTCACGGTGCTGGCGCAGGTCGTAGATGCCGGCCAGGGCGATCGCCACCGACTTGCGGGCGAACCCGTCGATGCCGCTGCCCGGCATCTGGAAGTCGGCCACCACGTCGGCGACGGCCCGCATGGCCTGGCTCGGGGCCAGCTCGAACGCGGCAGCGAGCAGGTTGCGGTAGAAGACCATGTGCAGGTTCTCGTCGGCGGCCACCCGGGCCAGCAGCGCCTCGCAGGTGGGGTCGCCGGTGGCCTTGCCGGTGTTGCGGTGCGAGATCCGGGTGGCCAGCTCCTGGAACGAGACGTACGCCAGCGAGTGCAGCACCTCGTCGCCGTGGGCGTTGGTGTAGCCCTCCGACATGTGCGTCATCCGGGCCCGCTCCAACGCCACCGGGTCGACCGCCCGGCTGACGGTCAGGTAGTCGCGGATCGCGACGCCGTGCCGGCCCTCCTCGGCGGTCCACCGGTGCACCCAGGTGCCCCACGCGCCGTCGCGTCCGAACAGGGTGGCGATCTCGTGGTGGTACGAGGGCAGGTTGTCCTCGGTCAGCAGGTTCACGATCAGCGCGGTGCGGGCCACGTCCGGGATGGTGGAGTCGGTCGGCGACCACGCCTCGCCGCCGAGCGGCCCGTCGAAGGTCCGCCCCTCGCTCCACGGCACGTACTCGTGCGGGAACCACTCCTTGGCGAGCGAGAGGTGGCGGTCCAGGTTGCGTGCGACAACCGGCTCCAACTCGACGAGCAGCGCGGTCTGGCTCAGTGTGGTGCTGACGGTCACGAGAGACTCCCTACGGTGGCGTAACTTACGCTACCGTAGGTCCCCGCGGCCGTCAGCGCCAGTGGGGGCGCTCAACCGACAGTCGGTGTGAGGTCTCCCGGGGGTGGCGTCCACTCCCCCGCACCGGCCGTGACCTGCTCACCGGAGCGGATGTCCTTCACCTCGTCGGGCGCTCCCTGCGCACCGGGGAACCACACGTACGGGATACCGCGCCGCTCGGCGTAACGGATCTGCTTGCCGAACTTCGCCGCGCTCGGCGACACCTCGGTCGGCACCCCGCGCCGCCGCAGCGCCTCGGCCACCCGGTTGCTGGCCGTACGGTGCTCGTCGCTGGTCACCGCGACGAGCACGGCGGTCGGCACCTCCCGCGAGACCGACAGCTCCCCCGCGCCGAAGAGCAGACCGAGCAGGCGGGTCACCCCGATCGAGATCCCCACCCCCGGGTACGAGACAGCGCCGGCGCTGGCCAGATTGTCGTACCGGCCGCCGGAGCAGATGGAGCCGAAGCGCTCGTAGCCGCGCAGCTGGGTCTCGTAGACGGTGCCCGTGTAGTAATCCAGCCCACGGGCGATGCGCAGGTCCGCCACGCAGAGGCCCGGCGAGTGCTCGGCAGCGGTGTCCACCACCCGGACCAGCTCTTCGATGCCCTCGTCGAGCAGCGGGTCGCTCACCCCGAGCGCCCGGACCGCGTCGGCGAACGACGAGTCCGGGGCGGAGATCTCGGCCAGCGCCAGGCACGCCTTGGCCTGCGCCTCGCTCGCCCCGGCGGTCTGGGCCAGCAGCTCGGCCACCTTCGCCGGGCCGATCTTGTCGAGCTTGTCCACGGCCCGCAGCGCCGCCTCCGGGTCGGTCAGCCCGATGCCCCGGTAGAAGCCCTCGCAGATCTTGCGGTTGTTGACCTGGATCGTCACCGGAGGGATCGGCAACGAGCGCAGCGCGTCCCCGATGACCAGCGGCATCTCCGCCTCGTGGTGCGGGGCCAGGGTGTCCCGGTCGACGATGTCGATGTCGGCCTGGACGAACTCCCGGTAGCGGCCCTCCTGCGGCCGCTCGCCCCGCCACACCTTCTGGATCTGGTAGCGGCGGAACGGGAAGCTCAGCTTGCCGGCGTTCTCCAACACGTACCGGGCGAACGGCACGGTCAGGTCGAAGTGCAGGCCGAGCTGGTCGTCACCACCGGCACCCTCGGCGTCGGCGTGCAGCCGCCGGATCACGTAGACCTCCTTCGAGGTCTCGCCCTTGCGCAGCAGCTGGTCCAGCGGCTCCACGGCGCGGGTCTCCAGCGGCGCGAAGCCGTACAGCTCGAAGGTGGCCCGGATCCGGTCGAGCACGAACTGCTCGATCATCCGCTGGCCGGGAGTCCACTCCGGGAAGCCGGAGATGGGCGTGGGCTTGCTCATCGGCGTACTCCTTGCGGTTCCGCGCCGGTGGCGCGGTGGTGTCGTGGGTCCGCGCGCGGCGCGGACAGAAGATCTAGAGGCCCCGGGTGGGAGCGGCCGGCGACGTGCCAGCCACCTCGATGAGGTACGGGTTGCTGGCGCGCTCGCGGCCGATGGTGGTGCTGGGGCCGTGGCCGGGCAGCACGACGGTGTCGTCGGCCAGCGGAAGGATCTTGTCGCGCAGGCTGGTGAGCATGGCCGGCATGCTCCCGCCCGGCAGGTCGGTGCGGCCGATCGACCCGGCGAAGAGGACGTCACCGGAGAGGCACAGCTCGTCAGCCTCCCAGCCCGACCCGGCGCCCGGCAGCCGGAACAGCACCGACCCGCCGGTATGGCCCGGGGCGTGGTCGACGGCGATCTCCAGGCCGGCGAGGGTGAGGGTGGCGCCGTCGGCCAACTCGGCCACGTCCTCCGGCTCGGTGTAGCTCAGCCGGCCGCCGAACAGCGACGTCAGGTCGGTCGAGAGGCCCTTGGACGGGTCGGCCAGCATCTCCCGGTCGCCGGGGTGCACGTACGCGGTGATGCCGCGCGCGCCGCAGACCGGCGCGACCGAGAAGGTGTGGTCCAGGTGGCCGTGGGTGAGCAGCACGGCGGCCGGATGCAGGCGGTGCTCGGCGAGCAGCGCGTCGAGCTGGTCGAGCACCCCGATGCCCGGGTCGACCACCACGCACTGCTCCCCCGGCGCGGTGGCAACCACGTAGCAGTTGGTGCCGAAGGCGTCCGCGGGAAAGCCGGCCACGAGCACAGGCGCTGTCCTTTCCGTCGAGCAGCTGTCGTCCTGCACAGCAGCCTATCGGGCGGGCCGAGCGAGTTTGGCGCGTCCGTCCCACCCGCCCCGTCAGGCACAGTGACAACCTCCGATAAGCGCTGCTCGGGATGGGGTGGACCTCGTACACCACATTCCCAGTCACTAGCCGTACACTCTGGCGGGCGTGTGGCGCGGCACACGTGACGCCCGGACGGGCCGGGGCGACCGGCCGCCGGCGACGACCAGGTAGAGGAAAGGGGAGCACCGGTGGCTTCCAGCAGGGACCGGCAGCGCAAACTGGCGCGGGCCAAGCTCGACCGGCAGTTGGCCCGCCGGGCCGCCTCGACGCGGCGGCGACGGCAGATCCAGGCCGGAGTTGGCGCCGCTCTGATCCTCGTGCTGGTCGTGGCCGGCTCAGCCTGGGCGCTCGGGGCCTTCGACTCCGACCCGGAGCAGACCACGGCCGCGGCGGACACCTGCCTCTGGACGCCGCAGGACGCGACGGCCAACACCAACCTCAAGGACGTCGGCACGCCGGCCACCAAGGATCTGCCGACCGACGGCACCCGGGCGATGACCGTGACCACCAACCAGGGCGCGCCGATCACCGCGGAACTGAACCTGACCAACTCTCCGTGCGCGGCGGCGAGCATCGCCCACCTGGCGAGCCGGTCGTTCTACGACAACACCACGTGCCACGAGATCACCGCCGAGGGCGCGCTGCGCTGCGGCGACCCCAGCGGCACGGGTCTCGGTGGGCCGACCTACTCGTTCTACGACGAGGAGGTCCCGACCGTGCCGTCGGCGTCGCCGTCGGCCAGTCCGGCCCCCGGCCAGCCGCCGACGTACCCGAAGGGCACGGTGACGATGGTCTCCAACCCGCCGGGCAGCAACGGCAGCCAGTTCCTGATCTTCTTCAAGGACTTCACCACCGCCGACCCGAAGTACCCGGTCATCGGCCGGGTGACCGGCGGGCTCGACGTGGTGGAGAAGATCGGCGCCCTCCCGACCGTGGACAATGGGACCGGGGCGAAGGTCAAGCCCAGCACCGATGTGACGATCCAGAGCCTCACGGTCGGTGAGCCGGTCACCGGTGCGGCACCGGCTCCCTCGGCCTCCGGCACCCCGGCCAGCAGCCCGAGCGCCGGCTGACCGGGCGCCACCACCCACACCCAAGCGGCACCCAGCAGCAGACAGCCAGGAGGATCCAGGCGTGACGTCCACCAGAGAGCGGCAGCGCGCGGCGGCACGCGCCCGGCTCGAGAAGGAGATGGCCGAGCGCGCGGCCAAGGCCCGCAAGCGCCGGCAGACGACGGCGATCGTCAGCGCGGCTGCCGCGCTGGTGCTCGTGGTCGCCGGCACCGTCTGGCTGGCGGTCAGCCTCGGCGGCGACGACGACAAGAGCGACACCGCCGCGCCGGCGGCTGGGGCGGCCGAGTGCGCGTACAACGCGCTGCCCACCGACCAGCGGCCCCCGCAGATCAAGGACGTGGGGGTGCCGAGCAACGAGCAGTCCGCCCAGGGCGTGCAGACCATGACGATCGACACCAACCTCGGCCCGATCACGGCCAAGGTCGACCGGTCGCTGGTGCCGTGCACGGCGGGCAGCTTCACCTACCTCGCGGAGAAGAACTTCTTCGACAACACCAAGTGCCACCGCCTCGTGAGCGAGGGCATCAAGGTGTTGCAGTGCGGTGACCCCAGCGCCACCGGCAACGGCTGGCGCGACACCGACGGCCAGGGCGGCCCGAGCTACCGCATGGCCGAGGAGAACCTGCCCACCGACAAGCGCCCGCCGTACCCGGAGGGCGTCATCGCGATGGCCAAGTCGCAGGATCCGGGGAGCACCGGCAGCCAGTTCTTCATCGTCTACGGCGACTCCCCGCTGGACCCGGCGTACACCGTGCTGGGCACCATCACCGGCGGCATGGACCTGGTCAAGGACGTGGCCAAGGCCGGCGACGACGGGGCGTTCGCCCAGCAGGCCGGCGGCGGCCACCCGAAGAAGGAGGTCATCATCAAGGACCTCACGATGAGCAACCCGCAGGGCTGACCCCCGCGCCCACGACGAAGCGCCCGCCGGCTGAGCCGGCGGGCGCTGTCGTTTCCGGGGTACGGGGTACGGGCGCTCAGGCGCCGGAGGTGACCCGGTACGCGTCGAAGACGCCGTCGACCTCACGAGCCGTGGCCCAGCAGCAAGAAGCCCTGAACTGCCGCTACGGCGTTCAGGGCTTCTTGTGTGAGATTTGCTGGATCTCGTTCGGAAAGCTTCAGCTACCGGCTTGGTCGCTGGAGACCCGTCTCATCCGCGGGCTGGCGAATCATGGGTTGAAAATTGAGACGCTCGTCAGGCTCGCACCGGGAAGCGGCCACCGATAACTTCCGCCCGGCCGGAGAAGAACGCTACTCCCGTTCGAGAGCCTGACCGAAGCATCGTTGCTCCCCGCCTTGAAGGACACGAAGCTACCGATGAGGGCAGTACTGCCGTTGCCCGAGAAGCAGGAGCGGATATTGAGAGCGTTGATCAATTCAACGGTGGAACTGGTGCACGGCACCTTGGCGATGGCGAATGCTGGCGTGCTGGGCAGAACCAGCGTCGTGAGCCCCATCGCAACTGAGGCGATGAGCGCCCGCTTGACTCCTCTTCGCATGTGCGACACCTTTCTCGCAGCCTGGGCTAAGCAGGTGCAAAGCCCCCGTTTTGGGGATCAATCCCCGAGATCAAGCTATCACGAATCTAAATGTGTCGCTGACCGTGATCTCGCTACGGTGGCCCCGTCCGGTGGTGGCCGGACGGCGGGGTGATGCGCGTCGAGCCAGGGTGGCAGTGGTGAGAGCGCCGTCGAATCATGGCGCGCCACCAGCCAATTCCTGGTCGATGCCGCAGGAGCGGGTGAGCTAGGGAGCGGCAGCACCGCACTCGGCGACGGTGACCTGGTCGACCGGACTCCGACGCACCTGGCTCAGGGCGAGCAGGGGCCGAGAGCATCGATGGTCCGACGCGCGGTGCGACAGGGCAGCCGACATCACCCGCAACCCGGCGGCAACGTCACCGCACGGGCGCTCAGGCGCCGGAGGTGACCCGGTACGCGTCGAAGACGCCGTCGACCTTGCGGACCGTGGCCAGCAGATGGCCCAGGTGCTTCGGGTCGGCCATCTCGAAGCTGAACCGGCTCACCGCCACCCGGTCCCGGGTGGTGGTGACGGTCGCGGAGAGGATGTTGACCCGCTCGTCGGAGAGCACCCGGGTCACGTCGGCCAGCAGCTTGTGCCGGTCCAGGGCCTCGACCTGGATGGCGACCAGGAACGTCGACGCGGAGGTGAGCTTCCAACTCACCTCGACGACCCGCTCGCTCTGCGCGCGCAGGTCCTCGGCGTTGGCGCAGTCGTCGCGGTGCACGCTCACCCCGCCGGAGCGGGTGACGAAGCCGAACACCGAGTCCGGTGGGACCGGTGTGCAGCAGCGGGCCAGCTTGATCCAGACGTCGCTGACGCCCCGGACCACCACGCCCGGGTCGCTGCTGCTCTGCCGGCTGCGCGGCGGCCGGGTGGCGACGGCGGTCTCGGCGATGTCCTCCGCCGCGCCCTCCTCGCCGCCGTACGCGGCCATCAGCTTCTGCACCACCGACTGCGCGGAGACCTGGCTGTCGCCGACCGCCGCGTAGAGCGACGCCACATCGGCCAGGTGCAGATCCCGGGCGATCGACATCAGCGCGTCGGAGGTGAGCATCCGCTGCAACGGCATGCCCTGCTTGCGCATCGCCTTGACGATCGCGTCCTTGCCGGCCTCGATCGCCTCCTCGCGCCGCTCCTTGTTGAAGTACTGGCGGATCTTCGTCCGGGCGCGCGGGCTCTTGACGAAGCCCAGCCAGTCCTGCGTCGGGCCGGCCGTCTCGGACTTCGACGTGAAGATCTCGATCACGTCGCCGTTGGACAGCGTCGACTCCAACGGCACCAGCTTGCCGTTGACCCGCGCGCCGATGCACTTGTGCCCCACCTCGGTGTGCACCGCGTACGCGAAGTCCACTGGCGTCGACCCGGTCGGCAGCGGGATGACGTCACCCTTGGGGGTGAAGACGTACACCTCCTGGCTGGACAGGTCGAAGCGCAGCGCGTCCAGGAACTCGCTCGGGTCGGCCGCCTCCCGCTGCCAGTCGAGCAGCTGCCGCAGCCAGGTCATCTCGTCGATGTGCGCGGGCGGGCCGACGATCTGGGTGCCCTTGTGCTCCTTGTACTTCCAGTGCGCGGCGATGCCGAACTCCGCGGTGCGGTGCATCGCGTACGTGCGGATCTGCATCTCCACCGGCTTGCCGGTGGGCCCGATGACCGTCGTGTGCAACGACTGGTACATGTTGAACTTGGGCATCGCGATGTAGTCCTTGAACCGGCCCGGAACCGGCTGCCAGTTGGCGTGGATGACTCCCAGCGCCGCGTAGCAGTCGCGCACCGTGTCGACCAGGATCCGTACACCGACCAGGTCGTAGATGTCGTTGAAGTCGCGACCCCGCACGATCATCTTCTGGTAGATCGAGTAGAGGTGCTTCGGCCGCCCGGTGGTCTCCGCCTTGATCTTGGCGGCCTTCAGGTCGGTCTGCACCTTCTGCGTCACCTGCCGCAGCAGCGCCTCGCGCTGCGGCTGGTGCTCCCCGATCAGCCGGTTGATCTCCTCGTAGCGCTTCGGGAAGAGCGTGCCGAAGGAAAGGTCCTCCAGCTCCCACTTGATCGTGTTCATACCGAGCCGGTGCGCCAGCGGCGCCAGGATCTCCAGCGTCTCCTTGGCCTTCTGCTCCTGCTTGGGGCGGGGCAGGAAGGTGAGGGTACGCATGTTGTGCAGCCGGTCGGCCAGCTTGATCACCAGCACCCGCGGGTCCTTGGCCATGGCCACGACCATCTTGCGGATCGTCTCGGCCTTGGCCGCGTCGCCCAGCTTGACCTTGTCGAGCTTGGTGACGCCGTCGACCAGCAGGGCGACCTCGCCACCGAAGTCGGCGCGCATCTGGTCGAGGGTGTACTCGGTGTCCTCGATGGTGTCGTGCAGCAGCGCGGCGACCAGCGTGGTGGTGTCCATCCCCAGGTTGCCGAGGATCGTCGCCACGGCGAGGGGGTGGGTGATGTAGGGGTCACCGGACTTGCGGTACTGCCCGGAGTGCCACCGAGCGGCCGTGTCGAAGGCGCGCTGGAGCAGCCGGGCGTCCGCCTTGGGGTGGTTGTCCCGGTGGCTGGCGATGAGCGGCTCCAGCACCTCGCTGACCTGGGAGGTCTGCCAGGGCGCGTTGAACCGGGCCAGCCGGGCCCGGACCCGCCGACCGGTGGGCGCGTTGGACAGCCCGAACCCGCCGCTGGGCGACGGGTCGATGCCGGCGTCGGTCGGGAACGGGACCACCACGCCATCGGCGCCGGGGGACGCCTCGACGCTCGGTGGGCCGCTGGTCGGACGCGCCGCGTTCTCGCCGGGAGTCCGGCCGGAGCCCTTGCCGGTGCCCGTCACCCGGGCCGGCGCGTCGCCTGTCCGGTCGGTCACCGAGCCGTCAGCGTCGCCTGTCGGGTGCACCGTGCCCTCCGCCGGAGGGACGACATCGTGGGACACCGGCCTCCTCACCGCTCGCCGGAAACACGCCGGCCGAAGATCGGCCGACCTGGTCTCGCCCGCCGGACGGGATACCGCCGGCGTCAGCAAAGGGCAATGCTACCCGCACGGACGGCCCCCTGCCGCTCCGCCGGACGGTCGGCGCCGGGTCCATCCGACCGGTCGGGACCAAACGGTCAGCAGAGCACCGACCGGTTCAAACGGTCAACAGAGCGTGGACCGGACGCGGCGCCAGTCGCTCGCGCCCACCCAGGAAGCCGAGCTCCAGCAGCACCGTGAAGCCGCTGACGGTGCCCCCGGCCCGCTCGACCAGGTCCAGCGTCGCCTCGGCGGTGCCACCGGTGGCCAGCACGTCGTCGACCACCAGCACCCGGTGCCCGGCGGTGAAGGCGTCCTCGTGCACTTCGAGGGTGGCCTCGCCGTACTCCAGCTCGTAGGAGACCGAGTGCGCGGGGCGAGGCAGCTTGCCGGCCTTGCGCACCGGCACCACGCCCACCCCGGTCGCGTACGCGATGGCCGCCGCGACGACGAACCCGCGCGCCTCGATGCCGACCACCACGTCGAAGGTGTCCCGCCCGTGGTACGCGACGATCCCGTCGATCACCTCACGGAAGACCGTACCGTCGGCGAACAGTGGCATCAGGTCCTTGAACATGACGCCGGGCTTGGGGAAGTCGGGCACGTCCAGCACCCGACTGGCGACCAGTCGGGCGACCTCCGGGCCACTGTCCCCGTGCGCTACGGCGCTGTGGGTCTCCGTCACGGCTGCTTCGCTCTCCTTCGACGACGAACGGCGTCCGGCAACAGCATGCCGGACGCCGTTCGGGCGTTTCCTGTCGGGTCAGCGCCGCTTGGCGCCACCCGGTCGACTGCCGCCACCACCCGGGCGACCGCCCCGGGCACCGGTGGACCGCTTGCCCGCCGGCCGAGCACCCACCTTGGGGGCGGCACCGGCCAGCGCGGCCGAGTCCTGGTCGACCGGCTCGTCGGCCGCGTCGGCCTGGGCAACCGGGCTCGCGGCGGCACCCTTACCGGTGACCTCGCCGCGGCCGATCGCGCCCCGCCGGGTCAGGACGCGCTTGTTGTGCGCCTGGATCCGCGGGTCGTAGTTCTTGAACAGCGCCAGCAGCGGGGTGGCCACCAGGATGGAGGTCAGGAACGCCACCGCCATACCGACGAACAGCACCAGACCCAGGTCCTTCAGCGTGCCGGCGCCGAGCAGGCCGGCACCGATGAAGAGCAGACCACCGACCGGCAGCAGGGCGACCACCGAGGTGTTCAACGACCGCATCAGGCTCTGGTTGATGGCCAGGTTGGACGCCTCGGCGTACGTCTGGTTGTTGTTGGCGGTGATGCCCCGGGTGTTCTCCTGGACCTTGTCGAAGACCACCACCACGTCGTAGAGCGCGAAGCCCAGGATGGTGAGGAAGCCGATGATCGTCGACGGGGTGACCTCGAAGCCGACCAGCGAGTAGATGCCGGCGGTGAGGATCAGGTTCGTGATCAGCGAGGCGACCGCGGCCACGGCCATCCGCCACTCGAAGCGCAGGACCAGGTAGACCATCACCAGCGCGATGAAGATGACCAGACCGAGGACGGCCCGCTCGGTCACCTGGCTGCCCCAGGCCTCACTGACCTGGTTGTCGCTGATCTGGTCGGCGCTGATGCCGAGGTCCTCGGCGATCTGGGCCTTGACCGCGGTGGCCTGCTCGGCGGTGAGCTGCGGCGTGCGGAGCTCGTAGGAGTCGCCGCCCGGACCGCCCACCTTCTGCGTGGTGGCCACCGTGACGCCGGTGTTCTCCGCGGCGAGGGCCGAGTTGACCTCCCGCTCGGCGTCGTCCAGGGTGCCGACGCTGGCCGGCACCTGGAACGAGTTGCCGCCAGCGAACTCGATGCCCAGGCTGAACCCACGGATCGAGAAGCTGAGGATCGCGATCAGGATCAGGAGCCCGGCGACGCCGAACCAGAGCTTGCGTCGACCGACGATGTTGAGACCGGCCTCGCCGTTGTAGAGGCGGCTCGCCAAACCGTTTTCAGCCATCTCAGGCCTCCTTGGCGCGCGGGTTGCGGGGCTGAGTCGGCTGGTTGCGAGCCGGTAGCGCTCGGCCCAGACCGCTGACCCGCGGGGACAGGAACGCCTGGGTCCGGGCGAACATGGTCATGATCGGGTGCCGGAAGAGGAAGACCACGACCAGGTCCAGCACGGTGGCGAGGCCGAGCGCGAACGCGAAGCCCTTGACGGTGCCGACCGAGACCACATAGAGCACCACGGCGGAGAGCAGGGTGATCGCGTTGGCCGAGATGATCGTCCGGCGGGCCCGGATCCAGGCGCGCGGGACCGCGCTACGCGGGCTGCGCCCCTCCCGGATCTCGTCTTTCAGTCGTTCGAAGTAGATGACGAACGAGTCCGCCGCCACACCGAGCGAGACGATCATTCCGGCGATGCCGGCGAGGGTGAGCGTGAAGCCGATCTGCCGGCCGAGCACCACCAGCGCGCCGAAGACCAGCAGCGCGGAGAGGATGAGGCTCAGGAAGATCACCGAGCCGAGCAGCCGGTAGTAGAAGAACGCGTAGATGATGACCAGCAGCATGCCGATGCCGGCAGCCAGCAGACCCGCTCGCAGGTGGCTGGCACCCAGCGTGGCGGTGACGTTCTGCGCCTCCTGCTGCTCGAAGGTCACCGGCAGCGCGCCGTAGCGGAGCTGACCGGCGAGGGTGCTGGCGTCCTTCTGGGTGAAGGTGCCGGTGATCTGGGAGTTGCCGGTCAGCACGCCCTGGATCTCCGGGGAGGAGACGATCTTGTTGTCCAGCACGACGGCCACCCGGCACTTGCCGTCCTGGCCCAGGGCGGTCGCGTCGCAGGCCTGGCCCTCGTTGTTGAACGCCTCACGGGTCAGCGAGGTCCACTTGCCCTGACCGTCGCCGGTGAAGTCCAGGCTGACCACCCAGGCGTTGGTCTGGTCGAGCACCGCGTCGGCGTCGGACACGTCGGTGCCCAGCACCTTGGCCTGGTCGAGCAGGTACTTCGACGCGCCGTCCTCGCAAGAGACCACCTGCTGCTTCGCGTCGGAGATCGACGCCGGGGGGCGCTGGTCGAGCTGCGCGCAGCCGATCGTCGGCACGTTGAACTGCATCTGCGCCGGCAGCACCGCGACCTCCTGCGGAGACAGCGTGCCGAACGGCTTGAGCTTCTCGGCCAGCGACGGGTCGGCGGTCAGATCGGCCGGGGCCTGCAACCCGTTGGCGGCCTGCCACGCGGCGGCGCCGACCTTCTGCTCGACGGCCTTGCGCTGCTCCTCGACGCTGGCCGGCACCGGCTCGGCGCTGGCGCTGGGCGAGGCGGCGCTCGGCGAGGCCGTGGCGGACGCGGAGGGGGTCGGCGTGGCGCTGGGCGACGCCGGGGCCATACCACCCTGACCGCCGCTGGGCGACGAGGTGACCTTCGGCGAGGCGCTGCCGGACGGGGTCGCGGCACCGGACGGGGTCGCGCTGCCGGTCGGGGCGGCGCTGCCGGACGGGGTCGGCGTGGCGGCGGGCGGCGCCTCGGCCACCCCGCTGCCGGAGGCGCCCTTGAGCACCTTGCGGAAGCGCAGCTCGGCCGCTTCGCCCACGTCGTCCAGGTTCCGGTTCTCACCGGGCAGGGAGATGACGATGTTGCGGTTGCCCTCGGTGACCACCTCGGCCTCGGCCACGCCGAACGCGTTGACCCGGCTCTCGATGATCTCGCGGGCCTCCTCGAGGTTCTCCGCCGTCGGGGGCTTGCCGTCGACGCTGTTGGTCGCCTCCAGTGTCACCCGCGTGCCGCCGATGAGGTCCAGGCCGAGCTTGGGCTCGAGCCGGTCCTTCCAGCTGCCGCTGGCGCCGGCGAAGAACACCAGAAGATAGAGGACCACGAAGATGAACCCGAGCACGGCGAGCTGCCGCCCGGGGCGCATCTGTCCCTGAGGTGGTGCCACGGCTGTCCTGTCTCCCTGTACGGTCGCGCCGCTGTCGCAGCGGCGGCGGTGTCGGGCCGGGGGTCCCGCCCGACGGGTCTGCCTTGAGCCGACGGAGTGCCGACACGAGGACCGGGCTCCCCCGGCGCGGAACGCCGACGGTCACGGGAACGTGCCGACGCCCGGCGTCGACCCAACTATCCAGTTTTCACGTCTCGCCCGCTGCCCCGTCCGGGCGCGACGACCCCCGCAAGCCGGCCGACCGGCCGTACGCCGCAATCGCCGCTCCCGAGGGAAGGGGTCACTCCTTGACGGTGTCCGCGTCCTCGGTGACCGGCTCGCTCGGCAGCTCCGCGCGGGTGACCACCCGCGCGATGGCCGGGCGGGCGTACCGGGTCTGCACGCCCGGGGCGACCTCGATCAGGACGGTGTCGTCCTCGATGCCGGTGACAGTGCCGTAGAGCCCACCGATGGTCACGACCTCGTCGCCGGGGCCGAGGTTGGACTGCATCGCCTCTGCCTCTTTGCGGCGCTTCTGCTGCGGACGGATCATCATGAAGTACATGACACCGAAGAGCAGGGCGATCATCAGGATCGGCGTGAAACCGCCGGCCCCGCCACCCGCTGCTGCCAATTGCACGGTTACTGACCTTCCCATTGGCCACCTGCCCGGCACCGGGGTGCCGGAGCGGAGGCGGATTCTCACGTCCTGTACAGACCGCGGCGAAGTCTAAACCCTGCACCTGGGAACGCCGAATGCGGCACAGATCACGTTCACATCACGGCTGATCGACATCCAAGGAGAACAAGTCGGGCACAGGTGGACTATCCGCACCGAATGTACCATTCGGTGGTGTGCGCCCCAGATGCTGCCAAGCGGCCTCGGTCGCCACCCGACCCCTGGGCGTACGGGCCAACAACCCCGCCCGCACCAGGAACGGCTCGCAGACCTCCTCGACCGTGTCCGGCTGCTCCCCCACCGCCACGGCGAGGGTGGACAACCCGACCGGGCCGCCCCGGAACGAGTCGACCAACGCGGTCAACACCGCACGGTCCAGCCGGTCCAGGCCGAGCGCGTCCACGTCGTACACGATCAGGGCCGCACGGGCGGTGTCGAGATCGACCACCCCGTCCGCCCGCACCTCGGCGTAGTCGCGGACCCGGCGCAGCAGCCGGTTGGCGATCCGCGGCGTGCCCCGGGACCGACCAGCGATCTCGGTCGCGCCCTCCGGCGTGATCGGCACCCCCAGGATCCGCGCCGAACGATGCAGCAACGTCTCCAGATCCGCCGGCGCGTAGAAATCGAGGTGCGCCACGAAGCCGAACCGGTCCCGCATCGGCCCGGTCAACAGACCCGAACGCGTCGTCGCGCCGACCAGGGTGAACGGCTCGACGTCCAGCGGGATCGCCGTCGCACCGGGCCCCTTGCCCACCACCACGTCGACCCGGAAGTCCTCCATCGCGCTGTAGAGCAACTCCTCGGCCGGCCGCGCGATCCGATGGATCTCGTCGATGAAGAGCACGTCGCCCTCGGCGAGGCTGGTCAGGATCGCCGCCAGATCACCGGAACGCTCGATCGCCGGGCCGCTGGTCACCCGGATGCCCGCGCCCAGCTCGGCGGCGACGATGTTGGCCAGACTCGTCTTGCCCAACCCGGGTGGGCCGGACAGCAGGATGTGATCCGGCGGCGACCCGCGCCGCATCGCGCCCTGCAGCAACAGGTCGAGCTGGTCGCGCACCCGGTCCTGGGCGATGAACTCGGCCAGCCGCCTCGGCCGTACCGTGGCCTCCGCGTCGCGATCGGCGTCGCTGACGTACGCCGAGACGAGCCCCTCGGTCTCGCTCATCGTGGCGCCCGGGCGGTCATCGGGTACGGCCCAGCAGTCGGATGGCCTGCTTGAGCAGGACCGGCACCGGCGGGGTCTCACCCTCGATCGACTCCGCCACCGCGGCCACCGCCTGATCGGCCTGCCCGGCCGTCCAACCCAGCCCCACCAGCGCCTGCCGGACCTGGTCGGGCCAGCTGCCGCGGGTCACCCCGCCCGCCCCGTCGGCGCCGATCGGCACCGGGCCGATCCGGTCCCGTAGCTCCAGCACCAGACGCTCCGCACCCTTCTTGCCGATACCGGGTACGCGGGTCAGGGCGGCCGTGTCGGCGTTCGCGATCGCCTTGCGCACCGCGTCCGGTGTGTGCACCGCCAGCACCGCCTGGGCCAGTCGCGGACCGACGCCACTGGCGGTCTGGAGCAGCTCGAACAGGGACTTGGCGTCGTCGTCGGCGAAGCCGTAGAGAGTCAGCGAGTCTTCCCGCACGATCAGACTGGTGGCGAGCCGGGCGACCTGGCCGACCCGCAGCTCCGCGAGGGTCCCCGGGGCGCAGTGCACGGCGAGCCCGACACCGCCGACCTCGATCACCGCCTGGTCCGGACCCGTCGCGGTCACCGTGCCGCGCACGCTCGCGATCATCGTGCTCCTCCTCGTCGTGCCCGGTCCGCCGCGGCGGCCAGCTTGGAGCGGGTCCCACCGCGCCACACGTGGCAGATGGCCAGGGCCAGCGCGTCGGCGGCGTCCGCCGGCTTCGGCGGCTCGGCCAGCCGCAACAGCCGGGTCACCATCGCGGTCATCTGCGCCTTGTCGGCCTGACCGGAGCCGGTCACGGCGGCCTTCACCTCGCTCGGGGTGTACGTCTGCACCGGCAGCCCGGCCCGCGCCCCGGCCAGCACCGCGATGCCGCTGGCCTGCGCGGTGCCCATCACGGTCCGAACGTTGTGCTGACTGAACACCCGCTCGACGGCAATGCTCTCCGGTTGATGTTCGGCGACCAGCTTGTTCAGCGACCGGTCCAGGTGCAACAGGCGCAACGCCAGGTCATCGGCCGGGTCGGTGTAGACCACGTAGTAGGCGACCAGGGTGCAGGGCCGGCCGGGCACGCCCTCGACCACACCCACGCCGCACCGGGTCAACCCCGGGTCCACACCGAGCACGCGCACGCCGCCCCCTCCCCATCCGTCAGCAGTACGTGTGTTCGACACCCTAACCGGCGTCCTTCCCACCAGCCCCACGGGACACGCCCCCCGCACCCCGCACGCCGCCACGCGCCCAATGCCGTCTCCCCGCACGCCCGCAGCCCCACGCAACGCAACGCGGCCCGCGCCCCGCACCTCGCGTGCCACGCCCGCACATCCGCAATTGCCCCCCACCCTCGCCCCAAGATCTGCGCAACGTGCCGGATGTTGCTGCCTCCAACGCGCGAGAGACAGCAACATCCCTGATCTTGCGCGGATCTTGACGACAAACACCGCGCCGACCGGCTGGGGGCGTTGTGGAGGAACCCAGCGCCGTCAAGGTCACGCTCGATCCTGGATGTAGTGGCCACCACGCGCTCGGATGCCACTACATCCAGGATGTTGCGCGATCTTGCCGCGAGCGCCGGGGCGGGACGGCCGGGACGGGACGGCGTGGCGAGACGGGGCGGGACGGCATGGCGGGACGGGCGGCCGGGACGGGGTGGGATGGTGAAGGGGGCGGGTGGGGCCACACAGCTTTGGTGCGGAGTATGTGTCGCTGGCCCATGTGCCGGGGAGCACACAGCTCGTAACTTCTTGCGCCATGACGGCAGAACCCGTGGTGGTCCCCCACGTCGTACAGGTCGACCTCACCGGTCGGACCGCCCTGGTCACCGGGGGCGGCGGCGGCATCGGGCGGGCGTGCGCCCTGCGGCTGGGCGCGGCCGGCGCCAAGGTGCTCGTGGTGGACCGCAACCTGGAGGCGGCCAGGGCGGTGGCCGCCGAGGTCGGTGGCCGGGCCGAGGGCGTGGACCTGTCCGACGCCGCGGCGGTTGATTCGCTCGACGTGGACGTGGACATCGTGGTGAACAACGCCGGCCTCCAGCACGTCGCGCCGTTGCAGGACTTTCCCGTCGAACGGTTCGAGTACATCCAGCGGGTGATGGTGGAGGCGCCGTTCCTGCTGATCCGCCGGGCGCTGCCGCACATGTACGCGCGGGGCTGGGGGCGGATCGTCAACATCTCCTCGGTGCACGGCTTGCGTGCCTCGCCGTACAAGGCGGCCTACGTCTCGGCCAAGCACGCCCTCGAAGGGCTGTCGAAGGTGGTCGCGTTGGAGGGTGCCGCGCACGGCGTCACCGCCAACTGCATCAACCCGGCGTACGTGCGTACCGCACTGGTGGAGAGCCAGATCGCCGACCAGGCGGCCAGTCACGGCATCGACGAGGCCGAGGTGATCGGGAAAATCATGCTGGCCCGGGCCGCGGTCAAACGGTTGATCGAGCCGGAGGAGGTGGCCGAGCTGCTGGTGTACCTCTGCTCGCCGCCCGCGGCGTTCATCACCGGGGCGTCGATCCCCCTCGACGGGGGCTGGACGGCCAACTAGTGGGGTTGAGCACAATGTCGACCATGTCTTCGCCGGTGGAGTTCCTGGAGCTGCTCGCCCGAGAGGCCGCGGCGGTCGAGTTCGAGGGACCGTTGGTGGCCGCGCGGGCCGCCGGCCTACCGCCGGACCGACTGGCCGAGCTGGAACAGGCCAAGTCGGTGGCGTTGCGGGTCCGTGCGCTGCTGGAGCGCCGCCGCCGCCGGGAGAGCGAGCTGTCCGGCCTGTACGACACGGTCAGTGACCTGGCGGGACTGCGCGATCTGGACGACGTGCTGCGGGCGATCGTGCACCGGGCCCGTCATCTGCTGGGCGCGGACGTGGCGTACATGACGCTCAACGACGACGAACGTGGCGACACCTACATGCGGGTGACCGACGGGTCGGTCTCGGCCCGCTTCCAGCGGCTGCGTCTGCCGATGGGTGCCGGTCTCGGTGGCCTGGTGGCCCAGTCCGGCGCCCCGTACGTCACCGCGAACTACGGGGAGGACGCGCGCTTCCACCACACCGGCGAGATCGACGCAGGGGTGGGCGAGGAGGGTCTGGTGGCGATCCTGGGGGTGCCGCTGCGGCTCGGTTCGACCTCGATCGGGGTGCTCTACGCGGCCAACCGTTCGGCCCGGCCGTTCGTCCGGGAGGAGGTGGCGCTGCTGGTGTCGCTGGCCGCGCACGCCGCGGTGGCGATCGACACCGCCCGACTGCTGACCGAGACCCGTTCGGCGTTGGCCGAGTTGTCCGCGGCGAACACCACCATCCGGGCGCACAGCAGCTCGGTGGAGCGGGCCGCCGCGGCGCACGACCGGATGACCGCGCTGGTGCTGCGCGGTGGCGGGGTGGAGGACGTGGCCGCCGCGGTGACCGAGGTGCTGGGCGGCGCGCTGCTGGCGCTGGACGCCGAGGGCCGCCTACTGGCCCGGGTGGGTGAGATCGAGGAGCCGGACCGCGCGGACATCGTCGAGGCGGTGGCCGCGTCCCGGACCGAGGGGCGCAGCGTGCGCCGCAGCCCGCTCTGGTACGCGGCGGTGGTGGCCGGCACGGAGAACCTGGGCGCCCTGGTGCTGCGCCCCGACGACGAGTTGGTCGACGCCGACCAGCGCATCCTCGAGCGGGCCGCGTTGGTGACCGCGCTGCTGCTGCTGTTCCGCCGGACGGTCGCGGAGGCGGAGGGGCGGGTGCGTGGCGAGTTGCTGGACGACCTGATCGCCCGACCGCTGCGCGACACCGACGCGCTGCGCAGTCGGGCCCGTCGGCTCGGGGTGGACCTGGACGCGCCCCACGTGCTGGTGGCGGTGGGCGACGACGCGATCGCCGCGACCGGCTCGGCTCGGCAGCGGGTGCTCTCCTGGGCCACCACGTACGCGTCGGCACGCGGCGGGCTGGCCGCGGCGCGCGACGGCCGGGTGGTGCTGATGCTGCCGGGGTTGGACGCGGGCGGCAGCGCCCGCGCGGTGGCCCGGGACCTGTCCCGGGTGACCGGTCGGCCGGTGACCGCCGGGGCGAGTGGCCCGTCGAACACGCCGACGGCGCTGGCCGGGACGTTCCAGGAGGCGGACCGGTGCCTGACGGCGCTGGGCGCGCTGGGCCGCGCCGGGCAGGGCGCGAGCACCGTGGAGTTGGGCTTCGTCGGGTTGTTGCTGGGCACGGTCGGGGACCGGGGTGAGAAGGACGTGTCCCAGTTCCTCACGGCCACCGTCGGGCCGGTGCTCGACTACGACGCCCGGCGCGGCACGGCTCTGGTGAAGACGCTGGAGGCGTACTTCGGGGTGGGCGGCAGCCTGGCCCGGGCCGCCGAGCAACTGCACGTGCACGTCAACACGGTGACCCAGCGGTTGGAGCGGGTCGGGCAGTTGCTCGGCGTCGACTGGCAGCGGCCCGAGCGGGCGCTGGAGGTGCAGCTCGCGCTGCGCCTGCACCGACTGCGCGCACCAGCGGGCTGACCGACGCCGGCCGGCGGACCCGACGCCGGCCGGCGGACCCGAGGGCCGCCGACCGGGCACTTCGACGTCGCAGAGCAGAGCCGCCGACCGGGCAGGGTACGGCAGGGCAACCGGCGACCGAGCGCCCGGCGTCAGCGGGCCCGGATGCCCTCCAACACGGCGTCGACGACCCGATCGGGCAGGGACTGCTCGTCCAGATCCGGGTTCCACTGGAGCACCCGCTGGATGAGCATCGGCCCGGTGAGCAGCGCCATCGTCACCTCGACGTCGATGTCGGCGCGCAGCACCCCCTCGTCGATGCCGCGCCGCAGCACCTCACGCATCAGCTGCCGTCGGGGCGAGATGATGTTCTGGTAGAGCTGGAACTGGTCGGCGCTGCGGTTCACCGCAGGTGCCAGGCAGGGCATGATCTTGGCCGCTCGCGGGTCGACGTTCTTGCCGATCGCGCCGACCAGCAGCACCAGATCGTCACGGACGGAGTGACCCGCCGGCTGGGCCATGACGCCCTTGAGGCGGCGCAACGCGTCCAGCAGCAACGCGTCCTTGCCGGCCCAGCGACGGTAGATGGTGGCCTTGCCGACCCCGGCGCGGGCGGCGATCGCCTCGATCGAGAGCGCCTCGATGGTGCTGCCCTCGGCCAGCAGGTCGAGGGTGGCCTCGATGATCGCCTCGTCGGCGCGGATGCTCCGCGGTCGACCGGGCGACCGCGGAGCATCGGCGGTGGACGTCATGTCCGTCATTCTTCCCGAACCTATGCCGTGCCGGCCAATTCGGGCTCGGCGACGGGGGCCGCCGGGGCGACGCTCGCGTCCTCCTTGCCCGGCATCCAGCGCAGCACCACGATCATCCCGAGTGCGGCGATCACCGCGGAGAGCCCGGCCGCCCAGTGCATGGCGGTGACGAAGGCGTCGTTGGCCGCCGAGATCAGCCCCGGCGCCGCCGGGCCGAGCTGGCCCGCCGCCGCGTACGCCCCGGAGATCGACTCGTTGGCCGCGTCCCTGGCCTGGGTGGGCAGGCCGGTCAGGGCGTCACCGATGTCGCTGCGGTAGACCGCTGAGAGCACCGAGCCGAGGACGGCCACGCCGAGCGCGCCGGCCACCTGGCGGATGGTGTTGCTGACCGCGGAGCCCACACCGGCCTTCTCCCGGGGCAGCGCCGACATGATCGACTCGGTGGCCGGCGGCATGATGTTGGCCATTCCGGCGCCCTGGATGAGGAAGACCAGCAGCACGATCCAGATCGGGGTGGAGGCGCCGATGAAGACGAAGGCGGCAAGGGACACCACCGTCAACCCCAACCCGACGGCGGCGACGGCCTTGCCGCCGTAGCGGCGGACCATCGCGGCGCTGCGCGGCGCGAAGACCAGCTGGGCGCCGGCGAAGGGCAGGAAGAGCAGGCCGGTCTGCAACGGGCTGTAGTCGCGGACGAGTTGCAGGTAGAACGAGCCGAAGAACATCGAGCCCATCGCGGCGAAGAAGACCAGGCCGACGATGGCGACCGGCGCGGCGAAGCGGGGCACCTTGAACAGTCGGACGTCCAGCGACGGGTGGTCGCTGCGCCGCTCGTGCTGCACGAACCAGGCCAGCACCGCGATGCCCACCAGGATCGAGCCCCAGGCGACCGGGCGGTCGAAGCCGTGCTCGCCGCCGTCGATGATGCCGTAGGAGAGGGCGACCAGGCCGACCACGGAGAGCAGCACGCCGAGCACGTCGATCCGGCCGGGCCTCGGGTCACGCGACTCGGGGACCAGCAGCGCCACCAGGATCACGCCGGCGGCGACCACCGGCACGTTGATCAGGAAGACCGAGCCCCACCAGAAGTGCTCCAGCAGCGCGCCGCCGAGGATCGGGCCGATCGCCACGGCGAGACCGACCGCGCCGGCCCAGACACCGATGGCCCGACCACGCTCGCGCGGGTCGAAGACGTTGGAGATGATCGACAGTGTCACCGGCATGATGGCCGCGCCGCCGACCCCCATCAGGGCGCGGGCCGCGATGAGCTGTCCGGGGCTCTGGGCGTACGCGGAGAGCAGCGACGCCAGGCCGAACAGCACCAGACCGATCATCAGGAAGCGCTTGCGGCCGGCGCGGTCGCCGAGCACCCCGAAGGTGAACAGCAGCCCGGCGAAGACCAGCGTGTAGGAGTTGATGGACCACTCCAGCTCGCCCTGGCTGGCGCCGAGACCGTGCACCGGGTCGGCCAGGGTGCGCAGGGCGACGTTGAGGATCGTGTTGTCGAGGACGACCACGAGGAGGCTGATCACCAGCACCCCCAGGATCGCCCACCGCCTCGGGTGTCCGGTGTTGTTGTGCAGCTCCATGCCTGGCTTTCCCCCCACGCTTGTCACCCGAGACGCAATACGATACGGGTCAGACTCGTAACGCGGATCAGCCTACGGCGCGCATTAACGATACGGCACCGATCCGTATCGTATGTGGTGGGCATCACGCCCGGGAGCGACCGCCAGGCAGGCGTCGACGGCCTCCGACAACGTGCCGAGACGGACCGCCGGACCGCCGAGCGGCTCGATCCAGCCCGGCCCCGCGCCGTACACCCGAAGGAGCGGAAAGTCCCGGGCGAAGCGCACCAGGCGGTACGCGCGGCCGGTGAGCGGCGTCTGCGACCAGAGCACGACGGTGCGCGGGCGGGCCCGGTACACCGCGCTGGTGAGCGCGGACCAGGGCAGCGCGGGGCCCAGGTTCAGACAGCCCCGGCCCTGCTCGCGCAACGCGGCGGCGAGCGCCAGCAGACCCAGGCTGTGCGCCTCCTTCTCGGCACCGGCCAGCAACAACCCGCCGGTGGGCAGCGACCGGCCCGGCTCCCGGCGGTACGCGTCCAACCCGACCCGCACGCCCTCGAAGAGGGCGTGCTCGACGGCGATGTCGGCGGCGGTACGCCCCGACAGCCGGGCCAGCAGCGGACGGCAGACCTGCTCCCAGAGCGCCGGCACGCCCCACGCCTGGACCAACTCCAGCACCAGCGTCGCGACGCCGTTGGCGTCCAGGTCCTCGGCCGCCAACAGCACCTGCTTGTGCGCGATCTCCACGGCCTCCGCCGGCATCGGATCGGTCAGCACCAGACGTACCCCCGGGTAGACGTTCTCTACCCGGGTGTTCGCTCGGAGGGCGCGCGGCGGATGCGCCGTCGCCCAATTTCACCGACTTGACCGGACCGCCTAGGTTGATGATCCACACCGCCCACCGGAAGGTCCGTACCCCATGCCCGTCGGCTTCACCATGGCGATCGTCTTCGCCGTCGCCCTGGCGGTCAGCGCCGTCGTCGCCCTCGTCGCTCCCGCACGGCCGCTCAAGCGGATGGCCGCCCTCGCGGCGCTCGGTTTCCTCGCCCTCACGCTGGTGGTCGGCGTCGCCTCCAGCGCCCACTCGGTGCCCATCCGCTCGGTCGGCATCGTCACCAGCTTCGGCAAGCCCACCGGGAAGGTGACCGGCTCGGGCCTAAAGTGGGTGGCGCCCTGGCAGAAGGTCGGCGAGTGGGACGCGGGCCGCCAGAAGTACGACCACATCGGTGGCAACAACTGCGTACGCGTGCGCACCGGCACCCTCGCCGACGCCTGCGTCGAGGTGCTGGTCGAATGGCAGGTCAAGCCGGAGAACGCGCCGAAGCAGTTCATGGACTACAAGGGCGACTTCGGCAGCTTCCGGGGTCAGCGGGTGGGTGTGCAGCTCGACAGCGCGGTCAACGACGCCTTCGCCGCGTACAACCCGTTGGAGAAGATCGACGCCCGGACCGGCGACCTCAACGTCGACCTGAAGCCGTTCGCCGCGAACATCAAGACCAGCGCGGAGGCCCGCCTCGCCACCGATGTGGACATCCTCTCGGTGACCATCACCCGGGTGAACCACGACGACAAGACCGAAGGCAACATCAAGGCGTTCCAGGACAAGCTGGCGCAAACCCGCAACCTGGAGCAGGACCGCAAGAACGCCGAGATCTCCAAGCAGATCACCGAGACCAACGCGAAGGTCGACAAGGTGACCCGTTGCCTGGAGATCGCGGAGAAGAACGGCGCGAACCCGGGGCTCTGCATCAACCCGGGCATCGTCACCGGCAAGTGATCCGCACCCCGGGCCGTGACCGGCGTCAGTCCAGCGTGACCACCCAGCGAGCGCCCTCGCCCCGCGCCAACCGGTCGAACGCCGCGGGCGCCTCGTCCAACGGGATCGTCCCGCTGACCAGCACACCCAGATCCAGTGCGCGGTCGGCCAGCTCGGCGGCCAGCACCGGCACCTCCCGGTCCGGGTCGGACGAGCCGTACACCGAGGACCGTAGGGTGCGCGCGGAGTGGAAGATGTCCAGCGCGCCCAGGCTGACCATGTCGTCCTTTGCCCCCATGCCGACCACTGTCACCGCTCCCCCGCGCCGGGTCAGCCGCCAGGCGGCGCGGATGGTGGCGGCCCGACCGACGCACTCGAAGGCGTGGTCGACGCCGCGGCTCTCGGTGCGCGCCCGTACCTCCTTGGAGAGCCGGTCGTCGGAGAGCAGGAAGTCGGTCGCCCCGGCGGCGAGCGCCAGGTCCCGTTTCGCCTCGGCGACGTCGATGGCCAGGATCGTGGCGGCACCGGCCCGGCGGGCCGCGCTGAGCACGGCGAGCCCGACCCCACCGAGCCCGACGACCGCGACCGACTCGCCGGGGGTCACCCGGGCGGTGTTGCGGACCGCACCGACGCCGGTGAGCACCGCGCAGCCGAGCAGGGCGGCCTGCTCCGGCGGCAGCCCGGCGGGGATCGGAATGACGGCACGCTCGGGTACCACCACCGCCTCGGCGAGCGCGCCGAGGCCCAGGGTCAGGTGCAGCGGGACGCCGTCGTCGGTCTCGCCGCGCGGCACGGTCGGGGCCGTGGTGTCGGCGCAGAGCCACGGCTCGCCACGCCGACACCACCAGCAGGCCCGGCAGGCCGGTGCCCAGTTCAGCACCACCGGTGTGCCGACGGTCAGCTGACCGCCCGGCCCGACCCCGGCCACCACACCGGTCGCCTCGTGCCCGAGCACCAGCGGGAACCTCGCGGCGAGGGTGCCGTTGACCATGGACAGGTCGGAGTGGCAGACACCGGCCGCCCTGATCGTCACCCGCACCTCGCCGGGGCCGGGCGCGGGCAGGCGTACCCGCTCGACCCGCAGGTCGGCGCCGGACCCGCGCGCGACCAGCGCGCGAACGACGACCGGCGCGGACGCCGGCTCGGTGCCGCCAGCCGGCGCGGCCGGGGTCAGCTCGGGCCGGCCTACGGGCGCGGCCGGGGTCAGCTCGGGATCGGTCATCGTTGGATCGCCTTCAGCTCACAGAACTCGGCCAGCCCGTGCACGCCCAACTCCCGGCCCAGGCCGGACTGCTTGTAGCCACCGAACGGGGCGAGCGGGTTGAAGGGGGCACCGTTGATGTCGACAGCGCCGGTACGCAGCCGTCGGGCCACCGCGAGCGCCGCGTCGGTGTCGGCGGACCAGACCGCGCCGGCCAGCCCGTACTTCGAGTTGTTGGCGATGGCGACCGCCTCGTCGATGTCGTCGAACGGGATGACGGCGAGCACCGGACCGAAGACCTCCTCCTGGGCGAGCGCGCTGTCGGGGCGCACGTCGGCGAAGACGGTCGGAGCGATGAAGTGCCCCCGGGTCGGCACCGGGGCGTCGGGCCCGCCGGCGACCAGCCGGGCACCGTCGGCGAGGGCCCGGTCGATGTGGCCACGCACCCGCTCGGCCTGGGCGGCGGAGACCAGCGGGCCGAGCCGGGTCGCCGAGTCGAACGGATCGCCGAGTCGGTAGCCGGCCACCGCCGCGGCGATCAGGTCGAGGGCCTCGTCGTACCGGTCGCGGTGCACCAGCATCCTGGTCCAGGCGGTACAGGTCTGACCGGAGTTGATCAGGGCGTTGCCGACGCCCACCTTGACGGCGGTGGCGAGGTCGGCGTCGGGGAGGATCACGTTGGCGGACTTGCCGCCCAACTCCAGCGCGACCCGGGCGATCCGGTCGGCGGCGAGCCGCATGATTCGCCCGCCGGTCGCGGTGGAGCCGGTGAAGGAGACCATGTCGACGTCGGGGTGCCCGGCGAGCGCCTCACCCACCACCGGCCCGGTGCCGGGGACCAGGTTGAGCACGCCCGGCGGCAGGCCGGCCTCGGTGACCGCGTCGAAGAGCAGGTACGCCGTCAACGGGGTCAGCTCGCTGGGTTTGAGCACCACGGTGCAGCCGACGGCCAGGGCGGGTGCGAGCTTCGCCATCACCTGGTGCAGCGGGTAGTTCCACGGGGTGATCGCGCCGACCACGCCGATCGGCTCCCGGACGACCAGGGAGTTGCCGATGCTCTCCTCGACCGGCTCGCGGGCCGCGAGCGCGACGTGGTCGCGCAGCACGGTCAGTGGGAGTCCGACCTGCACCCGGGTGGCGAGCTTGAGCGGCGCGCCCAGCTCCACGGTGATGGTGCGGGCGAGGTCGACGGCGCGGGCGGTGAGCGCCGCGTACAGCCGGTCGAGGTGGGCGGAGCGCTCGGCGGGGGTGGCGGCCGACCAGCCGGGAAACGCGGACCGGGCCGCGGCCACGGCGCGATCCACATCGGCTGCGGTGCCGGCCGGCACCTGCCCGAACAGCTCCCCGGTGCTCGGGTTCTCCACGTCGATGAGGCCGGCGTCGGCGGGAGGGGTCCACTCCCCGCCGACGTACAGGTGGCGCCGCAGGCGCAGGGAGTCGGGCAACAGCGGCGGGGCGGCGAGGTCCATGTCGTCCCTTCGAGGGTGGGCGATGGGGGTCGCGACGGGCGATGAAACTAGCGCTGGGAGTTTGGACGCTACCCGTTGGGTCGGGCGGACTCCACCGTGTCGACGGTGCGGGCGTACTCGGCGGCCAGACCGTGCAGCAGGGCGTCCAGGCCGAGGGCGAAGGCTCCCTCGTCCACGCTCTGCTGGTGCTCGGCGAGCCGGTGCGCCTGGCGCAGGTGCGGGTAGTGCGCGGCGTACAACTCGGGGTCCTCGACGAAGCCGCGGGCGAACGAGCCGAGCGCAGACCCGGCCACGAAGTACCGCAGCGCCGCGCCGATGTGGGTGGCGCGGGCCGGCGGCCAACCGGCCCGGACCAGCCCTCCGTAGACCGCGTCGGCCATGGCGAGGGCCGCCGGTCGGCGGCCCGGGCCCTGCGCCAGGTACGGCACGACGTTCGGGTGCGCGGTGAGCGCCCGCCGGTACGACCACGCCCATTCCCGCAGCGCGGCGAGCCAGTCCCGACTGGCGAAGCCGCTGGTGTCGACGGCACCGGTGACCGTGTCGGCGACCGCGTCGAGGATCTCGTCCTTGGTGGCGAAGTGGTTGTAGAGCGAGGGACCCTGTACGCCGAGCGCGGCGGCGAGTCGGCGGGTGGAGAGCGCGTCGAGCCCGTCGGCGTCGATCAGCGCGAGCGCCGTCTCGACGATCCGGTCGCGGGTGAGCAGAGGCCGTCGGGGTCGGGGCACGTCGGAACTCCTCGGTCTGCGGTGTCCCTCCCCGTGGGAACCACCTGTTCACGCACCCTATCGGGGACCGCCGGCGGGTGGGCGTCAGCACGTCGGCCGGACCGGGGGTCTGGACGAATGAAAACTTACACCGCTAGTTTATGAGGGACCGCTACGGCCCGTGGCGGCGCACCACCACGCCGACCGAGGGGGAACCGTGGACTTCGCACTGTCCGACGAGGAACGCGCCGTCCGAGACACCGTGCGCGCGTTCATCACCCGCGAGGTGATGCCCCTGGAGGCGGAGGTGCTCCGCCGGGAACGGGCGCACCAGCCGGGCCTCGACCACTCCGAGGTGCGCGAACTGCAACTCAAGGCGCGCAAGTTCGGCTTCTGGGGCCTGGCCACCCCGGAGGAGTACGGCGGGATGAACCTGCCGGCCGTCCTCCAGTCGTTGATCTGGACCGAGTTGGGGCGCACCTTCGTGCCGTTCCGCTTCGGCGGCGAGGCGGACAACATCCTGTTCCACGCCACCGAGGAGCAGAAGCGGGAGTTCCTCATCCCGACCATCGAGGGCGAACGACGCTCCTGCTTCGCGATCACCGAGCCGGGTGCCGGATCGGACGCGGCCAACATCCGGCTGTCCGCCCGCCGCGACGGCGACGACTGGATCCTCGACGGCGAGAAGACCTTCATCACCGGCGGTCACGACGCCGACTTCGCCATCGTGGTCGCCGTGACCGACCGGGAGAAGGGCGCCCGCAACGGCGGCGCCACCGCGTTCCTGGTGGATCGGTCGATGGGCTGGCGCTCGGAGTTCATTCAGACGATGGGCGAGGGCGGGCCCGCGTCACTCATCTTCGACGGCGTACGCGTGCCGCACCGCAACATCCTCGGTGAGATCGGGCAGGGCTTCACGCTCGGCATGGAGTGGATCGGCAAGGGGCGTTACACCATCCCGTCGCACGCCATCGGCATCGCCGAGCGGGTGTTGCAGATGGCCATCGAGTACGCCAACACCCGGGAGACCTTCGGCACGAAGATCGGCACCAACCAGGCCATCCAGTGGATGATCGCCGACTCCGAGACGGAGCTGGAGGCCGCCCGCTGGCTGGTGCTGCGCTCGGCGTGGACGGTCGACGCCGGCCTGGACCCCCGGCACGCCTCGTCGATGGGCAAGCTCTACGGCGCCGGCATGGTCAACCGGGTGGTCGACCGGGTGCTCCAGATCCACGGCGGCATGGGCTACACCCGGGAGCTGCCGATCGAACGCTGGTACCGGCAGGTCCGGCTCTACCGGATCTTCGAGGGCACCGACGAGATGCAGCGGCTGATCATCTCGCGGGACCTGCTGCGCGGCTACACGAAGATCGGCGGCCACCTGGCCTGACGTCGAGTGTCCGCCCGTCGTGAACAAAGTGGGTCCGCCGGCCATCTACCCCCATGACAGCTGCCATTCAGCCAGAGGGGGATGTTCCATGTACCTACGAATCAGGGCCGTGGCGACGGCGATCGTCGTCGCCACGGTCGGCGCCATCGCCGTCCCGGCCGCGCCGGCATCGGCCAGCGTCAGCCAGGGGTACGTCGCGGGCTCGGGCACCTGGACCGACGACTGGAACGACGAGGGACCCATCTCCGCGTCGACCCGCTCGTACAACAACGTCGTCGCGATGTGGCAGTTGATCCTCTGGGCCGACGGTTACCTCGCCCGCTCGGGCGTCGACTGCCGGTTCGGGCCGGTGACGACCGCCGCCACCAAGAAGTGGCAGACCGCTCGGGGCCTCGTCGGTGACGGCGTCGTCGGCCCCCGGACGCTGGCCAGGGCGGCGACCCGACTCGCCGGCTACGAGGGCGAGGGGTGGTTCTACTACGACGGCGCCGGCAGCAACATTCTTCACTTCGGTCGCCTCGAAGACGGCACGTGGGACATGAGCCTCGGGATCGACCTGGAGTGGCGACGCCTCTCGTACACCGCAGCGACCTTCAGCGTCTGCTCCTGATGCCGCTGAGGACGGCCGGTCACGCGCCCGGCCGTCCTCGGCGCCAGGTTCAGGCGGTCAACGCCGTCAGCGCGGCGTCCACGTCGGCCTCGGTGGAGTAGATGTGGAACGAGGCCCGGACCCGTCCGGCGCGCACCGCCGCCCGGATGCCGGCCGCCGCCAGACGCTGCTCCGCGTCCGGCACGTCCACGCTGACGATGGCGCTCTCCCCCGGCGCCCGGCCCAGCCCGGTCAGGAACCGGTTGGCCAGCGCCACGTTGTGCGCCCCGATCGCCGGCACACCGATCTCGGCGACCACCTCCAGGGCGGGCGCCGCACCGACCCAGCTGAACCAGGCCGGCGAGATGTCGAACCGGCGGGCGTCGTCAGCCAGCCGCAGCGGGGGGCCGTAGTAGGAGGCGTGCGGGTCGCGGCCCGCGTACCAGCCGGCCGCGTCCGGGCGCAGCCGCTCGCGCAACCCGGGGGCCAGATAGGCGTACGCGGTCCCGCGCGGATTCATCAGCCACTTGTAGCCGCCCACCGCGACCACGTCGGCCCGGCTGCCGTCGAAGGGCAGCCAGCCGCACGCCTGGGTCGCGTCCACCGCCACCAGCGCGTCGTGCGCGCGGGCCGCGGCCACGATCTCGTCGTACGGCGCGACCGCCCCGTCGGCCGACTGCACCAGGCTGAACGCCACCAGATCGGTGTCCGCGTCGATGGCGTCGACCAGAGACCCCAGCGGCACCGTGCGGACCGTGACACCACGCTCCTCCTGCACCAGCCAGGGGAAGAGATTCGAGGTGAACTCGACCTCGGGGACCACCACCGTGGCACCGGCGGGCAGCGCCGCCGCGACCGGCGCGAGGAGCTGGGACACCGCCGCGCCGACCGCCACGTCAGCGGCCGGTACCCCGATGAGGCCGGCGAAGGTGGCCCGAGCCCGGGTCGTCGACTCGCCCCAGCCCTCCCAGGACGTACGACCGACCCGCCAGACCGCGAGAGCCTCCTGCACCGCCGTCCACGCCGGCTCCGGCGGCAACCCGTAGCTGGCGGTGTTCAACCAGCCCGGTTCCGGCTCCCACAGCTTCTGCGCCTGCTCGATCTCCATGCCCTCGACGCTAGGCCGAACGCCGCGCGACGGGCACGGCCAATCGGCGATCGGCGGCCCGTCCGGCCGCGGGCCGGAAGGTGAGTCGCTCGCGGGCACCGTGCCGACCCCCGTCCGCGCCGAAACTCACCCGCCAGGTCGGCCCTCGTCGCTGCGGCCGGCCGGCTCGACGGCGGCGGGCGGACGGGCGCGGGCGAGAGTGTCGGCGAGGCCGGCCAGCCACCGGTCGACCTCCACCAGGTGCCGGACCGACCGATGGTCGGCCCCGCCGAGGAGCGGACGGATCCGGTCCACCTGGTCGACGCAGGCCGTCGAGACGGACGCCCGGTCCGAGGTCCGGCCGTGGGCGACCTCGTCGGCGACGGCGTCGTACGCCGATCGCAGGCGCCCGGCGGAGTCCCGCAGCAGCGCCGCCGCACCGGGCCAGCCGGCGAGGCAGCCGGGCGGGTTGCGCCGCAGCAACGACTCCGCTCCGGGTACGACGTGGTGCCCGGCGCTCAGCACGGCGTCCCAGTTCACCTGTTGACGGTGCGGATCGTGCCGCCGCGAGTGGTACTGGCCGTACGACGAGTCGATGAGGACCATCCGGCGACGGACCCGGTCGAGGGCACCCGTGGGCGGCGGAGCGTCACCGAGGACCGCCTGGACCGTCTGCTCGACAGCGTCCGCGCTGGCCGCCAGGTAGCGGGTGGCGTTGCGCCGCAGGTCGTGGCCCGCGCCACGCGGCCAGATCGCCACCCCGGCGAGCACGCCGATCACCGCGCCGAGCAGCACGTCGACGAGGCGCGCCTCGGCGAGCTGCCAACCTGCCGGGCTGAGCTGGGCGAAGACGACGGTCAGCAGCACTGTGAACAGCGCCTGCTGCCACACCGGGCCGAGCAGCCGGCCGACGCCGAAGGCCAACAGCAGGGTGACCGGCAGGACGACGGCGTACACGATCGGCTCGTCGACGACGAGCATCACCCCGCCGCTGACGGCCACACCGACGATGGTGCCCAGCACGGCCGGTCGCAGCGCCGTACGGGTGTCGGCGGCGGACGTGCGCAGGACCGTGAGGGTGGCCAGCAGCACCCAGAAACCGTGGGTCAGCTGCAACACCCCGGCGGCCACCCGGGCGATGGCGAGCGCCACGGCCAGCCGCAGCGAGCTGTGCAGGTGGGCCGAGCGCGGTGCCAGGTGGGAGCGGAACTGCCACCAGTACAGCGTCCACGGACTGCGCCGGGCGTACGCGAACAGCTCCGAGGAGGCGTCGCCGCCGCCGAGCCGCGCCCCGGTCGCCACCTGGGAACCGACGGCGAAGACCCGCACCTGGTCCGCGAGGGCCAGCGCCGTCGCGTCCCGGCACAACCGGGGGACGTCCGGCTCGTCGCGGACCTGACCGGAACCCACCGGGTACGCCGCCTCGGCTCGCCCGACCGCCACGTCCAGGTCGGCCGGGGCCACCGCCGGGGCGCCCGGTGACAGGCTCCGGCCGGCCGCGCGGGTGGTGTCCGCGCACGAGCGCAGCAGGCGCGCCGCTGCCAGGTCCGGGATCCGCTGCGCTGGGGCGTCCGCCGCCAACCGGTCCGCGTCGGCGAGCACCTCCCGTAACGCCGCCCCGCAGATCCGCAACGCCCGGTCCTGGGCGCCCGCCGCGGTGGGGGCCCACGCCGGGGGGCTGCGGTTCAGCGCGATCGCCGCCACCACGTCGTACGCCCGCTCGCGTCGCGGACCCACGGCGGCGTGCGGGTCGGTCAGCCGCTCGGCGGTGGCGTCGAGGAAGGCGGCGATGCCGTCGGCCGCCTCGGCCAGGCGCTGCCGGTAGGAGACCGGCACCGGGTCGGGCCAGAGGACCACCTCGGCCGCGGCCAGCAGCACGACGGCGAGGGTCACCCCACCGAGTCGCTCCGGCAGGGTGTCCGGTTGGTACGGCGGGAACGACGCCAGGATGTAGAAGAGCTGGAACGCGCTGGCCAACCCCACCAGGCGCGGGTTGCCGACCCCGGCGAACGCCACCACGAACCCGACGACCAGCATGCCACCGGCGGCCGCCCAGGTGCTCCACGCCAACAGCGAGCCCACCGCGATCAGCGCCCACGCCACCGGCAGCGACAGCACGAGGATCCGCGCCCGTTGCGGCGCCGGACCGGGTAGCTGCGCGAACGACCCGGCCGCGATCGTGCCGAACAACCCGTACGTGGCGAGCGTCGAGTTGCCCGCGCCGTACCGGCAGCCGTAGAAGACGACGGACGCGACGAGCGTCAGCCGGGCCGCACGTCGCAGGACGGCATCACCCGGGTCACGGCGGCGAAGCCGGCCAAGGAGGCTGGTTGCGAGCACGACCGCTCCCCCGGTTCGTCGCGGCACCCCTCCCCGGTCCACCATTCTTCACCGCGGCTCCCGACCGGCGGCGGGTTTGGCGACGAATCACCGCCGGGAGCCGCCGAGCAGGGCGAGCCGGAGGGCCCGGAACGGGTGCGCGGGCGCTGCCGTCAGCGCTCAGCTGGCCCGCCATTTCTGGTTGGCGTTGCCGTTGCACTGCCAGATCTGCAGTCGGGCACCGTTGTCCGGGTTCGAGTCGCGCACGTCGACGCACCTGTCCGCCCTGGTGTTCACCAGGTCGTACGCCTTGTTGAGGGTGAACCTCTGCGATGCCGCCCCGGAGCACTCGGCGAGTTGAACGGCGGCACCGTCGTCGGTGGAGTGGCCCGCCACATCCAGGCACTTGCCCATCGAACGGACCGTGCCGTCCGCCGGGAAGGTCCACAGCTGCTTCGCGGTCCGCCGACAGTCCCAGATCTGCAGCCGCGCACCGGCGACGGCGTTGCCGTCCGGGATGTCGATGCAGCGGTCACTGGCGAAGCTGGAGATCTGCTGGCCGGCGGAGGTGCTGCGCTGGGTGGGCGACGGCGGTGGTGGAGCAGCCGCCTGCTGCGGCGGATTTCCCGCGGCGGTCGTCGTGCCACTGCCCGCACCGGGCGACGGCGGGCCCACGCTCGCCGACGGTGGCGGCCCGGCGGGTCGGGACGGCGGGACACCGGCGACCGGCAGGCCTTGGAAACCATCCGTGATCAGCGCGAAGACGGCCGCGCTCGCGGACCATTCAGCCGCGGAGGTGGTCCAGTCGATCGAGTACGCGTGCCCGTTGTGACCCACGAAGACACGGCTCAACGCGTGCATCGGCGTGCCGTCCCCGTCGGTGTACGCCCACTCCCATTCGGCGGCGCGCAGCTGGTAGCGCAGCACGTCGAGTCGTGCCTGCCGGTAGTCGGTGTACCGCCCGCGTTGCGCCCCCTCCCGCTCCCGCAACTCGGCGAGGAGGTCCGCCGGGATGGACCCAAGCTCGTCGACGACGAGCACGCGGCTGCCGTCCGGCTCGCGGAACGCGGCGCGCTCACCGTCGCGCCGCGCCTGCCAGCCGTCCGGCACCGGTACGAGGAAGCGGGGGTCGTCGCGGTAGTAGCGCCAACCCGCGGGCGCCGGTGGCAGCACCCTGGACACCGGCGTCTCGGCGATCGGCGACGGGGTCACCGCCGGCGCCGCCCCTGTGCGGTCACCCGCGCCACCGAACAGGCCGCCGTTCAGCAGGGACGCGGCGACCAACAGGACGACCAGCAGCGCGGCGGCCCCGATCGACCCGATCAGCCGTACTCGACGTCTACGGCCCGCCCCGAACCCGGGCCCGGCGGGAACAGCCGGCGACGTGGGCGGATCGGACGCGACGGTGACGAACTCGGGCACGATCGCCGGACGAGGCTCGTCGCCGGCGATGGTCGGTGTCGTGATCCGGGTCAGCGGCCCCACGCCGGTGGGGCTCGCTGCGGCGGCTGGCCCGTCCGGCACGGTGGCCTGCCGCAGGAGCCGATCCGCCTCATCGGCGCTGATCCGCTGATCCGGCTCGCGGCGCAGCAGTCCCTGCAGGAGCGGGGTCAACCGACCTGCTCGCTGCGGCGGCGGTGGCGGCTCGGTGGCGAGGGCTGCCAGCGTGGCGATCGGAGACGAGCGGTGGTACGGGGTGCGTCCCTCGACCGCCGCGTAGAGGGTGGCGCCGAGCGACCACAGGTCGGCCGCCGGCCCCACGTCGCCGTCGGTGGCCCGCTCGGGCGGGAGGAACGCCGGCGAACCGAGCACCATCCCGGTCTGGGTCATCCGTGGGTCGCCGGGAAGAGTGGCCAGACCGAAGTCGGTCAGCACCACCCTGCCGTCGTCGCCGAGCAGCACGTTCGCCGGCTTGACGTCCCGGTGCAGCACGCCGGCCCGGTGCGCGGCGCGCAGTGCACCCAGAATGCCGAGCCCGATCCGCGCGGCGCGGTCCACCGGCATCGACCCCTCGGCTTCGAGCACCTGTTGCAGGGACCGGGACGGCACGAGTTCCATCACGATCCAGGGATCGCCGCCCGCGTGCAGCACGTCGAAGACGCGTACGACATTGGGGTGGCCCAGGCGGGCGACGGCCCGCGCCTCGCGCATGGACCGTTCGCGCATCTCCTGGCGTTCGTCGTCACGCAGGCCGGGCGGCGCCACCAACTCCTTGACGGCGACGTCGCGCTGGAGCATCTCGTCGCGGGCCTGCCACACGCGGCCCATCCCGCCCTGACCGAGCGGACGAACCAGCCGATAGCGATCGGCAACCAACTGTCGAGAGGCGTCTGGCACGCCAGGAAGGTACCCGGCGAGGTTTACCAGCCCAATTTCCAACGCGGTTGAATAGGCGGCAGTTGGAAATGTCACATGCAAGATCGACTGCTGACCGATCGTTCATCACGACATAACTCCACTATTGCCACGCGCTGTCGCCCACCGCAACGTTACCAACGCGTATATCGGTAATCTGCTATCAATATCGAATGCATTCGAATTCCGTCGAAGGCCGGACCGGCCGGGGCACGGCCCGGTGGGGCTCCCTGTGCCTGGCCGCGCTCCTGACCGCCTGCACGCCGGCCGGTGACCCGGGCCGGCACACACCACGCCGCCGACCAACCACACGGCGCCGTCGACGAGGGAGGCGTTGGTGGGCCGCCGTGCACGCCATCGGTCGACACGCTGCCAGCCCCGCCGGAGGACTACCGGTTGGTGGGCGACGACGAGGCGGTGCCCGACGCCCCCGTGATCTCGGCGGAAGATTCTCAGAAAGCCGATCCGGTGGCGCGACTGTTCGCCAAATGGGGGCTCGTCGTCCGCGCCGGCACAGTTGTCGACCTGCGGGTGGCACCGGGCTGGCAGGGCAAGGCCCGGATCGGCTGGGGCGGCACCGGCACGCCCGCCGCGGCCGTCACCGCCGGGTGTCGTGACGCAAACCTCTTGATCAACGGGGATAGGGGCGGTAAGGCTGTTGTGGAGTTCTTTTTCCGCAGCAGTCGCCCCTGTGAACGGCCGGTCGGCCGTGCAGGGCCTTCTCTGAATCAATCGGGTCGATCACGTGGTGATTTCCCATCGCGACCGATCCTTTTCCTCGACCCAGTCGCGATTTGGAGTGCGGAGGAATCATCCGGCTGCCGGGCCTGGCCGAGTCGTGTCGGCTGCCTCGGCGGCGGCTGGGCGACGCTCGCCGGTGCGGGGGCGACCGACGAGGTGACGTCACCGGCTGGGCGGCTCGTGCTGATCGATGTGACCGCGGAACCAACCGAGGGTGAAGTGGTGCGCGGCACCGTCGACCTGACCAAGGGGCAGGCCATCCCCTTCCGTGTGATGGCGCGCTGCCTGGACGCCTGGCGTGCCTGAGCACGGCGAGCGTCCGCCTCGACCGACGATGGCCAGCGCGATCCGGGCGGCGGCGTTGATCCCGTCTCCCACTGGCCGGGCGGGGGTCACGGCGGCGCTGCGTCGCCCGCGACCCCCGTGCCGTGACTCAGACCGGGACTCCGGCAGGCGCGGCCTCCTTCCCGTCGGGGCGGGACGCCTCCTCGTCGTCGTGCTCGTCGACCATGGTGGCCTCGTCGAACGGGTCGTCGCCGCGGAGCACCGCGGTCGCCCGCTCCCGGTCGAACTCGCCGGTCCAGGTTCCCACCAGGACCGTCGCCACCGCGTTGCCGGCGAAGTTGGTCAGCGCCCGAGCCTCCGACATGAACCGGTCGATGCCGACGATCAGCCCGACCCCGTCAACGAGGTCCGGGCGGTGCGACTGGAGGCCCCCGGCCAGCGTGGCCAGCCCGGCGCCGGTGACTCCGGCGGCGCCCTTCGACGCGATGATCATGAACAGCAGCAGCGAGATCTGTTCGCCGACGGCCAGTGGCTTGCCCAGCGCGTCGGCGATGAACAGCGACGCCATGGTCAGGTAGATCGCCGTACCGTCCAGGTTGAACGAGTAACCGGTCGGCACCGTGATGCCGACGACCGGCTTGCTCACACCGAAGTGCTCCATCTTGGCGATCAGCCGCGGCAACGCCGACTCCGACGACGAGGTCGACAGGATCAGCAGGAACTCGCGGCCCAGGTACCGCAGCAGCGAGAAGATCGAGATCCGGGCCACGAACCACAGCAGCGCGCCCAGGAACACCAGCACGAAGATCAGACAGGTGGCGTAGAAGCCCACCATGATCTGGGCGAGGCTCTTGAGGGCGTCCACGCCGGTCGCGCCGACCACGGCGGCCATCGCGCCGAACGCGCCGATCGGCGCCAGCCACATGATCATGGCGAGGACCTTGAAGACGACCCGCTGGATGACGGTGATGGCGCTGAGCACCGGCTCGCCCCGCCGGCCCATGGCCTGCACGGCGAAGCCGACCAGCAGGGCGACCAGCAGCGTCTGGAGCACCTTGCCCTCGGTGAGCGAGGAGAGCAGCGTCGTCGGGATGATCCCGAGCAGGAAGTCGGCCGTACCGGCGGCCTCGTCACCGGCGGCGGCCTTGCCGGATCCGACCAGGTCCGGGCCGAGGTTCAGGCCCGAACCGGGGTGGATGAGGTTGCCGACGACCAGGCCGATGGCGAGCGCGACCGTCGACATGGTCAGGAAGTAGCCGAGGGCCAGGCCGCCGACCTTGCCGACCTTCGCGGCCTGCCGGACGGAGCCGACGCCGAGCACGATGGTGCAGAAGATGACCGGGCTGATCATCATCTTGATCAGGTTGACGAAGCCGGTGCCGATCGGCTTGAGTTCCTTGCCGAAATCGGGGGCGACCAGGCCGACCACGATGCCGGCGACCACGGCCACGATGACGGCCAGATACAGGTAACGGGTACGGTCCCGGCGGACCGCCGGTGCCGGGGTGGTGGCGGATGCGGTGGTGTCCATGTCGACAATGTGAAGCGCGTCTCACCCGTTGACAGCCTTGCGGTCATTCTGTTCACCGCGTCGGCGGAAGCGGTGGCGCGACGAGGAGGGGTGGTGGAGGTGGCCCGACGCCAGTGGAGCATCGCCGGGCAACTCTTCGCCCTCCAGGCGATGGTGGTGACGCTGCTCGTGCTGGCCGGCGCGGCGGGCGCCGTCTGGCTGGCCCGCAGCGACTCCCGCCAGGCCGCGCAGGAGGAGGTGCTCGCGGTGGCGCAGACCGTGGCCGGCTCCCCCGACGTCCGCGAGGCCCTCAGCACCGTCGACCCCGCGAGCGTCCTTCAGCCGTACGCCGAGTCGACCAGGCAGGCCACGGGCACCGATTTCGTGGTGGTGATGGCCCCCGACCGCACCCGTTTCTCGCACCCGACCGAGGACCGGATCGGCGAGCCGTTCGTCGGCGAGATCGGGCCCGCTCTGGCGGGCCGCGCGTTCACCACCACCAACGTCGGGACGCTCGGCGAGTCGGTGCGCGCTGTCGTTCCGGTGTACGACGAGCAGCGACGCCTCGTCGGTCTGGTCTCGGTGGGCATCACCACCCGCGCGATCGACAAGAAGCTGCTCAGCCAGTTGCCGGTGCTGTTCGGTGTGGTCGCGCCCGCTCTGGCCCTCGCCGCGACGGGCTCCTGGCTGCTCAGCCGTCGACTCCGCCGCCAGACGCACGGTCTGGGGCCGGCCCAGATGACCCGGATGTACGAGTACTACGACGCCGTCCTGCACTCGGTGCGGGAAGGTCTCGTCGTGCTCACCACCGATCGTCGGGTGGCGCTCGTCAACGACGAGGGCCGCCGGCTGCTGGGGCTCGACCCGGACGCGCCAGTGATCGACCAACCGGTGGCCGGGATCGACCTGCCGCCCGCGGCGGCGGAGCTGCTCGACTCCGGCCGCGACGCCCGCGACGAGCCGGTCGTCGCCGGTGACCGGGTGCTCGTCGCCAACCAGCGGACCACCCGCTTCGAGGGCGCGGCGCTCGGCACCGTGCTGACCCTGCGCGACCAGACCGAGCTGCGCACCCTGGCCAGCGAGCTGGATTCGGTGCGCGCGCTGACCGAGGCGTTGCAGGCGCAGACCCACGAGTCGGCCAACCGGCTGCACACCGTGCTGACGCTGGTGGAGCTGGGTCGCGCCGACGAGGCCGTCCGGCTCGGCACCCGGGACCTGGCCCTCGCCCAACAGCTGACCGACCGGGTGGTCGGCGCGGTGACCGAGCCGGCGTTGGCGGCGCTGTTGCTCGGCAAGTCCGCACAGGCCGGCGAGCGCGGTGTGGATCTGGTCATCGAGCCGGACTGCCGCCTCGACGACAGCCCCCTGCCCACCGGAGATCTCCTCACCGTTGTCGGCAACCTGGTCGACAACGCCCTGGAGGCGGTGGCCGGTACGCCTGCGCCGCGCCGGGTGCGGGTCTTCGTCGGCGCGACCGACGACGAGCTGGTGGTCCGGGTAGCCGACAGCGGCCCCGGTCTGGCACCTGAGCGGGTCGCCGACGCGTTCCGGCGCGGCTGGTCCACCAAGAGCACCGGACGAGGTCTCGGCCTGGCGCTGGTCGGGCAGGTGGTACGCCGGCACGGCGGTAGCGCCGAGGTGGGCCGCTCCGACGACGGCGGCAGCCTGTTCACCGTACGGCTGCCGGGCAGAATCGAGCGGTCATGAACGCCATCCGGGTCCTGGTCGTCGAGGACGAGCCGCTGCTCGCCGAGGCGCACAGCGCGTACACCGAGCGGGTTCCGGGTTTCGTGGTGGTCGGGGTGGCGCACACCGCGCGGGCGGCGATGGCGGCCCTGCGCGCGGGCGGCGGCGTGGACCTCGTACTCCTGGATTTTCGGCTGCCCGACCTGCACGGCCTGGACGTCTGCCGGGCCCTGCGCGCGGCCGGCAGCAGCGTCGACGTGCTCGCCGTGACCTCCGCGCGGGACCTCGCGGTGGTCCGCACCGCGGTGTCCCTCGGGGTGACCCACTACCTGCTCAAGCCGTTCACGTTCGCCGCGTTCCGCGACAAGCTGGAGCGGTACGCCGACTACCGCGCCCAGGCGCTCGCCGACGGCGAGGTCGCCGCCCAGCACGAGGTGGACCAGATGTTCGCCACCCTGCGCGGTACCGCCGGGCACAGCCTGCCCAAGGGGCTCGACGCGCAGACCCTCGATCGGGTACGCGCCGCGCTCACCGACGGCACCCGCGCGGAGGTCGGGCTGTCCGCGACCGAGGTGAGCGCGCTGACCGGCATCTCCCGGGTGACCGCCCGTCGCTACCTGGAATACCTCGTCACCGTGGACCGGGCCGCCCGCACCCCTCGCTACGGCACGCCCGGCCGCCCCGAGGTCGAGTACCGCCCCCGCTGACACCTCGCCGATCTTGCACTTTCTGTCGGGACTATTACCTGCGAAAACGACTTTTTTACCACCGCAAGTGCAAGATCGGCGGGGGTGGGCGGAGCCTGGCCGGAACCCGGTGGCGCGTTGAAGATCCGTTGTTAGACTCGGCGGAGTTGGGTCAGTGACACGACCAGGGAGACCAGACATGGCGGGTGACGACGACATCTCCGGGTGAGACCGGATGTGTTCGGCCATCGGTTCGGCGCGCGTTCCGCGCAGCCGCCGGGGCCATGTCGTCGTTCCACCGGTTCCCGTTGTCGCCGGGCGGCTGAGGCGCGCCCACCCCACCCTTTGAGGTCACTCGCATGTCTGATGCGTTCATCGTCTGCTCGAACCTTTCCTTCTCCTGGCCGGACGACACCCCGGTCTTCTCGGAGCTGTCCTTCACCGTTCCCGGCGGGCGCACCGGCCTGGCCGCGCCCAACGGCGCCGGCAAGAGCACCCTGCTGCGGCTGATCGCCGGGGAGTTGCCGCCCAGCGGCGGCAGCGTCACCGTCGACGGCGTGCTCGGCTACCTCCCGCAGACGTTGCCGCTGGTCGGCGACCTGAGCGTTGCGCAGGTGCTGGGCGTCGCCGAGCGGATCACGGCGCTGCACGCCATCGAGGCCGGCGACGCCGCCGAGGAGCACTTCGCCACCATCGGCGACGACTGGGACATCGAGGAGCGCACCCGCTCGGAGCTGGACCGCCTCGGCCTGGGTGAGTTGTCGCTCGACCGCCGGCTGCACACCCTCAGCGGGGGCCAGGTGGTCTCCCTCGGCCTGGCGGCGCAACTGCTGCGCCGCCCGGACGTGCTGCTGCTCGACGAGCCGACGAACAACCTGGACCTGGAGGCCCGGCACAAGCTCTACGACGTCCTCAGCGACTGGTCCGGGTGCCTTCTGCTGGTCAGCCACGACCGGGAGCTGCTGGACCGGATGGACCGCATCGCCGAGCTGGACCAGGGCGAGATCCGCTGGTACGGGGGCAACTTCACCGCGTACACGGAGGCGGTGCAGGCGGCGCGGGAGGTGGCCGAGAGCAACCTGCGCAACGCCGAGCAGGAGGTGAAGCGGGAGAAGCGGGAGATGCAGCAGGCCCGCGAACGGGCCGACCGGCGGGCCAGCAACGCTTCCAAGAACCTGAAGAACGCCGGCCTGGCCCGGATCGTCGCCGGTGGGCTCAAGCGCAGCGCGCAGGAGTCGGCGGGCAAGGCGCAGGAGACGCACTCGTCCCGGCTCGGTCAGGCCAAGGCGCGACTCGACGAGGCGGGTCGGGCGGTACGCGACGAGGACCGGATCCTCGTGGACCTGCCGGACACCACCGTCCCGGGCGGGCGCACCGTCTTCTCCGGCCAGGGGATGCGGGCCCACTTCGACGACCGGGAGTTGTTCGGCGGCGACGGCGCCGACCTGGTGATCCGGGGGCCGGAACGGATCGCGTTGACCGGGGCGAACGGCGTCGGCAAGTCGACCCTGCTGCGCCTGGTCAACGGTGACCTGCAACCGTCCGGCGGTGAGCTGAAGCGCGGCGAGGGGCGGATCGCGTACCTGTCGCAGCGGTTGGACCTGCTGGACCTCGACCGCACGGTGGCGGAGAACTTCGCCGCGTACGCGCCGAGCCTGCCGGACGCCAAGCGGATGAACCTGCTCGCCCGGTTCCTGTTCCGGGGTGCCCGGGTGAACCTGCCGGTCGGGGTGCTCTCCGGCGGTGAACGGCTGCGCGCCACCCTCGCCTGTGTGCTCTGCGCCGAGCCCGCGCCGCAACTGCTGCTGCTCGACGAGCCGACGAACAACCTGGACCTGGTCAGCGTGGGTCAGCTGGAGAGCGCGCTGTCGGCGTACCAGGGGGCGTTCGTGGTGGTCAGCCACGACGAACGGTTCCTCGCCGAGATGGGCGTGCAGCGGTGGTTGCGGTTGGCCGACGGCCAGCTGCGGGAGATCAGCGCCCCCGAGCGGGTCTGAGCCCGGCGGTCCGGCCGGCGCGGGCCGGCCGGACCGATGCGGGCTCAGCTCACGTTGGCCGGGCCGAGGACGCTCTTCAGGTCACCCATCAGCGCGGTCGTCGCCGCCACCCGGAACGGACCCAGCCGCAGGGTGGTGGTGCGCCCGCCGTTCTGGAGTTTGACGTGCACCTCGGTGTCGCCGGGGTGCAGCACCAGGGTTTCCTTGAGCTTCTCCACCAGCGGCGGTGTGCAGCGGTGCACCGGGATGGTGAGGGTGACGGGCTTGTTCGTGGCGCTGGTGCTGACGTCGGGCATGGACATGTCCATCGCCATGATCCGTGGAGTGTCGTCGCGGCGGTCCACCCGACCCTTGACCACCACGATGGCGTCCTCGGCGATGTACTGCCCGATCACCTCGTAGGTGTTGGGGAAGAACAGCGCCTCCACCCCACCGGCCAGGTCCTCCAGCGTGGCCGACGCCCAGGCACGACCCTGCTTGGTGACCCGGCGCTGCACCCCGGAGAGGATGCCGGCGAGGGTGACGACCGCCCCGTCGGGCACCCCGCCCTCCTCGGCCAGGGAGGCGATGGTGGTGTCGGCGGCCGCGTTGAGGATGTGCTCCAGACCGAACAGCGGGTGGTCGGAGACGTACAGGCCGAGCATCTCCCGCTCGAAGGCCAGCTTGTCGCGCTTGTCCCACTCGCTGTCGCCGATGGTCGGCATCACCGTGGTGCTGCCGGTGTCCGCGTCGCCGAATCCGGCGCCGAACAGGTCGTACTGGCCGACGGCCTCCTTGCGCTTGACGTCGGCGTACGCGTCGATCGCGTCGGCGTGCACCGCGAGCAGGCCCTTGCGGGGATGGTCGAGGGAGTCGAACGCACCCGCCTTGATCAGCGATTCGATCGTCTTCTTGTTGCAGACCACCGCGTCCACCTTGGACAGGAAGTCGTAGAAGTCGGCGTACTCGCCCTTCTCGTCGCGGCAGCGCATGATCGAGGCGACCACGTTCGCCCCGACGTTGCGGACGGCGGCCAGGCCGAAGCGGATGTCCTTGCCGACCGGGGTGAACGGCCCGGCCGAGGTGTTCACGTCCGGCGGCAGCACCTGGATGCGCATCCGGCGACACTCGGCCAGGTAGAGCGCCATCTTGTCCTTGTCGTCGCCGACGCTGGTCAGCAACCCGGCCATGTACTCGGCCGGGTAGTGCGCCTTGAGGTACGCGGTCCAGTAGGAGACCAGGCCGTACGCGGCGGAGTGCGCCTTGTTGAAGGCGTACCCGGCGAACGGCACCAGGACGTCCCACACCGCCTGGATCGCCTCGTCGGAGTAGCCGCGCTCGCGGCAACCGTCCCGGAACGGGATGAACTCCTTGTCGAGGATCTCCTTCTTCTTCTTACCCATGGCCCGCCGTAGCAGGTCCGCCTGACCGAGGGTGTAGCCGGCGAGGATCTGCGCGGCGCGCTGCACCTGCTCCTGGTAGACGATGAGGCCGTGGGTGGGTGCCAGGATCTCCCGCAGCGGCTCCTCCAGCTCCGGGTGGATCGGCGTGATCTCCTGGAGGCCGTTCTTGCGCAGCGCGTAGTTGGTGTGCGAGTCGACGCCCATCGGGCCGGGCCGGTACAGGGCCAGGACGGCGGAGATGTCCTCGAAGTTGTCCGGCTTCATCAACCGCAGCAGCGACCGCATCGGCCCGCCGTCGAGCTGGAACACGCCCAGGGTGTCACCGCGGGCCAGCAGCTCGTACGCGGCCTTGTCGTCGAGCGGCAGCGCCAGCAGGTCGAGTTTCAAGCCGTGGTTCAGCTCGATGTTCTTGACCGCGTCGTCGATGATCGTCAGGTTGCGCAGGCCGAGGAAGTCCATCTTCAGCAGCCCGAGCGACTCACACGTCGGGTAGTCGAACTGCGTGATGATCGCCCCGTCGGCGTCGCGGCGCGTCAACGGGATGTGCTCGATGATCGGCTCGGCGGACATGATGACGCCGGCGGCGTGCACACCGGTCTGCCGGATCAGCCCCTCGATGCCCTTGGCCGTGTCGATCACCTTGCGGACGTCCGGGTCGGAGTCGTACAGGCCGCGGATCTCGCCCGCCTCGGCGTAGCGGGGGTGCTTGTTGTCGAAGATGCCGGTGAGCGGGATGTCCTTGCCCATCACCGCCGGCGGCATCGCCTTGGTGATCCGGTCGCCGACCGCGTACGGGAAGCCGAGGACCCGAGCGGAGTCCTTGATCGCGGCCTTCGCCTTGATCGTGCCGAAGGTGGCGATCTGGGCGACCTTGTCCTCACCCCACTTGTCGGTGACGTACTTGATCACCTCACCGCGCCGACGCTCGTCGAAGTCGATGTCGACATCCGGCATCGAGACCCGCTCGGGGTTGAGGAACCGCTCGAAGATCAGGCCATGCTGGATCGGGTCCAGGTCGGTGATGCCCAGCGCGTACGCGACGAGCGAGCCGGCGGCCGAGCCACGGCCCGGCCCCACGGCGATGCCCTGGTTCTTCGCCCACTGGATGAAGTCGGCGACCACCAGGAAGTAGGACGGAAAGCCCATCTGGTTGATGACGCCCAGCTCGTACTCCGCCTGGACGACGTGCCCCTCGGGAATGCCGTTCGGGTAGCGGCGGCCCAGGCCGGCGAAGGTCTCCTTGCGGAACCACGACTCCTCGGTCTCCCCCTCGGGCACCGGGAAGCGGGGCATCAGGTTGTGGAACTCGAACATGCCCTTCGGGTCGACCTTCTCGGCGACCAGCAGGGTGTTGCGGCAGCCCTCCTGCCACAGCTCGGACGAGTCCACCGCGCGCATCTGGTCGGCGCTCTTGATGAAGTAGCCGCCGCCCTCGAACCGGAACCGGTTGGGGTCGTCGATGTTGCTGCCGGTCTGCACGCAGAGCAGCACGTCGTGGGCGGTGGCCTGCGCCTCGTGGGTGTAGTGGGAGTCGTTGGTGACCACCGGCGGGATGTCGAGCTTGCGGGCGATCTCGGTGAGCCCCTCGCGGACCCGGCTCTCGATGGAGAGGCCGTGATCCATGATCTCCAGGAAGTAGTTGTCCTTGCCGAAGATGTCCTGGTAGCTGGCGGCGACCTTGAGTGCCTCGTCGAACTGGCCCAGCCGCAGCCGGGTCTGCACCGCGCCGGACGGGCAGCCGGTGGTCGCCATGATCCCCTCGGCGTGCTCGGCGATCAGCTCCATGTCCATCCGGGGCCACTTGACGTAGTGCCCCTCCATGGAGGCGCGCGAGTTGAGGGTGAAGAGGTTCTTCAGGCCCTGCGCGTTCTTCGCCCACATGGTCTTGTGGGTGATCGCGCCGTTACCGGAGATGTCGTCGCTCTTCTGCTCCGGGCGACCCCACTTGACCCGCGCCTTGTGATAGCGCGACTCCGGCGCCACGTACGCCTCGACGCCCAGGATCGGGGTGACCCCGGCGGCCATCGCCTGGTTGTAGAAGTCGTTCGCGCCGTGCATGTTGCCGTGGTCGGTGATCGCCACAGCGGACATGCCCAGCCGCTTGGCCTCGGCGAACAGGTCCTTCAGTCGGGCCGCTCCGTCGAGCATCGAGTACTCGGTGTGCACGTGCAGATGCGCGAACGAATCAGCCATGCGTGGTGCCCCCCGGCGGTGTGGATCTTGTTGGTCGGAGCCGACCGGGACCTACCCTACCGAGGTGATCTCGGCGGCTCCACCGTCCGCGCCGAGGGTGGCCCTCGTCTCCTGATCCTCCCCTCGTGCGCCTAGTCTCGGAGGATGGCGAGGTACTACGACGTGCACCCGGACAACCCCCAGCCCCGGGTCGTCGGCCAGGTCGCCGACCTGATCCGCGGTGGTGGGCTGGTCGCCTATCCGACGGACTCCTGCTACGCGCTCGGCACCCGACTGGGCAACCAGGACGGGCTGGACCGGATCCGGCAGATCCGGCACCTCGACGATCGGCACCACTTCACGCTGGTCTGCCACGACTTCGCGCAGCTCGGTCAGTTCGTCCAGATCAGCAACGCGGTCTTCCGCCTGGTGAAAGCGTCCACGCCGGGCAGCTACACCTTCATCCTGCCGGCCACCCGCGAGGTGCCCCGCCGGATGCTGCACCCGAAGAAGCGGACCGTCGGCGTGCGGGTCCCCCGGCACACCGTCACGCAGGCGCTGCTGGCCGAGTTGGCCGAACCGTTGGTGTCCAGCACCCTGGTCCTGCCCGGCGACGACGAGCCGATGACCCAGGGTTGGGAGATCAAGGAACGGCTCGACCACCAGCTCGACGCGGTGCTCGACGCCGGCGACTGCGGCAGTGAGCCGACGAGCGTGATCGACCTGTCGGGGCCCGAGCCGGAGGTCCTGCGCCGGGGGGCCGGGGACGTGTCCCGCTTCGAATAGCCGTCGGGTGCCGGACCGTACGGGGGCGCTGCGGCACTGCCCGCCGTACGCTCAGGGATCGGCACCGGCGAGCATTGGACACCCGGCATGCCCGACGCGGACGACATCGACGCCCTGGCCCGGTCCGCCGCGCACGGCGACCCGGCCGCTCTGGACGCCCTGCTGCTCGCGGTACGCCCCGAGGTGTTGCGGTTGTGCGCCCGGTTCCTGCCGAACCGGGAGGACGCCGAGGAAGCCTGCCAGGACACGCTGTTGGCCCTGGCCAACGGCATCACGCGGTTCGAGGGACGCTCCTCGTTGCGCACCTGGCTGCACCGGCTGGCGGCCAACCGGGCCCGCTCCACGTACCGCACACTGCGCCGCCGCTGCCGGCTGGAGGCCGGCGGGGTGCCGCTGCCCGACCGGCCCGACCCCCGACGGACGAGCGTGGTCGCCGGCACCCGCCTCGACCTGCTCGACGCCTTCGACGCCGTCCGCCCCGACCTCGCCGAGGTGGTGGCCCTGCGCGACGTTCTCGGGCTCAGCTATCCCGAGATCGCCGAGTTGCTCGACGTGCCGGTGGGCACTGTGAAGTCCCGGTTGCACCTGGCCCGCCACCAGGTCCGACAACAGCTCGACGCCGAATCGGGCTGACTCTGCGTCGGCGATGGCATCGACGATCGGGGAGGGGGGTCGGGTGGTTCCGCTCCGCCGGGCCGTCGGCCGCGTCGTCACCGCTCTCACGGCCGCCGCGGCGGTCGCCGCCTGCGGCAGCGACGCGGTCTCGCCGCTGCCCGCACAGCCGCGTGGGCCGTCCCCGTCGGCGTCGACGCTGCCGTCACCGCCGCCCACGCCGTCGGTGACGGCGGGCACCAGCCGGTCGCCGTCCCGGCCGCCGTCGGCCGCCGGACGGCCCGTGCCGGTGCCGCCCGCACCGACCAGGACCCGGGGTACGCCCCAGCGGCCGACCCCGCCGCCGACCACGCTGACGAGCAGTTGTCTGGGCGCGGTCCGCTACGACCTGCCGGTGGCCGACACCGAGCTGGAACTGCTCCGGTCGCTCTGCTTCGCCACCGGCGCGGTGCTGCGGATCCAGGGCATCGGGCCCGGCCTGGTCACCGTGGACCGGCCGGAACTGGTCTCGCAGCACTACGAGGCCGGGGTGGTGGACATCCGCTTCGTCCGACCCGGCACCGTCGCCGTCACGATCCCCAAGGACGACCGCGCGCACACCATCACCGTGGTGGTCCGCTAGCCCGCCGCCGGCCTGCGCGGCCGGATCGTGGCGCACCTACCTGACCCGGACCCCGGCGAGCAGGGTGTCCACGAACTCGGGGGTGTCCTCCGGGGGCGTGATCTGCACGTACACCAGGGCTGCCCGGCCGGGATGCAGGCCCGCGGACTCGACGATCCGCGGCCGACCCTGGTCGCAGCGGTACGCCACCACCGTCCACTCGACGCCCGCCTGGCGGGTGGTGCGAGGCGGGGCGGCCGTGCAATCTCCGTGCGTCCGCTCGGCCAGGAATCCGGCCAGTGTGGTGCGGGCGGCCGTGGCGGCGGAGAGGCCGACGAACGCGCCGGGCAGCCGGGGGTCGGCGGCCCAGCGGCGGGGTTGCGGCGACATCACCAGCGCCGGTTCCGGTTCGCCGCCGGCATCGAACTGGCCGGCCCAACTGGTTCCCGTGGCCGACCAGCCGGCCGGCAACACCACGGTGAGCGGCCCAGTCGTGTACGTGCCGCCGACCTGCCAAGCCGGCCCGGTGGCGCGTGGTTCGGCGCCCACCGCGGCCACGACGGCGACGGCCACGACCGCTGTCGCGGCCCGCCGGATCCGGTGCGGGCGGCTCGGCCGGGGTGACGGCTTTCGTCGTTCCGAACCGGACGATGCGAACGACCTCGCTAAACCGCTCGCGACGGTCGACTCCATCGGCCGTCCCACCGGGGTGCTCGCGCGGGTCAACGCGGCGTGCATCGTCGAGGCGTCGGGGTAGCGGTCGGCCGGGTGGTGGGCGGTGGCCCGGGCGAGCACCGCCGCGACCGCCGGAGGCACGTCCTCCCGTAGTCGGATCTCCGGGGCGCAGCCAGCCGATTCAGGTCCGGACGGGTTCACGTGCGGCGGATCGACGGCCAGCAGTCGGATACCGAGCCGCCCGAGCCCGTACACGTCGGCGCGGGTGTCGACCACCGCGCCCGGGTCGTCCTGCTCCGGGGCCATGTAGCCCGGGGTGCCGGCGCGGGCGGTCAGGCCGGAGGATGCGGCGAGCGCCTTGGCGAGGCCGAGGTCGGCGATCAGCACCTGCTCGGTGTCGTCGGGTCCGGTCCGGCGGAACAGGATGTTGCCCGGGGTGAGGTCACGGTGCACGACCCCGTGCCGGTGCAGCACGGCGACCCCGGCGCAGACCTCACCGAGCAGCCGCAGCGCCGCCGGCACCGGGATTTCCGCAGCGGCCAGCCTGTCCCGCAGGCTGCCCCCGTTCGCCCAGGCCAGGACCGCGTACGGGCGACCGTCCGGCAGCTCACCGACGGTGTGCACCCGGATCAGCCGCTCGTGCTCCAGTCGGCGCAGCAACCGGGCCTCGTCCAGGAAGCGTTCCCGAACCCGCAGGTCGTGGCTCCAGTTCTCGGCCAGCACCTTGATCGCCACGTGCGCGTCGAGCGCCGGATCGTGGCCCAGCCAGACCGTCGCGAACGAGCCCACGCCCAGCAGTCGCTCGATGGCGTAGGGCCCGATCCGCAGTGGAGCCGTCACCGTGTCACCTCCGGCGGGCGTCTCCCTGCACGCTAGACCGGGCCGAGCCGGAAGGTGACGAACCGTTGGCCCCGACGCGGTGACTAACAGGGCAGGAGTCCCATCACCGAAGGAGCCACCATGAAACGTCCCTCGATCCTCGTCACCACCGCCGTGCTGGCGCTCGGCACGCTCGCCCCGGCCACGGTCGCCGGTCCGGTCGCGGCTGCTCCGGTCCGCGCCGCTGCGAACGCCGGGCACCACCACCCGCAGGTGCTCAGCGTCGGTGGTGCCGGGGTGTACCGGATCGGTGCCAGCCTGGCGGCGCTCACCGCGAACGGGCACATCGACTGGACCGCGCCGGGCTGCGGCGCGGTGGTGCACGCCGGCGCGACCGGTTCCTGGGCCGGCGTGCTGCTACTGGCCTTCCGCGACGATCGGCTGGTCGAGGTCGGTACGGCCACCGCACCGCCCTACTCCTCCGCCGGAGCGGCGGTCGGCATGTCCTTCGCCGAGCTGGAGGACATCTACGGGCGCCGGGGCTCGCTGATCCGCAACGACGCGGGCGACGCCGAGGCGTACCTGGTGCGGGTGGGCTCGCGGGTCGAGCTGTTCACCGGGCACCCGATCCGGCCGGGCGTGGGTTACTTCCAGGTCGGGCCGGCCAGCTTCGTCGAGCGGAACTTCCGGCAGGGCGCGACCTGCTGAGCGGGGCCCGTCGCGGGGCGTCCGGTGTTGGCCGGGCGCCCCGTGCGCGCTTCCTTTGCTCTGCTGCCCTGGAGGCACCACCTGGCGGCACCAGCGGCCGCATCATCCTGGCGCATCCGCGGGAGCAGAGCAAAGGGGGGTGAACAACCCCTGCGGCCTGGCGAAACACGCGCGGGTAGGCGAGCCGCGCCCAACACCCCACGCAGACGCGACGTTATCTCTGTAGACAACAGTGTGTGGCACACAGTATGGTGTGACACATGGTTAGCGAGGACGTTCTACGGACGCACCTACAGGAGTTGCGTCGAGGCACCGTCGTGGTGGCCAGCCTGGTCGCGCTGCGTCGACCGGACTACGGCTACGCACTGCTGCAACGGCTCAGCGACCACGGCTTTCCGGTGGACGCCAACACGCTCTACCCGCTGCTGCGTCGCCTGGAGGACCAGGGGCTGCTGACCAGCGAGTGGAACACCGAGGAGAGCCGACCGCGCAAGTTCTACCGGACCAGCGACGAGGGCGAGTCGATGCTGAGCCGGCTCCTCGACGACCTCGCCGCCGTGCAGACCTCCATCACCGGGCTGATCCAAGGAGCGCAACGATGAACACCCTGATCGACCGCTACCTCGCCGCCACCCTGCGATCGGTGCCCGCCCAGCGCCGCGACGAGATCGCCAACGAGCTGCGGGCCTCCATCGACGACATGATCGAGGGCCGGACCGACGGCGGGCAGGACGCCACCACCGCCGAGCGGGAGGTGCTCACCGAGCTGGGCAACCCCGACGTGCTGGCCGCCCGGTACGCCGACCGCCGGTTGCAGCTCATCGGCCCGACCTACTACCTGCTCTGGCTGCGGCTGCTGAAGCTGCTGCTCAGCTTCATCCCGGCGCTCGTCGGCACGATCGTCACGGTGGTCGAGGCGGCGGAAGGAAAAGGGTTCGGCGCCATCGGGCCCGGCATCGTCACGGCGATGCAGGTGGCGGTGCAGATCGCCTTCTGGCTCACCCTGACCTTCGCCATCATCGAGCGCACCCAGACGGCCGTGGACCTGCCGGAGTGGACGGTCGACCAGTTACCCGACGCGCCGGTACGACGAGGCATCCCCCTCGCCGACACCATCGCATCCGTGATCATGCTGGTGCTGACCATCGCGTACCTGCCGCTGCAGCACTACCACTCCTGGGTGAACGACACCGACGGCGAGAACATCGCGATCCTCGACCCGGCCCTGTGGTCGTTCTGGCTGCCGGCGCTGATCGGCGTGCTGGCACTCAGTGTGGTCTTCGAGATCGTGAAGTACCGGATCGACCGCTGGACCTGGGCCCTGTTCGGCACGAAGGTGCTGCTCGACCTGGCGTTCGCGGTGCCGCTGGCCTGGCTCGCGCTCTCCGACCGACTGCTCAACCCGGCCCTGGCCGAGCGCCTGACCTGGGTGGCGGAGGCCGACAACCGGAACGGCATCGGCCTGGCCATCGCCGTGGGCGCGGCCGCGATCGTGGTCTGGGACCTGATCGACACGGCCCGGAAGACCCGCGAACAGACGACCGCGTGAGCGACACCGAAGACGGCGGCCCGACGCGTACCCCGCGCCGGGCCGCCGCCCGTCGGCGCGACCGGACCCACACGAGCCCGCCCGGTCGGCGGGCCTGGTGGGCGGCGTGGCATCGTTCCCGGATGAGCGTGGCACCGCGAGAGGCATGGCGTCGTCCGGGCCCGACGGCGGAGCAGCGCCGAAACGACCTCTGGATCGGCCTGGGGATGACCGGGCTGGCGTTGGTCAGCCTGACCCTGGCCCGCAGCACCGGCGCGTTCCTGCTGGGCCCACCGCCGTCCGGGCCGGAGCAGCTGTTCTGGACCGTCGCGGTGACCCTCCCGCTGATCTGGCGACGACGCTGGCCGACCGCGACCCTGCTGGTCGTCGCGGTGGCGTTCATCGCCGCCCAGGCGCGCTCGGCCCCGGAGACCCAGTTCTCCTCGTGGGCCCTGTTCTGCGCCCTCTACACCGTCGGGGCGTGGGGGCAAGAACGCCAACTGTCCCGCCGGCTGCGGATCGGCGTGATCGCCACGATGTTCGCCTGGCTCGGTGTCTACTACGCGGTGATGATCGACCACATCCCGGCGGATGCCTTCGCCGACGCGGTCGGACCGGTGCCACCGGTGCTCGCCGCGATGGTCACCGGCGTGCTGCTCAACGTACTGGTCTTCGGTTTCGGGTACTTCTTCGGCGAGACCGCGTGGGTGGCCGCGCGCCGCGAGCACGAGCTGCGCGCCCAGGCCGAGGACCTGCGCCGGTCGCAGGCCGAGGCCCGGGAGCGCGCGGTGCTCGGCGAACGGGTCCGGATCGCCCGCGAGCTGCACGACGTGGTCGCCCACCACGTGTCCGTGATGGGCGTGCAGGCATCCGCCTGCCGCCGGGTGTTCGACCGCGACCCGGGTAAGGCCCGCACCGCGCTGACCGCCATCGAACAGAGCGCCCGCACCGCCGTCGACGAGCTGCGTCGGATGCTCGGCGTGCTGCGGACCTCCGCCGGCACCGACGCCGCGACGCCGCCGGCCGGCGGCGTCGAACGGATCGACGAACTGGTCGAGCGGGCTCGGGCCGCCGGGCTGACGGCCACCCTCGGGGTGTACGGCGACCCGGTCGCGCTGCCCGAATCGGTCTCCCAGACGGCGTACCGGGTGACGCAGGAGGCGGTGACCAACACCCTCAAGCACGCCGAGGCGGCCCTGCTCGACGTGCGGGTCCGGTACCTGGCCCGGGAGGTGGAGGTCGACGTGACCGACGACGGGCGGGGCGGTGGCCGCGCCGACACCGACGGATTGGGGCTGATCGGCATGCGCGAACGGGTCACCGCCCACGACGGCGACCTGGAGGCCGGGCCACGGTCCGGCGGTGGCTGGCGGGTCCGCGCCCGCTTCCCCCTCGCCGCCCCGGTCGCTCCGCAGCGGGAGCCGAGCGACAGGCAGCAGACCCCAGCGGGCGCGGAGCCGTCGGCATGAGCGCGGCAACCGAGCTCACGCCCGACACCAACCCGACGGTCCGGGTGCTGCTCGCCGACGACCAGCACCTCGTCCGTACCGGCTTCCGGGTCATCCTCGAGGTGGAGGACGACATCGAGGTGGTCGGTGAGGCCGCCGACGGCGAACGGGCCGTCAGCATGACCCGAGCCACCCGCCCGGACGTCGTACTCATGGATGTGGAGATGCCCGGGATGGACGGCCTGGAGGCCACCCGGCAGATCGTCGCCGACGGCCCCGGGGCGCCGGCGGTGCTGATCCTCACCACCTTCGACCGCGACGACTACCTGTTCGCCGCGCTGCGGGCCGGAGCCAGCGGCTTCCTGCTCAAGAACGGCACGCCGGAGGAGCTGGTCGAGGCGATCCGGGTGCTGGCCAGGGGCGACGGTCTGCTCGCCCCGGAGATCACCCGCCGGGTGATCTCCACCTTCGCCCGACCCGGCGACCCGGCGGGCACCGCCCACCGGGGTCCGGACGCCGAGGCCGCGCTGGCCGGGCTGACGCCGCGCGAACGGGAGGTGCTGATGCTGCTCGCCGCCGGTTCCAGCAACGCGGAGATCGCCGCGGCCATCCACCTGGGCGAGGCGACGGTGAAGACGCACGTGAGTCGGGTACTGGCCAAGCTCGGCCTGCGCGACCGGGTGCAGGCAGTGGTGTTCGCGTACGAGAACGGGGTGGTCCGGCCCGGAGGGTGACCGGCGTCCGCCGTGCGGCGGACCCGCCCGCTCAGCCGCCGGGCGGACGGCGCGGCGACGGATTCGATCTAGCGTCTGTGCGTGACCAGAACGCTCCGCCTCGACGGCGTCGACCGCAGCTTCGGCGACCGGCAGGTGCTCAGAAACGTGTCCTTCGAGGTGTCCGCCGGCCGGATGACCGGTTTCGTGGGCGCCAACGGCGCCGGCAAGACCACCACCATGCGGATCATCCTGGGTGTGCTCGCCCCCGACGCCGGCGAGGTGAGCTGGGGCGGCACCAGGCTGACCCGGCAGGATCGTCGGCGCTTCGGCTACATGCCGGAGGAGCGGGGCCTCTACCCCAAGATGACCACCCGCGAGCAGGTGACGTACCTGGGCCGGCTGCACGGACTGGACGCCGCCGCGGCACGACGGTCCACCGACGCGCTGCTGGACCGGGTCGGGCTCGGCGAGCGCGGCGACGACCTGCTGGAGACGCTGTCGCTGGGCAACCAGCAGCGGGCCCAGATCGCCGCCGCGCTGGTGCACGACCCCGAGGTGCTGGTGCTCGACGAGCCGTTCTCCGGCCTGGACCCGCTGGCCGTGGAGACCGTCGTGGCCGTGCTGCGGGAACGGGCCTCGGCCGGCGTGCCGGTGCTCTTCTCCAGTCACCAACTCGACGTGGTGGAGCGCCTCTGCGACGACCTGGTGATCATCGGGGACGGGGTGATCCGGGCCGCCGGCAGCCGGCAGCAACTGCGCGACTCGTACACGATGCCCCGGTTCGAGTTGGTCGTGGAGCACGACGCCGGCTGGGTACGCGACCACCCCGGTGTGACGGTGGTCGAGTTGGACGGCGCGCGGGTGGTCTTCGACCTGCCGGCCGGCACCGACGAACAGCCCGTGCTGCGGGCCGCCCTCGCGCGCGGCCCGGTCCGCGCCTTCCGCCCGGTCAGCCCCTCGCTCACCGAGATCTTCCGAGAGGTCACCCAGTGAACGTCACCCAGGCCACCCGGCTGGTCGCCGAACGCGAGATCCGGGTCAAGCTGCGCGACCGCACCTTCCTGTTCGGCACGCTGTTCTTCCTGTTGATCGCCGCGGCCGGCACCATCCTGCCGCCGCTGTTCTCCGGCGGGCCGTCCACAGTGGCGGTGACCGAGAGCCTGGCCGCGCCGCTGCGCGCCGCCGGGCTGGAGGTCCGGGTCGTCCCCGATGACCGGGCAGCCGAGCAGGCCGTCCGCGACGACGACGTGGACGCCGCGGTGGTCGGCGGACCGGCCGTCCTGGCCTTGGACGACGCCCCCGACGACGTAGTGAGGGCTTTGAGCACCCAGCCGACCGTTCGCCTGCTGGACCCGGACGCGGTCGATCCGGTGGTGGCGTTCCTGGTGCCGTTCGTCTTCGCGTTCGTCTTCTTCGTCACCTCGCAGACGTTCGGCGTGCAGATCGCGCAGAGCGTCATCGAGGAGAAGCAGACCCGGATCGTCGAGATCCTGGTCGCCGCCGTGCCGGTGCGGGCCCTGCTGGCCGGGAAGGTGGTGGCCGGGGCCATCCTGGCGTTCGCCCAGATCGCCCTGATCGCGCTGGTGGCGGTGCTCGGGCTGCAGATCGGCGACAGCGGAGGTCTGCTCAGCCTGCTCGCCCCGGCGATCGGCTGGTTCGTGCCGTTCTTCCTGATCGGTTTCGTGCTGCTCGCCGCCATGTGGGCCGCGGCCGGCGCACTGGCCAACCGGCAGGAGGACATCGCCGCCGTCTCGACGCCGGTGCAGCTCGCCGTCATGCTGCCGTTCTTCGCGGTGATCTTCCTGAACGACAACGCCACAGCGATGCGTGTGCTGTCCTACCTGCCGTTCTCGTCGCCCACGGCCATGCCGCTGCGGCTCTTCACCGGCGACGCGGCCGGCTGGGAGCCGATCGTCTCACTGGTCCTCCTGGTGCTCGCCGCCGGCGCGTTCCTCCTCGCCGGGGCCCGGGTGTACGAGGGGTCACTGCTGCGCACCAACGGCCGGACCTCGCTGCGCACCGCCTGGCGGGAGCGGGAGACGATCGGCTGAGCGCTGGTCCGCCCCGCCCGGGCGTCGGTGTCCTGATCGGATGCCGGCGCCCCCTGCCGTACGGCACCGTGCCGAGCGCGGTTCGGTGGCCGTGAACAGCGCGAACAATCCTCCGGCTGGTGGACCGGACGGGGAGCGTCCCACCGGACAGCTAGGCCGCGCAGGTCCAGTGGCCGAAGTCGCCGGTACGAGACCAGACCTCCCGTGCCGCCCTGATGTTCCACGCCGCGTCCAACGCCATCTGGCGGTCGACGCCGAACCGGGACACCTCCGTGTCGCTGAACTGGAACAACCCCCAGCGGCGCGACCCGTCCTGTCCGACCTCCACCCGGTACGGGTCCAGGCCGGACAGGCAGCGCGCCACCTGCACCGCCCCGGCCGGGTCCTCCGGGAACGTCCGCCGAAGGTGTTTGCCGATCCGGTCCTCCGACCAGGTGGCGGGCACCGTGCGATCGCCCGCCAACTCGTCGAACAACCGCTCGTCCGCCGTGCCACTGACGGGCAGGCCGCCGAACGCCTGGAACACCATCACCCGGCTGGTGGTGTCCGGGCCGAACCAGCCGTCGACCGGGACAGTGAGTCCGTCAGCCACCAGATGTTCCTGGAGGCTCAGCACGCAGGGGCCGTACATGCCCTGGCGCAGCACCTCCGGGCAGCCGACGGTCGACGAACTGTCGACCATGGAAGGGGTGAGGGGTCGCAGCGCCCCGGCCGCCCCGACCGTCAGGACGCCGAGCACCGCCAGCAGCGCCAGCCGGAGCCAGCGACGGGCCGGCCAGGGCGCTTGGGGTCGCGGCGGAACCGAGCCGACGCTCGGGCGGATGTCCGCCGCGACGGCAGGGGACGGGCCGGCAGGGCTCCGTTGCGCGTCGCTCTCCCCTCGACCCTGCTCGCCGAGGCGAGCGTCGAGGTCCCGCCGTGTCTCCACCCACCTGTCGACCTCGGCCGCAGGGGTGCCGCAGGCGGCCAGCAGCGCGACGACGGTGCGTTCCCGGGGCAGCGTCGTCCGCCCCAGCATCGTCGCGAGGGTGCTCGGCGGCAGCCAGTGCCCGGCCGCCGAGGCTTGCCGGGCCAGTTCCCGATAGGTCAGACCGGAACGCCGCCGCACCTCCCGGAGCAACGCCACGTACTCCCCCGCCGTGGCCGCCTGCGGCACCGGATCCCGGACAGCGTCATCCATCGAATTTCCCCCGTGTCGTTGCGGTGGTTCAGCTCGAACCCGTGCCGGCGCGAGCCGGTCGGCCGTACGCCGGTCAGCGGCGCGGCCATCGACCAAGACGCTAGGAAACCCGGCCGGTCGGGACAATCCCCTGGTCGCCGCGCTGGGCTGTCCGGGCAGCTCACAGCGGCTTGTCCGGATCTTGTCCGGATCCTGTCCGACCATGTCGGACAGTCACCGGGACCTGATTTGCCCTCGCGTCCGCGGTGTCTGGAGAATCGGGCGATGACCACGGGGGAGCTACGCCCGGATGACGCGTCCGACCCGGCCGAATTCGTCGAGATGCTGCGCGGGCTCAAGGATCGGTCGGGCCTCACCTACCGACAACTGGAACAGCGCGCCGCGTCGACGGGCGACGTACTGGCCCGCAGCACCGCGGCGGACATCCTGCGACGGTCCACACTGCCACGCCCCGAGGTGGTGGCCGCATTCGTCCGCGCGTGCGGCGCGGGAGAGCAGGTCGAGCCGTGGCTACGGGCCTGGCACCGCATCGCGGCAGGTCAGTTTGCTCCGCCGTCCCCGGCGGCAGACCCGCCACCGGTCGACGCGGGCACGACGGTGGCCCCGGAGCACTCCGGCCCGGCCCGCCCACGCTGGTTCACGCGGCCCGCACCGGTGGCGCTGCTCGTCGTCGCCCTGCTGGCCACGCTCGGCGTGGGCCTCTGGATCGAACGACGCGACGACGAACAGGGAAAGTCCTCCCGAACGACCGATCCGACCGCGTCGGCGGCTGACGGTGCCCGTTCGCCGAACGCGGGGCTCAGTCAGATCAGCCCCGCCCGCAGCCCGCACCTCTGCCTCACCGAGGGCCGCGATCGCAACGGCCAGTACACGAAGGAGATCGCGGTCCAGCGGCCCTGCACGGAGGCCACCCCACCGGACACCTCGCTGGAACCGGTGGCCGACGGAATGTTCTTCATCCACTGGATCCACCCGGTGCTCGGGAAGGGCTGCCTCACCATCCGGGAGGAGGATCCCGGCCGGAACTTCCTCGAACCCTGGAACGCGAAGGACTGCAACGCGAACAGGCCGAAGCAGGTGTTCCACTTCGAACCGACCGGAGCGACGCCCGACGCGTACCGGATCCGGCCCGACCGCAGCGAGTTGTGCGTCGGCCTGCGCGCCGACGACAACGACGTGGCGGACGCGGCACTGGTCGAGCCGTGCACCGGAGGCCTGGATCAGGTGTTCGTGGTCAGATCGCTGCCTGGGAACTGACGTCGCCGCCGCTCACCCCGCGGGTGGCACCTGATCCCAGCCGGCGGGCAGCGGGGGCGCCGTCCAGGCCGGGTCCGGTTGCCAGGTGGCCCACGACCGGTCCCACCAGCGCTCACCGGCGTCGAGGAGGGCAGCGATCCGGTCACCTTCGGCCTGGATGGCGTCCGCCATGCCCGGGTAGCGCCCCTCGACGAGGCGCTCGGCGAACAACTCCACGTCCTTCCAGACGTACCGGTCGGCGTCCGCGGCCCACCACAGGTCCAGCTCGTGGTCCAGGGTGTCCACCCCGATCGGGGTACGCCGCACCGGGTCCTGGAGATTGAAGTACCAGCCGGCGAACTCGCGTGCCGGCCCGGCCCAGAACACGTCGATCGAGTGCGCCTCACCGGGGCGTTGCAGCATCAGCTTGCCGTGCCCGGACCAGGAGCGGTGCCCGGCAGCCTCCCACGGGTGCCGCCCGCAGGGGAAGACGCCGGTGTCCGGGAAGCCGAACTCGGCCCCCGGTGGGAGGTAGAGGGCGAGCAGGTCGGGCGAATCCACGACGCAGATGGTCGGGCAGCCGAACCAGACCTCGCCCCGCAGCACCTCACGCCGTACCACGGTGTCACCAGGCGCAAACCGCACTGCCCCCACCGCAACACCCCCGCATCCCGGCGTCCCCGCGTCCCGCCCGCGATCTTGCACTTTCTGTTGGCGATATGCCAGGTGTTGCCCGGTGTGTCGGGTCAGAAAGTGCAAGATCGCGGCGGGGTGGGGCGGGGCGGGGCGGGAGGAGGGCGCGGGGGTCGGGTCAGGCGTCTACTGCTGCCATCACGTCGTCGCTGACGTCGAAGTTGGCGTAGACGTTCTGGACGTCGTCGCAGTCCTCCAGGACGTCGATCAGCTTGAAGATCTTGCGCGCGCCCTCTTCGTCCAACGGCACGTTGACGCTGGGGATCAGGGAGGACTCGGCCGACTCGTACTCGATGCCGGCGTCCTGCAACGCCGTGCGCACCGGGATCAGGTCGGTCGGCTCGGAGACCACCTCGTACGCCTCACCGAGGTCGTTGACCTCCTCGGCGCCGGCGTCCAGGACGGCAAGCATCACGTCGTCCTCGCTGGTGCCCTCCTTGGGGACGATCACCACGCCCTTGCGGGAGAACATGTACGACACCGAGCCGGCGTCGGCGAGCGAGCCGCCGTTGCGGGTCAGCGCGGTCCGTACCTCGGTCGCCGCGCGGTTGCGGTTGTCGGTGAGGCACTCGATGAGCATGGCGACGCCGCTGGGGCCGTACCCCTCATACATGATCGTCTGCCAGTCGGCACCGCCGGCCTCCAGGCCGGAGCCGCGCTTGACGGCGCGATCGATGTTGTCGTTCGGCACCGAACTCTTCTTCGCCTTCTGGATGGCGTCGAAGAGCGTCGGATTGCCGGAGGGGTCACCGCCGCCGGTCCGCGCGGCCACCTCGACGTTCTTGATCAGCTTGGCGAACATCTTGCCGCGCTTGGCGTCGATGACGGCCTTCTTGTGCTTGGTCGTCGCCCACTTTGAGTGGCCGGACATCTTCTACCTCCGTTGCTACCCGCCGTCTGCATCGACCGCACCGCTCACGCCCCGCTCCCACCGGCGCACGCGGAGGTGCCGGTCAGCTCTGGTGGAAGCCGTGGCGGGCAGATGGCCCTGCCGAATCTCCGCAATCCTACCGACGTCCCTCGGGTCGCTGTCACGCACCGCGCGTGGCGGCCTCCCCGCGCCTGCCCAAATCGGGCAGACGTCGGGAAAGCGGATTCACATCGTCAGGATGGTCTTCATCTCAGCTCACCGGCTCCGCCTGGTCGGCCGACCGCAGCGGCTGGTGGTGCGGTTGCCCGCCGACGCCGCCACGGCGACCGCGCTCGACGAGTTGGCGGGCCGCCGCCCGGGGCGCTTGCGCGCGGTCGCCGGCTGAGCGACGGGAACCCCGTCATCCGGCAGCGCGGACCAGGTCCACGAAGTACGCGTGCACGCGCAGGTCACCGGTGAGCTCCGGGTGGAACGAGGTAGCCAGCAGGTTGCCCTGTCGCACCGCGACGATCCGGTCGACGGCCGGCCCGTCGGACACCGCCCCGATGACCTCGACGCCGGCACCGACCCGCTCAACCCACGGCGCCCGGATGAACACCGCGTGGAACGGCGCACCCGGCACCCCGGTGACGGTCACCGGCGCCTCGAACGAGTCGACCTGCCGGCCGAACGCGTTACGCCGGACGGTCATGTCGATGCCCGCGAAACCCCGCTGATCGGGTCGACCGTCGAGCACCTCGGTCGCCAACATGATCATGCCGGCGCAGGAGCCGTAGACCGGCATACCGTCGGCGATCCGCTTGTCGATCGGCTCCCGCATCTCGAAGATGTCGGCGAGCTTGCTCATGGTGGTGGACTCGCCGCCCGGGATGACCAGGCCGTCGACCGCGTCCAGCTCCGCCGGACGGCGGACCGGGCGGGCGTCCGCACCCGCCGCGGCCAGCGCCGCCACGTGCTCCCGGACATCACCCTGAAGCGCGAGCACACCGATGGTGGGCGCGCCCATGCCTACCAACCCCGCTCGGCCAGACGGTGCGGCTGCGGGATCTCGTCGACGTTGATGCCGACCATCGCCTCGCCGAGGCCGCGGGAGACCTTCGCCAGCACGTCCGGGTCGTCGTGGAAGGTGGTCGCCTTGACGATCGCGGCGGCCCGCTGAGCCGGGTTGCCCGCCTTGAAGATGCCGGAGCCGACGAACACGCCCTCCGCGCCGAGCTGCATCATCATCGCCGCGTCGGCCGGCGTGGCGATCCCGCCCGCGGTGAACAGCACCACCGGCAACTTGCCGCTCTCGGCGACCTCCTTGACCAGCTCGTACGGGGCCTGCAACTCCTTGGCCGCGACGTACAGCTCGTCGGCCGGCAGCGAGGCCAGCCGGCGGATCTCCTGGCGGATCTTCCGCATGTGGGTGGTGGCGTTGGAGACGTCGCCGGTGCCCGCCTCGCCCTTGGAGCGGATCATCGCCGCGCCCTCGGTGATCCGGCGCAACGCCTCGCCCAGGTTCGTCGCCCCGCAGACGAAGGGCACCGTGAACGCCCACTTGTCGATGTGGTTCGCGTAGTCGGCCGGGGTCAGCACCTCGGACTCGTCGACGTAGTCCACGCCGAGCGACTGGAGGATCCGCGCCTCCACGAAGTGGCCGATGCGGGCCTTGGCCATCACCGGGATGGAGACCGCCTCGATGATCCCGTCGATCATGTCGGGGTCGCTCATCCGGGACACCCCACCCTGCGCGCGGATGTCGGCGGGCACCCGCTCCAGGGCCATCACCGCGACCGCGCCGGCGTCCTCAGCGATCTTGGCCTGCTCGGCGTTGACGACATCCATGATCACGCCGCCCTTGAGCATCTCGGCCATCCCACGCTTCACGCGGGCGGTGCCGACGACGGGGGCGCTACCGGTGTTCGAGGCGGTGTTTTCGGGCACGGGTCATCGCTCCTTGGACATGCTCTGGGGGGTGGCCAGCGAAAATGCTACGCGCGGTACAACGCCGCACCGACAGCCAATCAGACCCCCGGTGGCCTGCCCTGTGGCAGCGGTCACCCCAGGCCGTCGGGCAACGGGGGTCAGGCGGCGGGGACGTCCGCCGGCACGACGAGGGTCGGGTCGTCGATGTCGAAGTAACGCGGCCACTCCCGGCCCCGCCCCATCCGCAACAGGCGCACCAGCGGCCGGCTGCGCGCCGAGCGGGCGTCGCGGACCAGGTCGGTGTGCACCTGCCGGGACAACGCGAGCCGACGGCTCGCGGCGATGACCGCCCCGCAGTCCGGGTCGCCCGGATCCAACTGGACACCGCGCAACTGCCGGGTGAGGTCGTTCTCCGCCGCCTCCCGCTCGTCCGGGCCGGCGTCCAGGGCGATCCGGGCCGCCGCGTACAGCTCGACGCCGAAACGCCGCTCAGCCAGGACCGCGGCTGCCGCCGCGCGGCGCAGCAGGTGGGCGTCGAGGGCCCGGGCCGCCAGCTCCGCGCGGCCCTGCAGCCGCTCCACCCGGCCGGCGGTCCAGATGAGGTACGCCGCGACCAGCCCCACGACCACGCTCGCGGCCACCACCCACCACATGTGCGGCATCGTAGTGCTGCTCCGTTTCGTCCGATTGGGCGCGGCCCGAGCGGTCCCGCCGGTCACCACCGCACCATCCGTCACACCGGCTCAGCCCAGCCCCACCCACTCCTGGTCGATGACCCGCCCGTCGGTTGCCTCGATCGCCGCTGCGTATACCTCCAGAACGCGGCGAGCAACCACCGGCCAGTCGAAATTCGCGACCACCAGATCGCCGCAGGCACTCAGCGTGGCCCGCGCGGCCGGGTCGTCCAGCAGCTCGGCCAGCACGTCACGCAGCCCCACCGGGTCACCCGTGGGGAAGAGGCGCCCGGCCCGCCCACCGTCGAGCACCCGCCGGAACGCGTCCAGATCGCTGGCGACGACCGTCGTGCCCGCCGCCAGCGCCTCGGTGAGGATCATGCCGAACGACTCGCCGCCGGTGTTCGGTGCGACGTAGAGGTGCACACTGCGCAACATGCGCGCCTTGTCCGCTTCGCTGACCAGGCCGAGGAACGTGATCTGCTCGTGCAGCTCGGCCGGGAACTGGTCGTACAGGTCGTCGGGGTCACCCGGGCCGGCGACGAGCAACCGCAGACCGGGCCGGGTGGCGGCCAGCGCCACGAACGCGTCGCGCAGCACCGGGAAGCCCTTGCGCGCCTCGGTGAACCGGCCCAGGAAGCCGAGCGTGCCGCCGGTGCCGGCCGCGCACTCCCCCGGCCAACCCGGCAACGGCTCGGCGTCGGCGAACTTGGCCACCGCCACCCCGTTGGGGATCTCCACCGCCCCGCCGTCCATGTGCTCGACCTGCACCTTGCGGGCCAGCGCGCTCACCGCGATCCGGGCCGTGATGCGCTCCAACACGATCTGGAGCACACCCTGGGCGGCGGCGAGGACCCGCGAACGGGTCATCGCGGTGTGGAAGGTGGCCACCACCGGACCACGGGCGGAGAGCACGGCCAGCAGCGACAAACTCAGCGTGAGCGGCTCGTGCACGTGCAGCACGTCGAAGTCACCGTTGGTGATCCACCGCCGCACCCGGGCGGTCGACACCGGGCCGAACGCGATCCGGGCCACCGAACCGTTGTACGGCAGCGGAACGGCCCGCCCGGCCGACACCACATACTCCGGCAGCGGCGAATCCTCGTCGGCCGGTGCGAGCACGCTGACCTCGTGGCCCAGCGCGATCAGCGCCTCGGCCAGGTCCATGACGTGGTTCTGCACCCCACCGGGCACATCGAAGGAGTACGGGCACACGATGCCGATCCGCATCCGTCAGCCCACCTCCTCAGGCCGGGCCGGAGGCCGACGAGGGCAGCGCCGCGCCCTCCCCCGACCTCGCCTGGTCCAGCCACATCCGCTGCAACATGTGCCAGTCTTCCGGATGCCGGGCGATACCCGCCGCCAGACGGTCGGCGATCAGCTGGGTCAGCGACCGGACCCGCTGGTCCAGCGGCCCCACCTCGGGCCCCGGCACCGGCAACGGACCGACCAGCGACGCGCAGGCGGCATCCGGTTCGTACCACATCGAGGCCACGTAGAGCGGCGCGCCGGTGTGCAGCGCGAGCAGGGCCGGCCCGGCGGGCATCCGGGTCTTCCCACCGAAGAAGTCCACCTCCACCCCCCGGGCGGAGAGGTCCCGGTCGGCCAGCAACGGCACCACCGCACCGGCCCGCAGGCGGTCCAGCAGCACGTCGAACGCCGGACGCGGGCCCCCGTGGGTCGGCAGGATCTCCATCCCGAGGACCTCGCGGAACGCCAGGAAACGCTTGTAGACGCCCTCCGGCTTGAGCCGCTCCATGACAGTGGTGATCGGCCAGCCGGTGGCCGCCACCCAGGCGCCGGCGGCGTCCCAGTTGCCGGCGTGCGGCAGCGCCACCACCGCGCCCCGGCCGGCGGCCACATCGGCGGCGAGCAGGTCCGCGCCGTCCAGCCGGAAGGTGGACAGGATCTGCGACCGGCTCAGACCGGGCAGCCGGAACGCCTCCATCCAGTACCGGGCGTACGAGCGCAACCCGCGCTTGACGAGGTCGTCCAACTCGGCGTCCGGCAGCTCCGGGCCGACCACCCGGCGCAGGTTCGCGCGCAGTCGGGCCGTACCCCCGCCACCGGCGCGGTGCGCGCGGTCCGCGCCCGCCCGGAACGCCGCCGCCACCAACGGCCGGGGAAGCGCGCGGACCACCCGCCACCCGGCGATGTAGCCCAACTCGGTGAGGTTCACGCGACCCGGCCGCAGTTCTTCCGACGCCGGGTCGCGCGCCCGCCACTCATGCCTGGCCGTCCGGCTGGAGCTGCCGGGCCTGGCGGTAGACGTGCGTCATCCGCTGTCCCACCGTGAAGATCGAGACGGCGGCGAGCAGCCAGAGCGCGATCTCCAGGGCCGGATCGACACCGACACCGGTGAGGATCCCGCCGACCCCGACGATGAGCAGTCGCTCGGTGCGTTCGGCGATGCCCACGTTGCAGGTCATGCCGAGCCCCTCGGCGCGGGCCTTGACGTAGGAGACGAGGCTGCCGGCGGCCAGGCAGACCAACGCGGCGGCCACACCGGAGTGGTCGCCCTCGGTGGCCAGCCAGTACGCGACCGCGCCGAAGACGGCGCTGTCGGCTACCCGGTCCATGCTTGAGTCGAGGAACGCGCCGAACCTGGTGGAACCGCCACTCATCCGGGCCATCGTCCCGTCGAGCAGGTCGGTGAGCGCGAACAGGGTGACGATCAACGCGCCCGCGACCAGGTGGCCGCGAGCACCGAAGCCGAGCGCGCCGACGAGCACACCAACGGTGCCCGCGACGGTGACGGCATTGGGGGTGACGCCCGCGCGCAGCAGGGCGCGGGCAATCGGCTCGACGACGCGGGTCATCCCCGCGCGGGCCGACACTTGGAAGATCTTCGCCATGGCGGTCCCCACGATAACGGTCCGCCCAGCTCCGGCGATACGGACGGTACCGCCGACGCGCCTGGGGGAGGCTTGTGCCTACCCGGCAACGGGTGTGAGATCGAGCCGGGAGGTGAGCCAGCTCACCCGTCTACCCGTCCCGTTCCCGCTGTGCGGCAGACCACCGGAGGATATCGCCGCGCACTCGCCCCGGGCCGCTTCCACCTCGCGCGGCGGTCGCCACCACCACCGGCTGAGGGAGGTGCGCCCCATGGCGCAGAAGAGTCACGAGAAGGGTTCCACCGGCGGCACGCCGGTGGTGACCGAGCCCGAGCGGGTCCGCAACGTGGTGCTCGTCGGGCACTCCGGGGCGGGCAAGACCACACTGGTCGAGGCCCTGCTCGCGGCGACCGGCACGATCGGCCGCGCCGGCACCGTGGTCGACGGCACCACCGTCGGCGACCACGACCCCGCCGCCGTACGCCAGCAGCGCTCGGTCAGCCTCTCCTGCGCGCCGCTGCTGCACAACGGCATCAAGGTCAACCTGCTGGACACCCCCGGGTACGCCGACTTCGTCGGTGAGTTGCGCGCCGGGCTGCGGGCCGCCGACGCCGCGCTCTTCGTGGTCTCCGCCGCGGGCGGCATGGACGCGGCCACCGTCGCGCTCTGGGAGGAGTGCGCCGCCGTCGACATGCCGCGCGCTGTCGCGGTGGCCCGACTGGACCAACCCCGCGCCGACGTCGACGAGACGGTGGCGCTCTGCCAGCGCCTCTTCGGTGACAACGTGATGCCGCTCTACCTGCCGATGCTCGGCGACGACGGGGTGTCCACCGAAGGTCTGCTCGGCCTGATCACCCGTCGGGTCTTCGACTACAGCGCCGGGCTGCCCGCCGACGTCCGCGACCCCGACCCGGAGCACCAGCGGGCCATCGACGAGTCCCGCGACGAGCTGATCGAGGGGATCATCGCCGAGAGCGAGGACGAGACCCTGATGGACCGCTACCTCGACGGCGAGGAGATCGGCGACGAGGTGCTCATCGACGACCTGGAGAAGGCCGTGGCCCGGGGTCACTTCTACCCGGTGGTACCGGTCTGCGCCCACACCGGCGTCGGGCTCGACGTCCTGCTGGAGGTGCTGACCGCCGCGTTCCCGTCGCCGCTGGAGCACGAACTGCCCGCGGTGACGGGCGTGGACGGCTCGCCGCGTCCGCCGCTGAGCTGCGACCCGGCCGGGCCGCTGGTCGCCGAGGTCGTCAAGACCACCATCGACCGCCACGTCGGTCGGGTCTCACTGGTCCGGGTCTTCTCCGGCACCCTGCGCCCCGACCAGACCGTCCACGTCTCCGGGCACGGCATGGCCGAACGCGGGCACCCCGACCACGACGCCGACGAGCGGGTCGGGCACATCTACACCCCGCTGGGCGCCACCCTGCGGGAGGTGTCGCTCTGCGTGGCCGGTGACATCTGCGCGATCACCAAGTCGGGCAGCGCCGAGACCGGCGACACCATCTCGACCAGGAACGAGCCGCTGCTGATCGCCCCCTGGGAGATGCCGGAGCCGCTGCTGCCGGTGGCGATCGCCGCCCGGAGCCGCGCCGACGAGGACGCCCTGGCCCGCAACCTCGCCCGCCTGATCGCCGGCGACCCCACGCTGCGGCTGGAGCGCAACCCGGAGACCCACCAACTGGTGCTCTGGTGCATGGGCGAGGCACACGCGGACGTGGTGCTCGACCGACTGCGCGCCGGCGGCGTCGAGCTGGACACCGAGCCGGTCAAGGTGTCGCTGCGCGAGACGCTGACCGTTCCCGCGAAGGGACACGGCCGCCACGTCAAGCAGTCCGGCGGCCACGGCCAGTACGCGGTCTGCGACATCGAGGTCGAGCCGCTACCCCGCGGCAGTGGCTTCGAGTTCGTCGACCGGGTGGTCGGCGGGGCCGTGCCGCACAACTACATCCCATCAGTGGAAAAGGGCGTCCGCGCCCAACTGGAGCGCGGCCTGGTCGCCGGGCACCCCGTGGTGGACCTGCGGGTGACCCTGGTCGACGGCAAGTCGCACAGCGTCGACTCCTCCGACGCGGCCTTCCAGACCGCCGGCGCGCTGGCGCTGCGCGACGCCGCCGAGCGGGGCCAGCCGACCCTGCTGGAACCCATCGACGAGGTCACCATCCGCATCCCGGACGGCTCGGTCGGCACGGTGATGGGCGACCTGTCCGGCCGACGCGGCCGGGTGCTCGGCACCGAACCGGACCCGGACACCGAGGGCCGCACCCTCGTCCGCGCCGAAGTGCCCGCCACCGAGCTGCTTCGGTACGCCGTCGAGCTGCGCTCCATGACGGCCGGCACCGGCACCTTCCGCCGCCATTTCGTCCGCCACGACCCCATGCCCGCCCACCTGGCCGACCAGACCCGAAAGGAACAACTCCCCTAGACCCCGGCCCTAGCCCCCCTGCCCTGCCCTGCCCTGCCCTGCCCTGCCCTGCCCTGCCCTGCCCTGCCCTGCCCTGCCCTGCCCTGCCCTGCCCTGCCCTGCCCTGCCCTGCCCTGCC
>NZ_JBEYSY010000015.1:187395-190772 GCF_040704315.1 Micromonospora sp. NPDC047644
GCCCCAGCGATCTTGCACTTCCTGTTGCCGTTATGTCGCTGTTGCGGCATAAGTAACCGCAGAAACTGCAAGATCGACGGAAGCTGATGAGGCCTTCGGATCGATCATGGAGTTGTGGTGGGCGAAAGGTTGATTGATGCCCTTTTTGTGAGGCACCACAACTCCATGATCGACACGGGCAGGGCGGGAAGGGCGGGGCAGCGCTCGGCGACACGGCGCGAGGCCACACGGGGCAGCCGACGCGGAGCGGGGCGGGGCGACATCAGGCGGCATGACGCTAGGCGGCACGAGTTAGCACGGCGCGGGGCGGGGCAGCAGGAGATGGCAGGGCGCACGGCAGCACGTCGAGGCAGCACGGCACGGCGAGGCAGCACGGCACGGCGAGGCGGCAGAGCGCAGGGCAGCACGGCACCGGCACCGCGAGGCGCGCAGAGTGCGCGCAGCACCCCCGCGCCGTGGGTGAGGCCGGGGGTGTTTTGCGCGGCCTGGTTACGGATGGACTGTGGGGTGGATGGGGCGGGGCCAGTGGGGGCGGTCGGCGTCGCGCAGGGCTGCGGTGCGGACGGCGGCGAGCTGACGCTCCACCTCGACGAACTGGTCCGCCGGCAGTGGGCCCCGGTGCAGTGCGGCGGCGTTCTCCTCGACCTGGGCGACCGTACGGCAGCCCGGGATCGGGATGGTGCGACCGCTGCGCGCCCAGATCCAGCCCAAGGCGCCCTGGGCGAGGGTGCGCCCGTCGGCGGTGAGCGCGGCACGGACCGCGCCGACCCGCCGCAGCCACTCCGGTGCCGGCCGGCCACCCCGGAACCACTCCAACCAGCCCGGAGCCAGTCCGCGTACGTCGTCGCGGGGCAGCGTCGACGCGGCCGTGTACTTGCCGGTGAGCAGCCCCATCCCGAGCGGGCCCCGGTTGACGCTCGCCAGGTCGTACTTGTCGCAGACGGCCAGCAGCTCGGGGGCGTCGCGCAGCACCGACAGGGCGTGTTGCACCGCGGTGGCACCGGCGGCGGCGTGCCCGAACGCGGCAGCCCGGTCGGTGCGGTCGGTGCTCCACCCGTACGCGCGGATCAGACCCTCGGCCACCAGGTCCTCGCAGGTCCCGATCAGCGCCTGCGCCCTCGGCACCGACAGATCGGCCAGGTGCAGTTGATAGAGGTCGATCCGGTCGGTGCCCAACCGGCGCAGTGAGGCGGTCACGGCAGTGCGCAGGTACCCGGGCGACGCGTCCTCGCCGGTGGCCTGCCGGCCGGCCTCGTCGAAGGTGTAACCCCACTTGGTGGCGATCACGGCGTCGTCGCGACGACCGGCGAGCGCGCGGCCGAGCACCCGCTCACCGTGTCCGGCTCCGTACGTGTCGGCGGTGTCGAAGAGGGTGATGCCCAGATCGAGTGCCCGGCGTACCGCCCGCACCGACTCGTCGTCGTCGACAGCGCCCCAGCCCAGCGGCTGGGTCCCCTCCGCCCAGGGACCGCCGATCGCCCAGCACCCCATGCCGAGGGCGCTGACCTCGATGCCGCTGCGCCCCAACACCCGTGTCGTGACTGCCATCGACCGATCGTGCCACCTTCGGCGGATCGGGGCGTAGCAGATCGGTGGGCGGACACGCGGGCCCCGCGTACACCCGGGTGGAGGGCTGGTTGGAGCTGACCCCGCTGCTGCGCGCCGACCAGCCGGACCGGCGCGAAGGTCGCGCGACCGGCGCGGCGCGGCCGGCGGCGGTCAGGACGGCCAGGCGCGGGCGAACAGGTCGCGGGTGTCGCCGAGCAGCTGCGGCAGGACCTTGGTACGGCCGATCACCGGCATGAAGTTCGCGTCACCACCCCAGCGCGGCACGACATGCTGGTGCAGGTGGGCGGCGATGCCGGCACCGGCCACCCCGCCCTGGTTCATGCCCAGGTTGAAGCCGTGGGCGTTGCTGACCTTGCGGATCACCCGCATCGCGGTCTGGGTGTACGACGCCAGCTCGGTGGTCTCCGCCACGTCCAGGTCCGTGTAGTCGGCCACGTGACGGTTGGGGCAGACCAGCAGGTGCCCCGGGTTGTACGGGTAGAGGTTGAGCACCGCGAACACATGCTCACCCCGGGCCACCACCAGGCTCTCCTCCGGCGGCAGCTTCGGCCCTCGGCAGAAGGGACAGCCGGTGGGCTTCTCGTAGCCCTCGGCCGGGCGGTCCTCGCCGGAGATGTAGGTCATGCGGTGCGGCGTCCAGAGCCGCTCCAGACCGTCCGCCATGCCGTCACTGTCCGTGTGCCGTTCCACCCCTGTCACGAGCCGATCCTACGGAGCCCCGCCGGCCTGCCGCGACACCCGCCGGGGGAAACCCGGCATTGCAAGTTCTTGACGGATCAGAGCGGAGGCATGAAACTTCCGTTCATCCATGTACTTCCATGCATTGATGGAGGGTTCCATGTACCGACGGCTCGGCAGATTCCTCGCGGCACTGGCGATGACCGCCGCCACCACAGTGGCCGGCGTCACCCTCACCGCCGGCGCGGCCCAGGCGGACGGCTGCTACACCTGGGGACGCACCCTGTCCCAGGGGGCGTCCGGCGAGGATGTCCGGCAACTCCAGATCCGGGTCGCCGGCTACCCCGGCTACGGCGCGGTGCTCACCCTCGACGGCGCGTACGGCCCGGCCACCCGGTCGGCGGTGATCCGCTTCCAGCAGGCGTACGGGCTGCCCGCCGACGGCATCGCCGGCCCTCAGACGTTCAACCGGCTCTACGCCCTCCAGGACGACGACTGCACCCCGGCCAACTTCAGCTACCCCGAGCTGAACAAGTGCAACAGCGACTGGTCCGGCGGCGCGGTCTCGGCGAGCACCGCCCGGTTCAACGCGCTCGTCTCGATGTGGAAGCTCCAGGCCATGCGGCACGCCCTCGGCGACGTGGCCATCTCGATCAGCAGCAGCTTCCGCAGCTACGCCTGCAACAGCGCCGTCGGCGGAGCCTCGAACAGCCGACACCTGTACGGCGACGGGGTGGACCTGGTCGGCTCCCCGTCGTTCTGCCGGCTGGCGCAGCAGGCCCGCAACCACGGCTTCGGGCAGATCCTCGGCCCCGGCTACCCCGATCACAACGACCACACCCACGTGGCGGCGGTCGGAGGCTGGTCAGCGCCGAACTGCGGCATCTGACACCCCACACCGGCCGCCCGGCGGCGGAACCCTCCCGCGTCGGACCCCTCCCGCGTCGGCCGCGCGGCGTCCTACCCTCCCCCGCCGGGCCTGCCCGCCGGCCACCCGGCGAAGATCGCGCCCGAACAAGGAAGTAGTGGGCTCCCCCCCGGGGGGGGGCCCCGCATCAAGGAGCGAGCACGATCAATAGGCGCGGGGGCCCCCCCCCCCGGAACGCCCCCCCCCCCCAGCCTCCTCCCTC
>NZ_JBEYSY010000016.1:0-159170 GCF_040704315.1 Micromonospora sp. NPDC047644
GGTTACATTCCGAACCCGGAAGCTAAGCCCTCCAGCGCCGATGGTACTGCACTCGTGAGGGTGTGGGAGAGTAGGACGCCGCCGGACAATCTTCCGAAGAAGCCCACCCCAATTGGGGTGGGCTTCTTTGCGTATCCCCCCTTTTTTCCTGACCGCGGCGACCGCGGGACCGTTCAAGGTCACGCTCGATCCTGGTTGTAGTGGCCTCGTGGGTGTGGACACCACTACATCCAGGATGTTGCACGATCTTGCGGCCGGGCGGCCGGGCGGCCGGGCGGCAGGCGGGGCGGCCGGCGGCTGTGCTGGGTCAGTCTCGGGTCTGCATCCCGGCGCGGAGGTTGCGCAGTAGGCCGCCGGCGTCGCTGACCGACCGGCCCGGGAACATCGCCATGACCACGCTGCCGTGGTCGGCCCAGCCGCACACCGCGAAGTCACCGCCCTCGCCGCTGGTGCTGCCACACTTCAATACCCCGCCGAGGTCACCCGCGGCCAGCTCCCGCAGACCGTTCACCGCACCGGTCTCGTCCGACATCAGGCGGAAGAGGCTGTCCAGGTCCCGCTCCGGCTGCCAGAGCAGGGTGGTGCCTCCGAAGATGAGCACGGAGCGCTTGTCGTCGGCCGGGTCGCGGTAGACGGTGCCGAAACTGCGGTCCAACTCGATGTTCGCCGCCAGACCGCTGCGGAGATAGTCGGCGGTGCTCTTCGCCCGCTCGCTGTCGTCGCGAGTCAGACCGGCCACCCGATCGGGTGAGGCCAGTTGGGTGTCCTTCTGCTGCGCCACCCGCCACCCACCGACACCGAGAACGCCGGCGCCGGCGAGACCGACCACCAGTGCGACCGTCCAACCGATCTTGCGTCGGCGTGACCAGCCGCTGGGCCGCTCGTCGGGGTCGCCTCCGGAGTCCCGGGTGCTCAGCTGGATCGGCTCTTCGGTGAGCTCGACCGGCTCGCGGCCGCCGTCGCGCGACCGCTCGGTGAGATGTGCGTCGGACATAGCCGACACCGTACGCGAACGGCAGGTGGCGCACGTCAGGTCTGCGGAAGCCCTCCGTAGACTTGCCCGGTGACCGAGAGACTGGATGCCCGACGCCCCGACGCCCCGACCCTTGCCGGCCAGTACCAGCCCGGTGAGGTAGAGCAGCGACGGTACGAGCAGTGGGTAGCCGGCGGGCACTTCCGGGCCTCCGCCGACAGCGACAAGCCCCCGTTCACCATCGTCATCCCGCCGCCGAACGTCACCGGCTCGCTGCACATGGGCCACGCGTTCGAGCACACGCTGATGGACGCGTTGACCCGGCGTAAGCGGATGCAGGGCTTCGAGGCGCTGTGGCTGCCGGGCATGGACCACGCCGGCATCGCCACCCAGAACCTGGTCGAGCGTCAACTCGCCGCCGAGGGGCTGTCCCGGCACGATCTCGGCCGGGAGAAGTTCGTCGAGCGGGTCTGGCAGTGGAAGGCCGAGTCCGGTGGCGCCATCCTCGGCCAGATGCGTCGCCTCGGCGACTCCGTCGACTGGGACCGCGAGCGCTTCACCATGGACGAGGGGCTGACCCGCGCCGTCCAGACGATCTTCAAGAAGCTCTTCGACGACGGTCTGATCTACCGGGCCAACCGGATCATCAACTGGTGTCCGCGCTGCCTCACAGCCCTGTCGGACATCGAGGTCGAGCACACCGACGACGACGGCGAGCTGATCTCCATCCGCTACAGCGACGAGGTCGTGGTGGCCACCACCCGGGCCGAGACGATGCTCGGCGACACCGCCGTGGCGGTGCACCCCGACGACGAGCGCTACCAGCACCTGATCGGCACCGAGGTCGAGCTGCCGTTGACCGGCCGCCGGATCCCGATCGTCGCCGACGCGCACGTCGACCCGTCCTTCGGCACCGGCATGGTCAAGGTGACGCCGGCCCACGACCCGAACGACTTCGAGATCGGCCAGCGGCACGACCTGCCCGCGCTGACCGTGATGGACGAGCGCGGGGTGATCACCGTGCCCGGCCCGTTCGAGGGGCTGGACCGGTTCGAGGCGCGGCCGGCGATCGTGGCGGCGCTGCGGGAGCAGGGCCGGATCGTCGCCGAGAAGCGTCCGTACGTGCACGCGGTGGGGCACTGCTCGCGGTGCAAGACCACCGTCGAGCCGCGGCTGTCGCTGCAGTGGTTCGTCAACACCGCCCCGCTGGCCCAGGCCGCAGGTGACGCGGTGCGTGACGGCCGGGTCCGCATCGAGCCGGCCGAGTTGGCCAAGCGCTACTTCGCCTGGGTCGACAACATGCACGACTGGTGCATCTCCCGGCAGCTGTGGTGGGGGCACCGCATCCCGGTCTGGTACGGCCCTGCGGGTGAGATCGTCTGCGTCGGCCCCGACGAGGCGCCGCCGACCGGCGAGGGCTGGCACCAGGACGAGGACGTCCTGGACACCTGGTTCTCCAGCGGGCTGTGGCCGTTCTCCACCCTGGGCTGGCCCGAGCAGACCCCGGACCTGGCGAAGTTCTACCCCACCAGCGTGCTGGTCACGGGGTACGACATCCTGTTCTTCTGGGTCGCCCGGATGATGATGTTCGGCCTCTACGCGATGGACGGCCGGCCGCCCTTCGACGTGGTCGCACTGCACGGCATGGTGCGCGACCAGTTCGGCAAGAAGATGTCGAAGTCGTTCGGCAACGTGGTCGACCCGTTGGACTGGATCGACCGGTACGGCGCCGACGCCACCCGGTTCACCCTGGCGCGGGGCGCGAACCCCGGCCAGGACGTCCCGGTCAGCGAGGAGTGGTGCCAGGGCTCCCGCAACTTCTGCAACAAGCTCTGGAACGCCACCCGGTTCGCCCTGATGAACGGCGCGCACACCACCGGCGACCTGCCCCCCACCGAGCAGCTCTCCACCGTCGACCGGTGGATCCTGTCCCGGTTGGCGCACGTCACCGCCGAGGTCGACGAGCAGCTCGAGGCGTACGAGTTCGCCAAGGTGTGCGACCTGCTCTACCACTTCGCCTGGGACGACGTCTGCGACTGGTACGTCGAGCTGAGCAAGCCGGTGCTCGCCGAGGGCGGTGAGCGCGCGGAGGCCAGCCGTCGGGTGCTCGGGCACGTGCTCGACCAGCTGCTACGGCTGCTGCACCCGGTCATCCCGTTCGTCACCGAGGAGCTGTGGCTCGCGTTGACCGGCGGCGAGACGGTGCAGGCCGCCGCCTGGCCGGTGGCCGACCGGTCGCTGATCGACGACGCCGCCGAGGCCGAGCTGGTCGGCGTTCAACGGGTGGTCACCGAGATCCGCCGGTTCCGGTCCGACCAGGGGCTGCGCCCCACGCAGCGGGTGGCTGCCCGCCTGGACGGGCTGTCCGGCGCGGGTATCGCTGCCCACGAGCCGCTGATCCGCTCGCTGGTCCGGTTGGATCCGGCCGGTGACGACTTCCAGGCCAGCGCCACCTTGGCCATGCCCGGCGCGGTCGGTGTCGCGTTGGACACCCGGGGGTCGATCGACGTGGCGGCCGAGCGGGCCCGGCTGACGAAGGACCGCGCGGCAGCCGAGAAGGAGGTCGCGCAGGCGCGGGCGAAGCTCGACAACCCTGCCTTCATCGGCAAGGCCCCCGAGCCGGTGGTCGCGAAGATCCGCGACCGGCTCGCCACCGCCGAGGCCGACCTGGTCCGGATCGACGCTGCTCTGGAGACACTGCCCTCGTGACCGACCGTACCGATTTCGCCGCCGTCGAGGCCGAGCTGAACGCCCGTGGCTTCACCCGCATGGTCTTCGAGCTGGACCGGATCGAGTCGCTGCTCGACCTGCTCGGCAGCCCGCAGCGGGCGTACCCGGCGATCCACCTGACCGGCACCAACGGCAAGACCTCCACCGCGCGGATGATCGATTCGCTGCTGCGGGCGTTCGGGCTGCACACCGGGCGGTACACCAGCCCGCACCTGGAGACCGTCCGGGAGCGGATCAGCCTGGACGGGGAGCCGGTCAGCGAGGAGCGGTTCGCCGCGGTGTACCGGGAGATCAAGCCGCTGGCCGACCTGGTCGACGCGCGGTCCGACGAGCCGCTGACGTACTTCGACATGACCACCGCGCTGGCGTTCGCCACCTTCGCGGACGCGCCGGTCGACATCGCGGTGGTCGAGGTGGGCCTCGGCGGTGCCGAGGACGCCACGAACGTCCTCCAGGCCGGGGTCTGTGTGATCACCCCGATCGGGCTGGACCACACCGAGTGGCTCGGTGACACGCTCCAGGACATCGCGCTGGCGAAGGCCGGAATCATCCACCCGGGCGCCACGGTCATCGCGGCGGCGCAGGACGAGGAGGCGGCAGGTCCCATCCTCGACCGCTGCGCCGAGGTCGGGGCCACCATCGCCCGGGAGGGCGGTGAGTTCGGGGTACGGGGTCGGGCGGTCGCGGTCGGCGGTCAGGTCCTCAGCCTCCAGGGGCTGGGCGGCGTGTACGACGACGTGTTCATTCCGCTGCACGGTGCCCACCAGGCGCAGAACGCGGCGGTGGCGCTCGCCGCCGTCGAGGCGTTCCTGGGTGCGGGGGCCCGACGTCAGCTGGACATCGAAGCGGTCCGGGAGGGCTTCGCCTCGACAAGTTCCCCGGGTCGTCTGGAGCGGGTCCGTAACGCCCCGACCGTCCTGCTGGACGGTGCGCACAACCCGCACGGCATGCGGGCCACCGTCACCGCGCTCCAGGAGGAGTTCGCGTTCAGCAAGCTGGTGGCCGTGCTCGGCGTCCTCGCCGACAAGGACGCGGAGGCGCTGCTGGAGCTGCTCGAGCCGGTGGTCGACCAGATCGTGGTCACCAGGAACAGCTCGCCACGGGCGATGCCGGCGGAGGAACTCGGCGCGCTGGCCGCCGAGATCTTCGGCGAGGATCGGGTGCATGTGGCCCCGGAGATGCCGGACGCCATCGAGGTGGCGGTGGCGTTGGCCGAGGAGGACGTCCCGGGTGAGTTGAGCGGGGTCGGGGTGCTGGTCACCGGGTCCGTGGTGACGGTCGCCGACGCGCGCCGGCTGCTGAAGCGATGACCGGCCCGGAGCGGGACCCGCACCCCACCGAAGACGCGACCGGCCCGTCGGTCGGGCAGCCGGTGGGGGAGGAGGAACCCACGGCCGGGCAGCCGCGACGCTCCGGGTTGCGCAACCCGGAGCGGGCGGTACGCGGTCTCGGCGCTGGCACGCTCAGCCTGGAGGCGCTGGTGCTGTTGCTGGCGATCCAGCCGATCCGGGTGGTCGGCGGTGACCTCGGCGGCGCGGCGATCGGTGCGGTGGTGGCCCTGGCGGTGGCCGCCGTGGTGCTCGCCGGCATGATGCGTCGGCCCTGGGCCTGGAACGCCGGCACCGTGCTTCAGGGGTTGCTGCTGCTGGGCGGTCTGCTGCACTGGTCGCTGCTCGGGCTGGGCATCATCTTCGCCCTGGTCTGGGCGTACGCGTTGCACGTTCGCCGCGTCATTCTCGGCTGACCGCGGACCCGGCCGCTGTCCGAAGGCGGGCCGGGTCAGGCGTCGGCGCGTTCGCGCCACTGGGTGAGCGCGACGCCGTGGCCATCCGGGTCGCGGAAGGCCGCCGCCCACCCCTCCAGCTTGGTGCCCCGGTTGACCACCCGGGGCGCGTACGTGAAGCGGACGCCCGACTCGCGCAACCGCTCGTACGCCGCCTCGATGTCGCTCACCTCAAGGTTGACGTGCACGAGTCGGCGGCTGATGGGTGCCGCCCCGGTCACCTCGCGCAGGACGATCCGGGTCGCCCCGGAGGCCAGGACGGCGTTGTGGGCGCCCTGGTCGACCTCGTTGAAGCCGAGCACGTCGCGGTAGAAACCGAGCGACCGTTGCAGGTCGGTCACCAGCAGGGTGAGGCCCACCCCGCTGATCGGCCCGGCCGGGTCCGCGCCGGCGTCGAACCCGAAGATCGCCTGGTCCAGTTCCTCGTCGGTCACTGTCGTGCGTGCGGCCCCGGCCGGGGAGGGGTCGTCCAGCGGAAGATCGAGTGGGTCCAGCGGGTCGGAGGTGCCCGGGCCGGAGCGCTGCGTGGGCGGCGGCTCGAAGCGCTGAGCGCTCGCCTGCTCGACGCGCTGCGCGCTGGGCGGGTCTGCGGAGTCCCCGGCCGGCGGGGGGCTCGTGTCGCTGGCCTGCGAAGCGTCGAACCGGTCGGCGGCGGGCTCGTCGAAGCGCTCGTCGGCGGGCGGGCGCGGCGCCGGGGTGGTGGCCCGTCGGGGCAGCCCACCGGCTTGCGGCTCGACGACCACGCCCTCCAACACCACCGGGCCACCCGGGCTCTGGTGCATCACCACTGGCTCGCGCTCCTCGGGCACGACGACCGGGTCGTCGCGCCGGAGGTCGTCGCGCGAGGGTTCGGTGCGCAGCGGGTCACCGAGCGGGTCCCGGAACGGGTCACCGACCGGGTCGCGGAAGTCGTCGTCGGGTGCGCGGTCGGCCCACGGCGGCGCGTCCTGCTGGATCAACAGCTCGTCCACCGGCTCCGCGTCGGCGAACTCCGGCGGGAGATCGGCGACGGCAGCGGCGGTCTCGGCGTGGGTGAGCACCTCGTCCCAGAGGACCTTCACGTGCCGCTGGTCGTCCAACGCGACCCGGATCGGCAGGGTCTGGCCCAGCGACGGCCACTTGGAGACCGGCACCCTCGGCTCAATGATCTTCTTGGACCGCGGCGGCAGACCAGGGGCGTCGATCACCAGTTGCAGTTCGCAGCGGCCGAAAGCGTACTGGGTGGGTGGTTCGGAGGCGCTGTGCACGTGCCCGACGCCGACGACCCACGTGCGACCGCCGCCGCGTACGGTTGCCAGCGCGATCGCCAGCACCAGCAGGGCGATCCCCAGAGCGACGATGGCCCAACTCGTCATGCCGAGCCCGAACAGGACGACGAACGTGGCAACGGTGCCCAGCACCGCGCCGATCAGCTTGCGTACCGGCGCGATGGGTCGGTTCCCGCCATTCGCCACAGTGGACCTCCCGGGGTCAGGACCAGGCTAGGCCGGATCGGCCACCGGGGGAAAGACCGGCCGCCGCGCCGGCGCCGGGACCGGGTCGCTAGGCTGACCGTACCGATCCCGAGCGTTCAGCGCGTACAGGAGGAACCCAGCGTGTCCAGCAACAGCCCGGATGAGCGCAGCCTCGTTCTGATCAAGCCCGACGCGGTCCGCCGCGGCCTGGTCGGCGAGGTTCTCTCCCGCTTCGAGCGCAAGGGGCTGCGAATCGACGCGATGGCGCACCGGACGATGGATGCCGCGCTCGCCGACGAGCACTACGCCGAGCACGTCGACAAGGCGTTCTACCCGCCGTTGAAGGACTTCATGACCGGCGGCCCGCTGGTCGCCCTGGTGCTCTCCGGCGACCAGGTCATCGACGTGGTCCGCGGGCTGGTCGGCGCCACCGACGGACGCAAGGCCGCCGCCGGCACCATCCGGGGTGACCTGTCGCTGTCCAACCGGGAGAACCTGGTGCACGCCTCCGACTCGACGGACAGCGCCAAGCGCGAGATCGCGCTCTGGTTCCCCGAGCTGGGCTGACACCCACCGGCCCGGGGTCGACCGACGACGCCCGGGTTCAACCGATCGCCGGCACCTTTGCCGGGTTTCCGACAACGTAGATCCCGGTGATCCGTCCGTCGGCCGCGGCGATGGTCAGCGTGTACCGACTGCCGTCCGCGCGGGTGATCAGCATCGCCGGTTCCCCGTTCAGCTCGACCGGATCCATCGCAACCCGGTGACGCGGGCCGTAGACCCCGGCGTAGAACCGGGCGATCCGGTCGGCGCCGGTGACCGGATTGAGGGCGGCCCGCGCCCGACCGCCGCCGTCGTTCCACGCGGTGGCGTCGGCCGCCACCAGGTCGGTGAGCCTCGCCAGGTCACCGTCGCGGGCGACGGCGAGGAACGCGTCCAGCAGCCGCTCCCGTTCCGCGCGGCTGGCGGTGAACCGACGCTGCTCCTGCCGTACCCGCGCGGACGCGCGGTGGAACAGCTGCCGACAGTCGACGACGGAACGGTCCAGGATCTCGGCGATCTCCGCGTAAGGCAGGTCGAAGGCCGTGTGCAGGACGTACACCGCGCGCTCCGGCGGTGTGAGCCGCTCCAGGACGTGCAGCAACGCCGTGGAGAGCGAGTCGCGCAGCTCCACCCGGTCCAACGGACCGAACGGCGAGGGCGCGGTCGGCACCGGCTCGGGCAGCCACGTCCCGACGTACGTCTCCCGGGCCGCCTGCCGCGCCCGCAGCCGGTCCAGCGCCAACCGGGTGACCACCCTGGACAGGTACCGGCGTGGCTCCTCGACCCGGGCCCGGTCCACACCGAGCCAGCGCAGGTACGCCTCCTGGAGCACGTCCTCCGCGTCGTGCCGGCTGCCGAGCAGGCGGTACGCGAGACCGAGCAGCATCGGCCGGTGCGCCTCGAGCGCACCGGCCGCCTCCGCTGCCGCCGCGGTGGTCACGCCTGGGCCGGAGGCTCCAGCCGCATCGTCACCCCGATCCGGTTCCACACGTTGATTGTGGCAATCGCGATGACGAGGTCGGCCAGTTCCTTCTCCGACCAGACCTTCGCGGCGTCATCCCACACCTCGTCCGGCACCCCGTGCTCGCCGAGCCGGGTGACCGCGTCGGTGAGGGCCAGCGCGGCCCGCTCCCGCTCGTCGAAGAAGGGGGACTCCCGCCAGGCGGCCACCGCGAACAACCGCCGGCTCGACTCGCCGCCGGCGAGCGAGTCCCGGCTGTGCATGTCCACGCAGTACGCGCACCCGTTGATCATCGACGCCCGCAGTTTCACCAGCTCCAGCACGGTGCGGTCGATGTTCGCCTGGACGTACTTCTCCAACCCCATGACGGCCTTGTACGCCTGCGGTGCGACCTCGGCCGGGTTCATCCGTTGCACGACTACCTCCCTGATCGGTCCGACGCCCCTACGACGACCGGGCCGGTCCGGCTCGTGACAACCCCGACTGTGATCCCGCTCATCCCAAGCCCCAACCCCCGGTCGATCATGGAGTTGTCGCCACGACACGCCGTCGAGCGAGGCAACAACTCCATGATCAACGGGGGTCGGGTCGGGGATGGGGTCTGGCAGCGCCGTCTGGTCCGGGCAGGCCGAGCAGCTCCCCGTTGCCGACCGTCAGGTCGACGCCGCGGTCTGCCCGGACCTTCCGGCGCTCGGGTGGTGACCCACCCCGTCCGCCTTGATCGCGTGTTCGATCGTGATCCACAGGCTAGGAGTGACGGATACGAATGGGAAACGGATTCGGATCGAGCCGAATGCTCAGGCCGAGGCGCTCGTCGGCTCGTCACCGACGAGCTGCACCAGTGCCAGACCGGCCGGTTCCAGGCCGTACAACACCCGCCGGCCCACCCGGCGCCGGTGCACCACCCCGGCGGCCAGCAGCGCGGAGAGCTGCTCCGACACGGTGCTCGTCGCCAGCCCCAACGTGGCTGCGAGGCCCGCGGTGGTGGCTGGCCTCGCCAGCGCCCGCAGCACCTGGGCGCGACCCCGACCGACCAGCACCGCCAGCCGATCCGTGGCCGGTGACGTCCGGGCCGCCGGGACCGGCCCACCCTCGGCGAGCACCGCCGCCCCGCGTGCCTGGTAGGAGACGGCGATGATCTCCGGATGGTCGGTGGCGCAAACGAGAGCCCCCTGCGAGAAGATCAGGGGAAGCAGCAGCAGTCGCTGGTTCACCGTTTTGAACTGCTGCTCCGACGGTTTCACCAGGGTCAGCACCGGCCTGTTCCAGCGCACCCGTTCATGCAGGTCGGCCAGGAGCGCGTCCGGGCCGTACGCGGCGAGCGCCCGGGCCCGATGCAGCACCTCCTCGTCCAGCGCCGCCTGCATCGCCGGCCACCACGGCGCGATGGCCGCGTCCCAGTACGCCTGGATGCCGTCGGCGAGCCGGTCCAGCGCGGCCCGCCGGTCCGTGACGAACGGGCGGAGCCACTCCGGCAGGTCGTCCGGGTGGTAGTAGTGGGGGATCTGCTCGGCGATCACCTCGGCCGGCGTCGCGCGCAGCTCGGCGAGCTGGTCGGCCAGGGTCGGCGCGGCCAGCGTGGGGATCGGGCTGAGGAAGTCCGGTGCGGGCAGGCCCATGGTCAGCAGCCGGGCCGGCGCGGTCGCCGGCACGTCGTCGAGCACCCGCCGTGCGTGCCGCGCCCAGGCGGTGTACGGCCAGGGCACCTCGATCGGACTGCGGTGCAGCAGTAACAGACTGGTCAGCACCTCCCAGAGCGGGCTGGTGGCGATCCGGGTCCGGAGCAGCGTCGGCTCGTCCAACTCGATCCGGATCACCCGGTCAGCCTAGGGTGCCGGCGCGGGCGTTCACTCGGCGGCGGGACGGGCGGCGGGTCGAGTATCGTTGAGCACCGAAAGGCGATGACCCGGCCATCACCGGTGAGCCTCCGGAAGAACAGCCGGGCAACCGGCCCAGTAGAACCGGACGGGTGCGGCCCGTCACAGCCGACAAATGAGCGGGCGGTCGATCCTGACCGCCAAGCGGGGTGGTACCGCGGGCCACCCGGGAGCGCCGTTCCAGGCGTACCCGGAGGTTCGTCCTCGCAGACCCACGTTGAGTGAGCTGCATGAGGAGAGCGACCCCCGATGGCCTATCCGTTGCACGACCCGACCGCCGCCGGTGTTCCGGCGAGCCCGGACCTGCCCGCGGTCGAGCGCCGGGTGCTGGAGCACTGGACGGCCGACAAGACCTTCGAGGCCAGCATCGAGGCCCGCCCCGCCGGCACCGACGGCAAGAACGAGTACGTCTTCTACGACGGCCCGCCGTTCGCCAACGGCCTGCCGCACTACGGTCACCTGTTCACCGGCTACGTCAAGGACGTGGTGCCGCGCTACCAGACCATGCGCGGCCGGCACGTCGAGCGGCGTTTCGGCTGGGACTGTCACGGCCTGCCCGCCGAGGTGGTGGCCGAGAAGCAGCTCGGCATCACCAGCAAGGCGGAGATCATCGACCTGGGCGTGGACCGGTTCAACGAGGCCTGCCGCACCTCGGTGCTGGAGTTCACCCAGGACTGGGAGCGGTACATCAACCGGCAGGCCCGCTGGGTCGACTTCACCAACGACTACAAGACCCTCGACCTGGACTACATGGAAAGCGTCATGTGGGCCTTCAAGACCCTGCACGACAAGGGTCTGATCTACGAGGGCTTCCGGGTGCTGGCGTACTGCTGGCGCTGTGAGACGCCGCTGTCGAACACCGAGACCCGGATGGACGACGTCTACCGGGACCGGCACGATCCCACGCTGACCGTGTGGTTCGGGCTGACCGCCGACGACTCCGCGCCGGAGCTGCTGCGCGGGCCGGTCAAGCTGGGCGTCTGGACCACCACGCCGTGGACCCTGCCGTCGAACCTGGCGCTCGCCGTCGGCCCCGACATCGAGTACGCGGTGCTCGAACACCGGGTTTCCCCCGACAGCGAGCGCAGTGGCGACCGCTACCTGGTGGGGGCGGCGCGGCTGGCCGCGTACGCCAAGGAGCTGGAGGGCTACCAGCAGGTCGGCTCGGTGTACGGCCGGGACCTGGTCGGACGCCGCTACACGCCGCTGTTCGACTTCCTCGTCGAGCAGGCCGGGGAGAACGCCTACCAGGTGCTCGGCGCGGAGTTCGTCACCACCGAGGACGGCACCGGGATCGTGCACCTGGCCCCGGCCTTCGGTGAGGACGACCAGAACGTCTGCAACGCCGCCGGCATCCCCACCATCGTCACCGTCGACGACCACACCCGGTTCACCGCGCTGGTCCCGCCGTACCAGGGTGAGCAGGTCTTCGACGTCAACAAGCCGGTGATCCGGGAGCTGAAGGACCGGGGGGTGGTGCTCAGGCAGGACACCTACACCCACTCGTACCCGCACTGCTGGCGTTGTGACACCCCGCTGGTCTACAAGGCGGTGTCGTCGTGGTTCGTCGCGGTGACGCAGTTCCGGGACCGGATGGTCGAGCTGAACCAGGAGATCAACTGGACGCCCGGCCACATCAAGGACGGCTCGTTCGGCAAGTGGCTGGCCAACGCCCGGGACTGGTCGATCAGCCGGAACCGGTTCTGGGGCTCGCCGATCCCGGCGTGGAAGTCCGACGACCCGAACTACCCGCGCCTGGACGTCTACGGTTCGCTGGCCGACATCGAGCGGGACTTCGGCGTACGCCTGACCGACCTGCACCGGCCGGCGGTGGACGACCTGGTCCGCCCCAACCCGGACGACCCGACCGGGCAGTCGATGATGCGCCGGGTGCCGGAGGTGCTGGACTGTTGGTTCGAGTCCGGGTCGATGCCGTTCGCCCAGGTGCACTACCCGTTCGAGAACGCCGACTGGTTCGAGCACCACTACCCGGGTGACTTCATCGTCGAGTACATCGGGCAGACCCGCGGTTGGTTCTACACCATGCACGTGCTGGCCACCGCGCTGTTCGACCGGCCGGCGTTCCGCAACTGCCTGAGCCACGGCATCCTGCTCGGCTCGGACGGGCGCAAGATGTCCAAGAGTCTGCGCAACTACCCGGACGTCTACCACGTCTTCGACGCGTACGGCTCGGACGCGATGCGCTGGATGCTGATGTCCTCGCCGGTGCTGCGCGGTGGGGACATGGCGGTCACCGAGGCGGGCATCCGCGACGCCGTCCGGCAGGTGCTGCTGCCGCTGTGGAACGTGTACTACTTCTTCACGCTCTACGCCAACGCCGACGGGTATCAGGCCCGGCGACGCACCGACTCCACCCACCTGCTCGACCGGTACGTGCTGGCCAAGACGAACGAGCTGGTGTCCACGGTCGGCGCGCAGATGGACGCGTACGACATCTCCGGTGCCTGCGCCAGCGTCCGGTCCTACCTCGACGCGCTGACCAACTGGTACGTGCGCCGGTCCCGGGACCGGTTCTGGTCCGGTGACGCCAACGCCTTCGACACCCTGTCGACGGTGCTGGAGACGCTCTGCCGGGTGGTGGCGCCGCTCGCGCCGCTGACCGCCGAGGAGATCTGGCGTGGCCTGACCGGGGAGCGTTCGGTGCACCTGACCGACTGGCCCTCGGCGGAGGAGTTCCCGGCCGACCACGACCTCGTGGCGGCGATGGACAACGTGCGGGCGGTCGCCTCGGCGGCGCTGTCGCTGCGCAAGGCCAAGGGGCTGCGGGTGCGACTGCCGCTGTCGACGCTGACCGTGGCCTCGCCGGCCGCGGAGCAGCTGCGGCCGTTCGCCGACCTGGTCGCCGACGAGGTCAACGTGAAGACCGTGGAGTTCAGCGCGGACCTGTCCGCGTACTGCGAGCAGGTGTTGACCGTGGTGCCCCGGGCGCTCGGCCCGCGGGTCGGCAAGCAGGTGCAGCAGGTGATCAAGGCGGTCAAGGCGGGCGACTGGGAGCTGGTCGACGGCGCACCGGTGGCCGCCGGCGTCACCCTGGCCGAGGGCGAGTACGAGTTGCGCCTGATCGCCGCCGACGCCGAGCACTCCGCGCCGCTGCCCGGCGGCGAGGGCGTGGTGGTGCTGGACACCGACGTCACTCCGGAGCTGGCCGCCGAGGGGCTGGCCCGGGACGTGGTGCGGGTGGTGCAGCAGGCCCGCCGGGACGCCGACCTGGACGTCTCGGACCGGATCGTGGTGGCGGTGTCCGGGTCCGACGAGGTGCGCGCGGCGGTGTCCGCGTACGTCGACGTCGTCGCCACCGAGGTGCTGGCGGACTCGGTCGACTTCGCCGAGGGCCTCGACGGCTTCGCCGGTGAGGTCGGCGAGGGCGAGCAGATCACGGTCACCGTCCGCCGGTCGTAGCGCGCGGACGCGGACGCCTCCACACCTCCGTCTGCGGGGTGTGGAGGCGTCCGCTACGGTGACACCGCCTGCTCGCATTTCATCTGCCGGAGGACCAGTGCCGCTGCTCTACACCATCGGCAAGCTGACCGTGGGCCCCACGCTGCGGGTGGCGTTCCGCCCGACCGTGGAGGGCCTGGAACACGTGCCGGAGACCGGCGGCGCGATCTTCGCCGGCAACCACCTCTCGGTGGCCGACGAGTTGTTCCTCGGCACGGTCGTGCCCCGGCACCTGGCGTTCTGGGCCAAGTCGGAATATTTCAACGGCACCGGCGTGAAGGGTGCGATCTCCAAGTTCGTCCTCACCGGCCTCGGTGCGATCCCGGTCGAGCGGGCCGGCGGCCGGGCGGCGCTGTCCGCGTTCGACGCGGCGATCCCGGCGCTCAGGGGCGGTGACCTGGTGGTGGTCTACCCGGAGGGCACCCGCTCGCCGGACGGCAAGCTCTACCGGGGGCGGACCGGCGCGGCCCGGCTGGCGATCTCGGCCGGCGTGCCGATCATCCCGGTCGGCATGATCGGCACGGACAAGGCGCAGCCGATCGGCGCCCGGGTGCCCCGGCCGGGCACTGCCAAGATCACGGTTCGATTCGGCAAGCCGCTGGACTTCACCGGCCGACCGGACGACCGCGCCTCGCTGCGGCAGATGACCGACGAGCTGATGAGCGAGATCCAGAAGCTCACCGGCCAGGAGTACGTGCCCCGCTACGCCCCGCCGCGCGCCCACCCGGACCCGACCCGCGACGCCTGACCCCGAGACCCGCACCCCGGTCGGCCAGGGTGCGGCGTCAGCCTCGCTCGGGTTGGACGATCTGGGCGCGCAGGGTGCCCAACAGGTCGGCACTGTCGGCGACGGAGAGCCGGGTGAACACACCGGTGGCGATGCTGCCGTGGTCGACCGACGTGCAGACGACCACGGCACTGCCGTCGGCGCTACCCACCGCGCACCGCTCGTGCCGGCCCCGTACGCCGGTGTCCACGCTCTCCGGGGCACCCAACGCGTACCGATCGGTGAGCCGGCTGATCTCGGCCTCCGCGTCCGACTCCGGAGTCAGCCGGAAGCCGGTGCCGCCGAAGACCGTTACCCGCTTGCCGCTCGTCGTGGCGTAGACGCCGGCGAACGTCTCCTCGGCCAGCCAGTTCTCCTTGCGTACCTCGCTCTCCAGCTGCTGGGCCGCCTCGGTGCTGCGGCTGTCCTGCCGCAGGCTGAGGTCGTCCACCTGGACGGGCAGGGCCGCGCGCGCCGGGTACTGGGCCGAGATCGGGAACCCGTAGTAGGCGGGGCAGCCACAACAGCAGGCCAGGCTGAGCAGCAGCAGCCACGGCCAGCGGCGTCGTCGGCGGACCGGTGCCGGCACGTACCCCTTGGGGGCCTGCCACCCCGGCGGCGGCGATGGCGGTGGCGTGGTGGATCGCCGACCCCGGCGCTGCTTCGGCACCTTCGGCGGCGCGGGTGGCGACATCGGCCGGGCCGGCGCCACGGGTCCGACGGCCCGGGGTGCGCTCGGGGTGGCCGGCGTCGGCGCCGGGTGCGACCCGGCCAGGGGAGCGGGCGGCCCGGACCACTGCCGGGTGTCCGGCGGCGTCGGATAGGACATCGTCGGCGGCAGCGGGGGCAGTTCGGCGGAGGGCAGGTCCCAGCCGCCGGTGTCCACGCCGGCCCACGGGTCGACCGGGGTCTGGTCCTCCGGCGGCCCGACGGCCACCGGCGGGGGAGGGGTCGGCTCGGCCGACTCGCCCCAGGCCGGTCGGCGGGGCAGCGGGGGTGGAACCGGGGCCGAACCACTCCACCTGGGCGCCGGGACCTCCGCGGTCGGGGCGGGCTCCGGCTGGTCCGGGGGTTCTGGCGGGTCCGCGGGTTCCGAGGGTTCCGGCTGATCCGAGGGTTCCGGCTGCTCCGGGGGTACGGGTGGGGAGGTCGCCTCGTCGGCGACCGTCCGGTCCCGCTCCGGCTCCGCGCCCGGGGTGCTCCCGTCGGCCGGCCGTGCTCCCGGCTGGGTCTCCGGCATCGCGGCAATCTCCTCTCGCGCCGAACCGAGGTTAGTACCGCGCCGCCACCCCCGCCGATCGGGCGTGCGCGCGATCGGCGGCGGACGAACGCGTACCCTTGGGCATCATGAGTGCCCCGTCCACGACCCCGCACGCGGCCGCGACCGACTCTCGCGACGACTCCAGCCCGGCCCGTCCGACGCCGCGCGCCGGCTCGGAGCCGTCGGTCTGGCCCCAGCTCGAGCCGCTGCTGCCCCAGATCTCCAAGCCCATCCAGTACGTCGGGGGCGAGTTGGGTGCGGTGACGAAGGACTGGGACGCGGCGACCGTGCGGTGGGCGCTGATGTATCCCGACGCCTACGAGGTGGGCCTGCCCAACCAGGGCGTGCAGATCCTCTACGAGGTGCTCAACGAGCTGCCCGACACCCTCGCCGAGCGGACGTACGCGGTCTGGCCGGACCTGGAGACGCTGATGCGCGCGCACGGCGTGCCGCAGTTCACCGTCGACGCGCACCGGTCGGTGCGCGGGTTCGACGTGTTCGGCATCTCCTTCTCCACCGAGCTGGGCTACACGAACATGCTCACCGCGATCGACCTGGCCGGCATCCCGCTGCTGGCCGCCGACCGCACCGACGCCGACCCGGTGATCGTGGCCGGCGGGCACGCCGCGTTCAACCCGGAGCCGATCGCCGACTTCATCGACGCCGCGGTGCTCGGCGACGGCGAGGAGGCGGTCCTGGAGATCACCGCGATCGTCCGGGAGTGGAAGGCGGAGGGCTCGCCGGGCGGTCGCGACGAGTTGCTGCTGCGGCTGGCGCGCACCGAGAGCGTCTACGTGCCGCGCTTCTACGACGTCGACTACCTGCCGGACGGCCGGATCCAGCGGGTCGTGCCGAACCGGGCGGACGTGCCGTTCCGGGTGCACAAGCGCACGACGATGGACCTGGACGCCTGGCCGTACCCGAAGAAGCCCCTCGTGCCGCTGGCCGAGACGGTGCACGAGCGGTACGCGGTGGAGATCTTCCGGGGCTGCACCCGGGGTTGCCGGTTCTGCCAGGCCGGGATGATCACCCGTCCGGTGCGGGAGCGGTCGATCACCACTGTCGCGCAGATGGTCCGCGAGGGCCTGGAGTTCTCCGGCTTCTCCGAGGTCGGCCTGCTGTCGCTCTCCTCGGCGGACCACTCCGAGATCGGCGACATGTGCTCGGGCCTCGCCCAGCAGTACGAGGGCACGAACGTCTCGCTGTCGCTGCCCTCGACCCGGGTGGACGCCTTCAACATCGACCTCGCGCAGGAGCTGTCCCGCAACGGGCGGCGTACCGGCCTGACCTTCGCCCCGGAGGGCGGGTCGGAGCGGATCCGCAAGGTCATCAACAAGATGGTGTCGAAGGAAGACCTGATCCGTACGGTCGTCACGGCGTACACCAACGGGTGGCGGCAGGTGAAGCTCTACTTCATGTGCGGCCTGCCCACCGAGACCGACGAGGACGTCCTCGAGATCGCCGAGATGGCCCACGAGGTGATCAGGGCCGGCCGGGCCGCGACCGGCTCCAAGGACATCCGCTGCACGGTCTCCATCGGCGGGTTCGTGCCGAAGCCGCACACCCCGTTCCAGTGGGCCGCGATGGACCGTCCGGAGGTCATCGACCACCGGCTCAAGATCCTCAAGCAGGCCATCAACGCGGACCGCTCGCTGGGCCGGGCCATCGGCTACCGCTACCACGACGGCGAGCCGTCGCTCATCGAGGGGCTGCTCTCCCGGGGTGACCGCCGGGTCGGGTCGGTCATCCGCAAGGTCTGGGAGAACGGCGGCCGGTTCGACGGGTGGAGCGAGCACTTCTCGTACCAGCGCTGGGTGCAGGCTGCGGCCGAGACGCTGCCCGCGTTCGGGGTGGACCTCGACTGGTACACCACCCGTCAGCGCGACGAGCTGGAGGTCCTGCCCTGGGACCACCTCGACTCGGGCCTCGACAAGGACTGGCTCTGGCAGGACTGGCAGGACGCGTTCAGCGAGTTCGAGCAGGACGACTGCCGGTGGACGCCCTGCTTCGACTGCGGCGTCTGCCCATCGATGGACACCGAGATCCAGATCGGCCCCACGGGCAAGAAGCTGCTGCCGCTCACCCCGCTGGGCGGCAACGGCATGAAGGTCCCGTCGGGCCACTCGCACTCGCACCCCTGACCGCGCTGCGGTGAGGTAGCGCCGGTTGGCGGTGACCCGCCACCCTCCACATCCGACATGTCGCCCAACGGGTCCGCGTCTCGCGGGCCCGTTGGCGTTGTTCGGGGTCGGCCCACCCGGTGGCCCGCGCCGGACCCTGCGCGAGATCGGCCGTCATCTGTACCACGTGCCGGTGGCTGGGGCTGCCTCGACTGGGTGAGACTCGATACGCTGCGTCTGACATGGACCGACCCGGCGGGTCGGGGACGGGGGAGGAATCGCATGGGGAGCATCCCGCCGCCGAGCATCGGCGACCTGCAGGTCAGCGTCGAGGACCTGGACGCCGCCGCCACATACGTCGAGCGGCTCAGGCAGTACATCGACGACACCATCAAGTACGAGATGGAACGCATCAAGGAGCGGATGAAGGGCGACAGCAACAACGCCCAGACCGTCCCGAACGGCACTCCCTTCGGCGCCTACGAGGATGCCCGCATGCAGTGGCGGGCCCTGGAGGCGTCGACGGCGAACATGGAAGCGCACCTCACCACGCTCTCTGCGAAGCTCGCCGCGCTCAAGGAGGGCACCGAGGAGATCGCCAAGGCGTTCCGCGACACCGAGGCGCGCAACGGCGCCAACGGCAAGGAGATCGAGCGGCTGCTGGAGTCGGCGGCGCCACCGCCCACCGCCAGCGGCGCACCCACCTACCCGTACACGGCCTGAGGGGGACGTCATGGCTGGAGGAACCTGGGAGCGGTGCGTCCGTGAGGTGACGCTCTCCGCCGACCCGGAAACCGTCGGATCGGTCGGGGCGGGCTGGAGCAACCTCTCCAACGGCCTGCAACAACTGCGGGACGCGCTCGTCGGTCGCTCGTTCGTCGGCCCGATCGCGACCGGCCAGGAACGCCCGCACGTCGGCGGCCTGCCCGGGATGCTCGCCGGTTGGAAGGGCGGGGGTGGTGACGCGTACCGCGAGCACCTCGGCAAGATCGGCCAGCAGATCGAGGAACTGATCACCAACGCGACCAACGTCAGCGGCGCGTTGACGCGGATCGAGGGCGACATCCGCAAGACGGTCGCCACGATCCCGATCCCGCTGATGGACGACTTCGGCTTCAACGAGTGGAGCCTGCCCAACGGCACCGAGCTCGACGATGCCCGCGACGGCGAGAGTTCGTCCGGCTTCCTCGCCGCGCTGCGCAAGGACTACCAGAGCAACCCCGGCTCGTACGCCGACGGCGCGTTCCGTGACAAGGCCGACGACCTGGAAGCGACGATGAAGGTCGACGGTCAGGCCGGTGACCAGAAGCGGGGTGGCTGGTGGGACACCGGAGCCCACCTGGACAACTGGTACCGGGACAACCAGAACGCGGCGAACAGCGCGATGGCTCCGCTGCCCCTGGCGGTCTACACCGAGCGCCCGAAGCTCACCGTGAACAGGCCGGATGGCCGAATCGAGGAGGATGACCTGCGCCGCGACCCTCGGGTCCCCCCGTCGGGGCGGCCCGACATCAGCAGTGGCGAGATCGGCGGGAAGCCCGACATCGGTGGTGGCGGCCCCACGATCGGCAGCAGGCCGCCGGGCATCGGTGACACGGGCGGTCCGACGTCCACACTCGACCCGTTCTCCCCGACCAAGCCCGGAGGGCTCGGCGAGGGCTCGCCCACCGGCGGCACGGGTCAGTTCACACCCCCGTCGACGGGTTCCAGCTTGCCGGGCTACGCGGACGACGACGCCGGCTACAGCAGCGGTCTGGCCGGCGCCACCCCGGGCGGGGTCGGCGGCCTGGGCGGCGGCATCGGCGGCGGCGGGGTCGGCAGCGCCGGTCTCGGTGGCGCCGGCGGTGGTTTCGGAGGCGGTGCCGGGGTCGGCTCGGCCGGCGGGATCGGCGGCGGTGCCGGCGGTGGCCTGGGCGGCGGTGCGGGGATCGGCGTGGGCGGCATCCCCGGCATGGTGGGTGGCGGCAACGGAAAGATTCCGCCGATGACGAGCGCGGCGAACGCGTTGCGCACGGCTCAGGCCGCTGGCGGCCCCGGGATGGCCGGTGGCGCCGGGGTGGGCGGCGGCGCGCGTGGTGCCGGCGTCGGAGGTGCCGGAGTGATGGGCGGCGGAATGATGGGCGGCGCGGGCGGCATGGGCCAGGGTGGCGGCACCGGCTCCGAGCACTCGTCGTGGTTGACTGAGGATGACGATCCGTGGGGCCCTGGTGACGGGGCGTCCCCGGGTGTCCTTCGATGAGGATGGACGGATGAGGGTGAACGTCGGGGGCCTCCGGCCGGTGGTCGCCTCTCTGCTGGCGGCGTTCCTGGTGGTGGGAGCCGCGCAACCCGCGGCCGCCGCACCCCGGCGGGCCGAGCAGTGGTATCTGGACGAGCTCCGGATCGACCAGGCGCACAAGATCTCGACCGGGCGGGGCGTGGTCGTGGCCGTGATCGACAGTGGTGTCGAGGCCGATCATCCGGACCTGCGCGGTCAGGTGCTCGCCGGTGGCCGCAGCTACGGTGCCTCCGGAGATGGTCGGGTCGACGAGGATGGGCACGGCACGCACATGGCCGGCATCATCGCGGCCAAGGCCAGCAGTGACGGTGTGACTGGGATCGCCCCCGGTGTGAAGATCCTTCCCATCAAGATGCGCAAGGAGGACGGGGTCTACAAGAGCGCCGGGATGGCTCGGGGCATTCGGATGGCCGTCGACGGCGGCGCCAAGGTGATCAACATTTCCATCGGTGGCGCGGGTCTCGTCAACCCCGTGGAAGAGAGCGCAATCAAGTACGCGTTGGACCGTGACGTCGTCGTGGTCGCCTCCGCGGGCAACACCGCCCGCGGCAGCACCGCCGTGGGCAGCCCGGCCAACACCCCGGGCGTGATCGCGGTGACCGGGACGACCAGGGGCGGCGCGTTCTGGCCCGGTTCGGTGCAGGGGCCGGAGGCGGTGGTCGCCGCTCCGGGCGACGGGATCTACAACGTCGCCAACGAGGGAGGCTACGGCTGGGGCGACGGGACCTCCGACTCCAGCGCGATCGTCTCCGGTCTCGCCGCGTTGATCCGGTCGAAATACCCGGACCTCAGCGCACCCAATGTGATCAACCGAATCATCCGGACCGCGCGGGACGCCGGTCCGTCCGGGCGGGACCCGCAGTACGGCTTCGGGGTGATCGACCCGACGCGGGCGCTGACCGCGAACGTGCCACCGGTCACCGCCAATCCGCTGCTCGACCCGGCCGTCGCGGCGACCGACCCGGGCCCGGATCGGGCCGAGGGTGCGGACGAGGAGTTCGACGTCACCCAGCACGGCGATCGTGGTGGCCCCACCGACCAGCAGGTCATGGTGGTCGGCATCGGCATCGCCGTGGTGCTGGTGTTGCTGCTGGGCCTGGTGGTCTTCCTCATCTGGAACCGTCGTCGGTACCGGCGGGAGGCGGCCCGGGCCGCCGACATCCCGGACGAGGTGCTCGACCGGGTGGCGCAGGGCGCGTACCCCCCACCTGACGCGGGTTACGCCCCACCGCCCGGCTACCCGCCCCCACCCGGTCACGCCCCTCCTGCCGGGTATGCGCCGCCATCCGGCTACGCCCCTCCCTCGGGCTACACCCCGCCCCCGCCCTCCGGCTACGGTCCGCCGCCGGGCGGGTCGCCCCCCCCGCCGCCGTCGGAGCGGTAACCGGTTGCGCTCACGGTGGCCGGCTGGTGACCTCCGCGTCGCCGGCCGGCCATCGGCTTTCGCGGCGGGTGGTCTCGGCCGTGGCGACCGGTTCGTGCCCGTCCGTCAGGACGGTTGCGGCCGCCCCGGCTGCGTACCGTCACGAGCCCTGCGCCAGGATGGGTGGACACGCAGGTACACCCGAGGAGCCCACGATCGCCAGAAAGCCTCAACCCGAGGGCGGCCAGGCACCGGTCGTCCAGCGCGTCCGCATCCGGTACGCCAAGCGCGGGCCGCTGCGATTCACCTCGCACCGGGACTTCGCCCGGGCGTTCGAGCGCGCGCTACGCCGGGCGGCTGTGCCGGTCGCCTTCTCTCAGGGTTTCCACCCGCACCCGAAGATCTCCTACGCCAGCGCCGCCCCGACCGGGGTGGCGAGCGAGGCCGAATACCTGGAAATCGCCCTTCAGGCGGCGGTCGACCCGGAGGCGTTGCGCGCCGCGTTGGACGCCGCGCTCTCACCGGGGCTGGACGTCCTGGACGCCGTGATCGCCGAAGGGGGCAACCTGCCGGACCGGATCGAGGCGTCGCACTGGCACATCGAGTTGCCCGAGGTCGACACGGCGGTGCTGCGCGACGCGGTGGACGCCTTCGTCGCGGCCGAGGAGGTGCTGGTCGAGCGGATGACCAAGCAGGGTCGACGTACTTTCGACGCCCGAGCCGCCGTGATATCGATCGATGTCCAACTGCCGACGCCGACGCCTTCCGGGGTGCCGGCCGTACCGTGTGCGATACTCGAACTGGTCGTGCGGCAGGTCACCCCGTCCGTACGGCCCGATGACGTCCTTTCCGGCCTCCGCGTGGTGGCCGACCTGGAGCCGCCGGTTTCGCCGAGGGTGACACGGCTGGCTCAGGGCACGTTGACCGCGCAGGGTGCGATCGTGGATCCGTTGGATGCGGACCGCGACGGGGCAGCCATCGTTGGGCACTGACCGACGGTCGGTGTTCTGGCAGGCAGACTTCGGCGGTCGCGCACCACGCGCGCCCGGCGGAAACACTTTTGCGGCGACCCTGCGTGGCAGCGCTCACCCGCGCCCGGGCTAGCCAGAACTGGAGAACGTCCATGCTCGAGAACGAGCCCGAGGGCGGCGAACGGGCCGGTTCACAGCCGGCCGGTGCAAGCGCCGACCAGAGCACCACGGCCGACGGCGGCGCCGTCGAGACCCCCACCACGGCCGTCGGTTCGGCCTCGGTGGAACCGACCGGCGCGGAGAGCGCTCCTGCTGAGGCCGCCGAACCCGCCGCGCCGGTGCGACGCACCCGCGCGACCCGTCGTCGGGCCGCCCCGCTCAACCAGCCGGAGCAGACCGACGCCCCGATCGAGGCGCCCACCGGTGGCGCCGGCAACGTCGAGTCGCCACAGGCGGAGGTCTTCGCTCCGATCTCCGGTGACCTGGACGTCGCACCGAAGACCCCCCGGCGTCGCCGTAAGGCCACCCCCGTCGAGACGACCGCCGATGAGCCGCTGGTCGCCGCCGCCGCGGAGGCGGCCTCGGCCGAGGTGGTGCCGCCGGTCAAGGTGACCCGTACCCGGCGCAAGAAGGCCACGCCGACGGCCGTCGAAGAGCCGGCCGCCGTCGAGCAGCCGCCCGCCGTCGAGCAGCCGGTCGCGGCCGACGAGCCGGTCGTCGAGGAGCCGGTCGTCGCCGGGGAACCGGCGGAGTCCGACCTGCGCGAGGCCGAGGCCGAGTTGAACGACTCCCCGGCGCTGCCGAGCACGTCCGCCGCCGAGCTGGCCTGGAGCAGCGGTGCCCAGGAGCGCTCCGGCGAGGTGCCACCGGGTGTGGCCGTCTCCGGTGTGACGGATGAGCCGAACGAGCCTGTCGAGATCGAGCCGGAGCAGCCGCGTACCCGTCGTCGGCGCGCCGCGCTCTCCGCGCCCACCGTGCTGTTCATGGCGCCCCAGCCGGACGCCGTGCCGGTGACCCGACCGGCGGAGCCCGCGGCGGTGACCGAGGAGCCGGCCGTCGAGGAAGCCACCGAGCCGTCGCGCCGCCGTCGGCGTGGTCGCCGCGAGGCCGAGCCGGTGGAGCCGATCGAGGCCGTCGAGGCCGAAGAGGAGCCGACCGAGGAGGCCGACGAGGCCGCCGAGGCGGATGAGGACGACGAGGACAGCGCCGCCGCGCGCCGCCGCCGCCGTCGTGGTCGCCGGGGCCGGGGCCGGGGCAAGGGCGGCGCCGACGACGCCGAGGACGAGGAGTCCGAGGAGGCGGCGCAGGCCGACGAGGAAGAGACCGCCGAGGCCGAAGCCGAGGGCGACGAGGACGAGGAGACCGAGGGCGGGGACGGTCTGACCCGTCGTCGTCGCCGCCGCCGCCGTCGTGGCGCCGGTGACACCGAGGGTGCGGCGGACGACGGCGTGCCGACCGTGGTCAAGATCCGCGAGCCGCGCCGGACCGTCGACGAGGTGCAGGGCGTGTCCGGCTCGACCCGGCTGGAGGCCAAGCGCCAGCGCCGCCGGGACGGTCGGGAGCAGCGCCGTACCCGCCCGCCGATCCTCAGCGAATCGGAGTTCCTGGCGCGCCGGGAGGCCGTCGACCGGGTGATGGCGGTCCGCCAGCGCGGTGACCGCACCCAGATCGCCGTCCTGGAGGACGGCGTGCTGGTCGAGCACTACGTCACCCGCAATTCCTCCGGGACGATGGCCGGCAACGTGTACCTGGGCAAGGTGCAGAACGTGCTGCCGAGCATGGAGGCCGCGTTCGTCGACGTCGGTCGGGGCCGCAACGCCGTGCTGTACGCCGGCGAGGTCAACTGGGACACCTCCGGGTTGGAGGGGCGGGCCCGCTCGATCGAGCAGGCGCTGCGCTCCGGCGACTCGGTGCTGGTCCAGGTCACCAAGGACCCGATCGGGCACAAGGGCGCACGGCTGACCAGTCACATCGCGCTCTCCGGCCGGCACCTGGTCTACGTGCCCAACGGCAACGCCTCCGGGATCAGCCGCAAGCTGCCGGACAACGAGCGCAAGCGGCTGCGGGACGTGCTCAAGAAGCTGGTCCCGGACGGCGCGGGCGTGATCGTCCGGACGGCCGCCGAGGGCGCCACCGAGGACGAGTTGGCCCGCGACGTCAAGCGGCTCCAGGCGCAGTGGGAGGACATCCAGGCCAAGGCCGCCGAGGGTGGCGCTCCGGTGCTGCTCTACGGGGAGCCCGACCTGGTCATCCGGGTGGTCCGGGACCTGTTCAACGAGGACTTCCGCGAGCTGGTGATCGAGGGCGAGCAGTCGTACGACATGGTCGAGTCGTACCTGTCGCACGTCTCCCCGGACCTGGTCGACCGGGTGCGTCGGCACGTCGGCACGAGCGACGTCTTCGCCGAGTACCGGATCGACGAGCAGATCATCAAGGGCCTGGACCGCAAGGTCTTCCTGCCCTCCGGCGGCTCGCTGGTGATCGACCGTACCGAGGCGATGACTGTCGTCGACGTCAACACCGGCAAGTACACCGGCTCCGGGGGCAACCTGGAGGAGACCGTCACCCGTAACAACCTGGAGGCGGCGGAGGAGATCGTCCGTCAGCTCCGGCTGCGGGACATCGGCGGCATCGTGGTGATCGACTTCATCGACATGGTGCTGGAGTCGAACCGTGAGCTGGTGCTGCGCCGACTCACCGAGTGCCTGGGCCGGGACCGCACCAAGCACCAGGTCACCGAGATCACGTCGCTCGGCCTGGTGCAGATGACCCGTAAGCGGATCGGCGCGGGCCTGCTGGAGGCGTTCAGCGAGACCTGCGAGTGCTGCAAGGGCCGGGGCGTCATCATCCACACCGAGCCGGTGCCGGAGAAGCCTCGCGCCGCCGGCGCGGGGGAGAAGGTCAAGGCGGTCGCCTCAGCGGTGACTCCCGCTCCGGCGGCCGAGCAGAGTGCCCCCTCGTCCCGCCGCCGGGCCCGCAAGAACGCCCCGGCCGCCGCCGAGCGGACCGCTGTCGAGGTCGTCGACGCCGACTCCACGCCCGAGCCGGACGCCGACTACCAGGACACCATGGGCTACGACCTGTCCCGCTACGAGTCGGACACCGCCGCCGCGCCGGCGATCTCCGATGCTCAGCAGGGTGAGTCGGCTCGGTTGGCCGCGGCGGACGACCCGGACGCGCTCGCCGACGCCGAGGGCGACGAGGAGAGCGCCGAGGGCGGTGGCGGTCGTCGCCGCTCGCGTCGCGGTGGCGCCCGTCGGCGGACCCGCCCCTGAGCGCCTGACCGGCCACATGTTTGACGAGGTCCCTCTCCCGGCAAAGTGACGGGGGAGGGACCTCGCCGTTGTGGCCACCCCGTCCTCGGTCGGCTGTCCCGGTCAGGAGAAGAAGATGCGCCGTCTGCTCGCGGTCACCGCGCTGCTCACCATGCTCTCCGTCGCGGCCGGCTGCGCCACCGGTACGACCGCCGAGGACGCCGGCTCGGTGGTCGCCGGCACCCCAGGGGGCCAGACCGGCATGCCGGCCAGCGGTGGCGTGGCGGGCGGCAACGCCACCCAGGTGTGCGCCGCGGCGCAGGAGGCCAGCACCACTGCCGCTCGGACGTACGTGGCTGAGCTGGGTCGGATGCTGGCGGCGGTGGGTGCCGGGGACAGCCGTACGGCCGAGGCTGCCCGGGGTCGGGCCGAGGGAGCGCTGGCGGGCTGGCGGACCGTCCTGCGGGAGCAGTCGGAGCGGACCGACGATCCGCAGCTCAAGACGCTGCTCACCGACCTCGGCACCGAGGTTTCCGCGCTCGGTGCCGACGTCGAGTCGATCGACGAGACCGAACTCGACCGGCTCCAGCAGCGCCTCGACCAGCTCTGCGCGCGCTGAGCAGGGCGGGCCGGTTTGGGGTCCGGGCCAGCGATGGCGTACTCTTGCCTGCGGCCCACCTTTGGTGTGCCGAGTTCCCGTGTGCCCGCGCCGCCGTGCACTGCTACCCGGCGAGCCGCTGCGGGAACGACCGCCAGCAGCCTCAACGACAGGGAGTCCGCCTCCGATGTACGCGATCGTCAAGACCGGCGGCAAGCAGTACAAGGTCGCCGAGGGCGACGTGATCGAGGTCGAGAAGCTCACCGGTGCCCCCGGTGACGCGGTGAAGCTCACCGCGGTGCTCCTCGTCGACGGTGACGACCTGGTGACCGACGCGGCGAAGCTTGCCGAGGTCGCGGTGTCCGGCGAAATCGCCGCGCACACCAAGGGCCCGAAGATCCGGATCCACAAGTTCAAGAACAAGACTGGCTACCACAAGCGCCAGGGTCACCGTCAGCCGTTGACCCAGGTCAAGGTGACCGGCATCTCCAGCGGGAAGTAGGTCGTCCTCCAATGGCTCACAAAAAGGGTGCGTCCAGCTCGCGTAACGGTCGTGACTCCGCGGCCCAGCGACTCGGCGTGAAGCGCTTCGGTGGTCAGGTCGTCAGCGCCGGTGAGATCATCATCCGGCAGCGTGGCACCAAGTTCCACCCCGGTGACCTGGTCGGCCGTGGTGGCGACGACACGCTGTTCGCGCTGTCCGCCGGTGCGGTCCTGTTCGGCACGAAGCGCGGTCGCAAGACCGTCAGCATCGTTCCGCAGCAGTAGTTCTCTTCGCTCAAGCGGGCCGCGGACCTCCGGGTCCCGGCCCGCTTAGCCTTTTCCGAAGTGCGGGGTTGGACCTCGCTGGAAGGATTGACGCCGTGGCAACGTTCGTTGACCGGGTCGTGCTGCATCTGCAGGCCGGCGATGGCGGGCACGGTTGTGTCTCGATCCACCGCGAGAAGTTCAAGCCCTTCGGTGGACCGGACGGCGGCAACGGTGGGCACGGGGGCAGTGTGTCCCTGGTGGTCGACCCGCAGGTGACCACGCTGCTCGACTTCCACTTCCACCCGCACGTCAAGGCCGACAACGGCAAGGGCGGCGCCGGCTCGAACCGGGACGGGGCCAACGGCCGCAACCTGGTGCTCAAGGTGCCCAACGGCACAGTGGTGCAGGCCCCCGACGGCACGGTGCTGGCCGACATGGTCGGTGCCGGCACCACCTTCGAGGTCGCCCGTGGTGGGCGCGGCGGGCGGGGCAACGCCTCGCTGGCCAACGCCAAGCGCAAGGCGCCCGGCTTCGCCGAGCTGGGGGAGCCCGGCGACCAACTGGACATCGTGCTGGAGCTGAAGAGCGTCGCCGATGTGGGCCTGGTGGGCTTCCCGTCCGCCGGCAAGTCGTCGCTGATCTCGGTGATCTCCGCCGCGAAGCCGAAGATCGCCGACTACCCGTTCACCACCCTGGTGCCCAACCTCGGCGTGGTCCGGATGGACAACCACACCTTCACCGTCGCGGACGTGCCGGGCCTGATCCCCGGCGCGGCCACCGGTAAGGGCCTGGGCCTGGAGTTCCTGCGGCACATCGAGCGCTGCGCGGTACTGGTGCACGTCATCGACTCGGCGACCCTGGAGCCCGGCCGCGACCCGGTGGCCGACATCGACGCCATCGAGGCGGAGCTGAGCCAGTACGGCGGCCTGGCCGACCGCCCCCGGCTGGTCGCCGTCAACAAGGTCGACGTGCCGGACGGCCGCGACCTCGCCGAGATCGTGCGCCCCGACCTGGAGGAGCGCGGTTACCAGGTGTTCGAGGTCTCCGCGGCCACCCGGGAAGGGCTCAAGGAGTTGACCTACGCGATGGCCGAGCTGGTCGACGCGGAGCGTAAGGCCGCTCCGCCGGCCGAGCCGACCCGGATCGTCATCCGCCCGATCGCCGTGGACGACGACGGTTTCACCATCACGGCCGAGGCGGACGGCTCGTTCACTGTGCGCGGTGTGCGGCCGGAGCGCTGGGTCAAGCAGACCAACTTCGACAACGACGAGGCGGTCGGCTACCTGGCTGACCGGCTGGCCCGGCTCGGGGTGGAGGACAAGCTGGCCAAGGCCGGCGCGCAGCCCGGTGACCTGGTGCGGATCGGCGCGCGCGAGTTCGACTGGCAGCCGACGCTCTTCGCCGGCGTGGAGTTCGTGCCCGGTAACCGGGGCACCGACGTCCGCCTGGAGGAGAAGTCGAACCGGGCCTCCGCCGCGGATCGGCTCGCCGCCCGGAAGGCTCGCCGGGTGCGCCCGGAGGACGAGGTGGGCGCGGACCTCTCCGACGACGACATCGACGAGAGCGACGCCGAGTAGTTCGTTGCGCTCCGTGGTGGGGTTGATTTCCGGAAACCTCCCCGAAATCCACGCGTCCTAGCGTGGGGTGATGCTGATCGAGTCCCGGCCTGCCACCGATCCGGAGATCGCCGCCATGGTCGTCGCGCAGCAGCGTGAGCTGCGCGAGGCCGATGGTGGGTTGGACGGGCAGGTCTTCGTCCCCCACGACGACGTCCACTACCTGGCGGTGGTGCTGAACGGTCGGGCGGTCGCCTGCGGTGGGCTCCAGGCGCTCGACGCCGAGACCGGCGAGGTCAAGCGGATGTACGTCCGGCCCGCGTACCGGGGGCGGGGGATCGGTCGCCAGTTGCTGGCCGCGCTGGAGGAGTGCGCGTTCCGGCAGGGGCAGTCGGTGGTCTGCCTGGAGACCGGCACCTACCTGCCGGCCGCGATCGCCCTGTACACCGCGTGCGGCTACCAGCAGATCCCGGTGTACGGCGAGTACGTGGGCAACCCGTACAGCGTCTGTTTCGCCAAGCGGTTGCCGGTCGCGGCCTGACGGCCGCGTCGACGTCTCAGGCGCCGGTGCTGGCGTGCTCGACGGTGACCGGCTTCGACTCCGGTGAGGCGTGCTGGCGCAGCACGATGCTCAGCAGGATCAGCGCGCCGACCGCGAGAAACTCGCTCTGCCAGTTCTGCATGGACTGGAACCAGAAGTCGCTGGTGCCCAGGAACTCCCACACCCCGATCGGTGGCGCCCCGCTCTGGAGCGCCTGCTCCTGGTTGTACGCGGCGGTGCCACCGAGCAGGTGCCCGACGAACGAGCCGGCGAAGATCAGTAGCAGGGCGAGGGAGAGGCTGTTGCGGTAGACCACCAGCGGCAGGCCGCCGACGCGTACCGGCCAGGGTGACCGCGGGGTCGCCCGGCGCTCGTCGTCCTCGGGCCGGTCGGTCTGGTCCACCGGTTTCGACTCGGCCGAGCCCCGCTGCACCAGGTACGCGGTGAGCAGCACGTACCCGCCCATCTGGAGGAACTCGGACTCCCAGTTCTCGAAGACCGCCTCGACGAAGTGCCCACTGTTCAGGTACGACGGCCAGCTCAGCGGCGCGGCCCCGAACTCAGTCAATTCCTCGTTGTGGGTCTGCCAGCCGAAGACGCTCTGCAACACCAGGAAAACCAGGAACGCCCCGAACATGGCGACGGCCAGGGCGTTGTCACGCAGCCAACGGGGCATGACGCCACCTCCTCCGCCTGCCGCTTACCCCGACGGGCGTGACTCGGAAACCCCGAAGGTCCAGCTCAGTGCCGGTTGGCGGGGTTGTCCAGGCGTCCGCCGGTGCCGGCCTGGTTGGACAGCAGCAGCCCGAGCGCGAGCATCCCGAAGCCGAGCGCCAGGTGCAGCCAGTTGTCGGCGTCGTTGACCGGCAGGATGTTCGCCCCGCCCTCCGGGTTGATCGCCTCGATCGCCAGGCCGTACAGCCAGAGGGCGAGGTAGACCGCGCCACCGGCGGCCAGGAAGACGCGGGCACCGGCGACGCTGCGGGCCAGCGCCAGGCCGACCAGCCCGAAGAGCAGGTGCACCACGTTGTGCAGGATCGACACCTGGAACAGCCCGAGCAGGTGGGCGTCGGAGTGGTGCCCGCCGAACCGCAGCTCGCCGTAGTCGGTGGTGATGCCGGGGATGAAGCCGAGGACGCCGATCAGCAGGAAGACCCCGGCCACCACCAGCGCGGCCAGCTGGACCCGGGGTCGGGGACCGGCCGCTCGGCCGCCTCGTGCGTCTCGTGCCATCGCTGCCCCCTTCGTGGATCTGCCTCACTGTCCGCAGCGGCGACGTGACGCAGCCCGACGATCCTCCATTTTGAAGACCAACCAGGGGGCCGCGCAGATAAATGCACGAAGAGGTATGGAAGCCAAAACGCAGGGTAGGTCAATGGTCAGCGGCGACGGCAACGCGCCGCATCCCCCCAGCACAACCGCGACGACTTTCTGAGCGGAAGGGACATCATGACTTACGATCTTTCACCTACGTCTTCCACGTACGGGCAGCAGTCGACCAACGGCGGTGGCGTCCGCGACCAGGCGCGCCAGGTCGGGTCGGAGGCTGCGCAGGCTGGTGGCGCGGTCGCCCAGACCGCCAAGGAGCAGGGCGCCGAGGTCGGCCGCGAGGCGGCCCGGCAGGCCCGCAACCTGTACGGCGAGGCCCGCAGTCAGCTGGCCAGCCAGACCGGTGAGCAGCAGCGCCGGGCTGCCGGCGGGTTGCGTTCGCTGGCCGACGAGATGCGCTCGATGGCCGAGCAGGGTGGCCAGGCCGGCCCGGTGAGCGAGCTCGCCCGCCAAGCCGCCGACCGGGTGCACGGTGTCGCCGGCTGGCTCGAGGAGCGTCAGCCCGGCGACCTGATCACCGAGGTACGCGACTACGCGCGGCGTAACCCGGGCACCTTCCTGGTCGGCGCGGCGGTGCTCGGTGTGCTGGCCGGCCGGCTGACCCGTGGCATCTCGGCCGCCGGCGACGACTCCGGCAACGGTTCCTCGACCTTCCGGGGCGCCGGGGCGTACGACCCGGAGCAGACCGCGGTGATCCCGACGCCGCCGCCCGCGCCCCGCGCGGTCCCGGACGCCGTCCCGCCGGGCGGCTACCTCGACCCGACCCCCGGTACGCACACCCCGCCGACGTCCGGTGGCTACGCCGACCAGACGCCCGGTACCTACGCCGACCCGGCGCCCGGTGACTACGCCGAGCCCACTCGTGGCGACCACCCGGAGCACTCCGGCACCGGCCAGCCGCTGCCGCCGGTGACCCAGACCGACCCGCTGCCGGGCGTGCCGTCCAGCGGCAGCCCCCGCCCGTGAGCCGCCGAGTCATCCGAAGGGAGGCGACGGCATGAGCATGCCGACGCAGGGGTCCGGACTGGACTCCGGTTACCACCCCGACGCGGGTGCTCCGCACACCGCGTCGGAGGTGAAGAACAGCTCGCTGGGTGACCTGATGCGTCAGGTCACCACCGACCTGTCGACGCTGATGCGTCAGGAGGTCGAGCTGGCCAAGGCCGAGATCCGGCAGGAGGGCAAGAAGGCCGGCAAGGCCGCGGGCCTCTTCGGCGGTGCCGGCTTCGGTGGCTACATGGTGGCCCTGTTCGTGTCCATCGCCATCTGGCAGTTCCTGGACAACGTCATGGACTCGGGCCTGGCCGCGCTGATCGTGGCCGTGATCTGGGCCGTGGTCGCCGCCGTCCTCTACTCGATGGCCAAGAAGAACGCCCAGCACGTACGCGGGCTCAAGCAGACGAACGACAGCGTGCAGCGGATCCCCGACGCGCTCAAGCCGCACCCGGAGGGAGTCACCCGATGAGCACCGACCCCGATCAGATCCGCCGGGAGATCGAAGCCACCCGTAACAGCCTCAGCTCCGACGTGGACGCGCTGGCGTACAAGGTCAGCCCGAGCCGCATCGTCGACGACCGCAAGCAGCGGGCTCGTTCCGCTCTGCAGAATGTGAGGGACAAGGTCATGGGAACCGCGTCTGACCTCGGCCACGGCACCGGCCACGCCGCCCACTCGGTGGGTGACCGCGCCTCGTCGGCGGCCTCCAGCGTCAGCGACGCCGCGCACTCGGCGGCGACCACCGTCAGCGACGCCGCGCACAGCGCGCCGCGGGTGATCCGGCAGAAGTCCCAGGGCAACCCTCTCGCCGCCGGCCTGATCGCGTTCGGGGTCGGCTGGCTGGCCTCGTCGCTGATCCCGGCCTCCCGCCGTGAGCAGGAGGCCGCCGCCCAGGTGAAGGCCAAGGTCGGCGAGCACAGCGGGGCGGTGAAGGAGAAGCTGAGCGAGGTGGCCAGCGAGCTGCGCGAGCCGGCCCAGCAGGCCGCCGAGTCGGTGAAGTCCACGGCTCAGGACGCCGTGCACGCGGTCAAGGACGACACGAAGTCCGCCGCCCACCAGGTCAAGGACCACGCCACTCCCTGAAACACCCCGACAGGCACGACAGCTCGCGGTCATCCTCGGGTGCCCGCGAGCTGTCGCGTCGAGGTCCGTGCCGATCGTGCGCGTCGGGGTCCGCGCCGATCTTGCAGTTTCGGCTGGGGTTCTGTGTGCCTACCGGCGGTAATGTCCCCACCGGAAGTGCAAGATCGCGGGGAGCTGTGGGGTGCGCGGGGCGGGGTTGGCGGCTCGGCGGATCCGGGTGTCGCCGTAGCGGACGCCGCCCAGCAGGAGGCGTCGGGTGACCGCCAGCCAGCCGCACACACCGCGTTCCAGCAGCCAGAGTGGGGCCGCCAGCGCCGTGGCCGGCGGGAACACCCGGGTGCCGCCCGCGCGGCGGCGGCCCACCTCGGCCAGGGCGACGACACCGGCCACCGCGCCGAGCAACAGCCGGGGGCGGCGCGACGCGACCGCCACGGCCGGCAGCACCGCGAGCGCGATCAGCAGGCGAGCCGGCTGAGCCAGATCGTCGTACGCCTGGCGCACCCGTTGACCACGGAAATGCGCGGCGTCGGGAGGCAGCCGGCGGACGTACAGCCAGGCCGGAGTCGCCTCGGTGCCGCCGTACCCGCGCACCGTGCGGATCAGCTCCAGGTTCTCGAAGAGCACGTCCGGGTCGTACCCGCCCATGGCGAGGAAGGTGCCGCGCCGCACGGCGAGGGTGCCCGGGTAGTCCGCCCCGAGCGCCCGGTTGAGCAGGCTCCGGCCGGTGTCCCACCAGGCGTGCCAGGGCAGCGGGTCGAAGTAGTTCTGCGGTCGTACCAGGTCGGCCTTGTCGAGCAGACGGTGTACCGCGGTCAGCGCCGACTCGTCGTACCGGACGTCGTCGTCGGCGATCACCACGTGCTGATGGCCGGCCGCGCGGACACCGGTGTGTACGCCCAGCACCTTGCCGTTGAGCCCACGCTCAGCCGGATCTGGTGGAAGGTGCCGGACCAGCCCCCGCCACGCCTCGGCGTGCCGGGCGAAGAGAGGCGGAGGTGAGCCGTCGACCACGAGCACCTCCACCCGGTCACCCAGCCAGCGCAGGTAGTCGGTCAGCTCGGTCAGCCCGGTGTCGGTGTGCCAGCGCAGCGGCAGCACGTACGACATCGGTAGGCGGGTCGCTTCGGTCCGCCCGGTCACCTCGACCACGCACGATCATCGTCCGTCCGGGAGGAGTGGCGGACGTTGGTGAGGGTCAGCCCGAGAGGCGGCAGCGCGGGCATCCGGTGCAGATCCAGGGCCAGGTTCTGGACCGGCACGTCGTAGCGCATGGTGGTGGTCAGGTTGGTGACCGCCCGCTTCATCAGGTCGATGGTGATCCACTCGCCGGCACAGCGGTGCCCGGCCCAGTGGTCGCCGCCGCCCTGCGGGATCAGCTCGTACGGGTCCACCCGGCGGCCGGCGAACCGCTCCGGACGGAACAGCTCCGGTTGTGGCCAGAGCGTCGGGTGGTGGTTGGTGCCGTAGAGGTCGAGCAGCACCCGCCGACCCTTCGGGAAGTGGTGGCCCTGCCAGTCGAAGGACCGCCGGACCCGGGCGGCCGCCATCGGGAAGAACGGGTAGTAACGGCGTACCTCCTGGACGAAGTGCTCGGTGGACTCGTCGTCGTCGCGGACCCGTTCCCGCCAGGCCGGATGGTCGTGCAGGGCGAGCGCGGCGAAGGTGATGTACTGGTCGATGGCGACCACCGGGCGCAGGACGTTGAGCAACTCCACCGCCGCGATCCGCCGGGGCAGGAGGTCGCCGCGCCCGTCGCGGTGTTCGGCGATCACGGCCAGGGCGCTGCCGGTCGGCGCCGGGGCGAAACCGACCCGGGTCTGTTCGATGAGGTCGGCGAGCCAGCGTTCGGCGCGGTACCGGGCGATCCGTCCCCGCCAGTGTCGGGGTCCCAGCACGGCGGGGGCCTCGATCATGGCGTGCAGCTCGACGGCGCGGCGCTCGACCTGTGACGCGGGCAGCGGCACCCCGGCCCAGGCGCAGACCACCCGGGTCAGCAGCCGACCCAGCTCGTCGTAGAGCGACACCGGACCGGCATGCTCCCAGGCGGCGACCCGGGCCCGCCACTCGTCGTCGAAGAGCTGACCGAGCCGCTGAATCGCCGCCGGCGTCATGATCGACATGAACATGGCCTTGCGGTCGACGTGCTCCGGCCCGTCCAGCCCCTGCACCCCGCCCCTCCCGGTCAGGGTCCGCTGCACGCGCAGCGGCATCGCGGTGGCGCGCTGGAAGCGGTCGTTGTCGTAGAACAGCTCCGCCGCGGGCCGGCCGCGCAGGCAGATGGTCGGGGCGAGCAGGATCCGGGTCGTGAAGACGTCGCTGCCGTACCGTTCGCAGCGCTCGCCGATGAACCGGTAGCCGGCGCGGCGCAGTGCGAGGGTGCTGTCCGGGCTGCGGTCGGCCGGCATGGTCGCCATCGGGTCTCCTCACGCGCGCGCTCGCGGGTGGTCGCGCTCGCGGCTGCGCTTACCCCCGTCGTCGCCGCTGAACCCCGCTCGGCTGGCCCCTCCCAGGGGCGGCGGAACCTGGTTTGCTGGTGCAACGAGCACGGGGAGGGCGGATGCGCGACAACAGAGCGCCGCACTGGCGGCAGCGGCGGGTGGCCGGTGCACTGGGCGGGGGCCGCGACGGGCGGTCCCTGATCGGGCCGCCTCGGCGGCCCACCCGTCCGCATCGGTTCTTCACGGTGCACCTGGGCTTCACCGCGCCCGGCCCGGCCGAGGCGCGCGAGCTGGCGGTGGCGTACGCGGAGGCGTTGAGCCTGCTGCGCTCGGAGGTGGCGCTCGGTGCGGCGGCCCTGTCACCGGCGGACGCCTGGCAGCGCGCCGAGCGGCTGTTCTGCGGATCGGTCGGCCCGGACGGAGAGCGTTGCGTCGACGTCGCCGACCATCCCGGGTTCCACCATGCCCCGGGCCCGGGTGGCCTCGGTTGGGGCGACGGCGACGGCCCCGGTGATGGTTGAGCACCGGCCCCGGGTGGCCGACTCAGAGGTGCGCCGGCCGGCCCGCCAGCGCGGCCGTGCCGGTGTCCCGATCACGGGCACCGGCACGGCGATCCGCCACCGACTGGTCGGCGGGCACGGTCAGTCCAGGTCGAACTCGCCGTCCTGCGCGCCGGCCACGAAGGCGTCCCATTCGGCCTGGGTGAAGACCAGCACCGGCCCGTCCGGCTCGGCCGAGTTGCGCATCCCGATCAGGTCGTCGACGAAGGCGACCTCGACGGCGCTGTCGGAGGTGTCCCCTTCGGCCCGCTGCCAGACCGCCCGAGAGAGGTCGAAGTCGCCCTTGGGGTGCTGCGCCATGGTTCTTTCCTCCAGTGCCGAGGGTCGTGTGGTGACCGGGTGCCGATCCCCATCGGGCAGGATAAGCGGATGCCGAGCCTGACCCGTGTAGAGGCGACCGCGCGTGGCGCGGCGATTACTGTCGAGTCCTATCAGGTGGACCTCGACCTGACCGCTGGCGGCGACCTGTTCCGCTCCCGCGTCGAGATCCGGTTCCGGGCCACCCCCGGCGCCGCGACCTTCGTCGAGGTCAGGCCCGTCACACTGCACGGTGTACGCCTCAACGACCGTGACCTGGACCCCGGCCTGCTCACCGACAACCGGCTGCCGCTCGACGGGCTGGCCGAGGAGAACACGCTCGTCGTCGAGGCCGAGATGGCGTACTCGAAGACGGGGGAGGGGATGCACCGTTTCGTCGACCCGGCCGACGGCGAGACGTACCTCTACGCCACGTCCTTCCTCGACAACGCGCAGCGCATCTTCGCCGCCTTCGACCAGCCCGACCTCAAGGCCCCGATCACCCTCTCGGTCAGCGCGCCGTCGCAGTGGATCGTCACGGGCAACGCCGAGCTGGCCGCCAACCCGGCCCCCGGGCGTTGGGAGTTCGCCCCGAGCGCGCCTCTGGCGACCTACTTCTTCTCGCTGATCGCCGGGCCGTACCACGTCCGGCGGGCCGAGCACGACGGCGTGCCGCTGGGCATCTACTGCCGCCGGTCGCTCGCCGAGCACCTGGACGCCGACGCCGACGAGATCTTCACCGTCACCCGGCAGTGCCTGGACCGGTTCCACCAGCTCTTCACCGAGCGCTACCCGTTCGGCAAGTACGACCAGGCGTTCGTGCCCGAGTTCAACGCGGGGGCGATGGAGAATCCGGGCATCGTCACCTTCCGCGACGACTATGTGTTCCGTTCGGCGGTCACCGACACCGAGCGCGAGCAGCGGGCCACCACCATCGCCCACGAGATGGCGCACATGTGGTTCGGTGACCTGGTCACCATGCGCTGGTGGGACGACCTGTGGCTGAACGAGTCCTTCGCCGAGTACCTCGGCACCCGGGTCACCGCCGAGGCGACCCGCTTCGACCAGGCCTGGACGACCTTCGCCATGCGGCGCAAGGCCTGGGGCTACGCCGCCGACCAGCGGCCCTCCACCCACCCGATCGCCCCGCCGGAGGTCGTCGATGCCGAGGCGGGCCTGCTCAACTTCGACGGCATCTCGTACGCCAAGGGTGCCAGCGTGCTGCGGCAGCTGGTCGCGTGGCTCGGCGACGAGGCTTTCCTCGCCGGCCTGAACGCGCACTTCGCCGCACACCGCTTCGGCAACGCCACCCTCGCCGACCTGCTGGCCAGCCTCTCCGCCAGCAGCGGACGGGATCTGTCCGACTGGGCCGAGCTGTGGTTGCGCCGCCCGCAGGTCAACACGCTGCGTGCCGAGGTCGAGGTGGACGCGGACGGTCGCTACCGCGAGGTGGCAGTGGTGCAGACCGCGCCCGAGTCGTACCCGGTGCTGCGCCCGCACCGGGTCGGCGTGGGGCGCTACTCGATGGACGGCGCAGCGCGGCGCGACGAGGTGGACATCGACCCCGACGCCGACGGGGGTCGTACCGTGCTCGGTGCGTTGACCGGCGAGCCGGCGGCCCGGTTGTTGCTGCTCAACGACGGTGACCTCACCTTCGCGAAAGTGCGCCTCGACCCGGCGTCGGCGGACGTCGTCCCGCAGGTGCTGCCCGCTCTGACCGATCCGCTGACCCGGGCGGTCCTCTGGCGCGAGGCACTCGACGCGACAACCGACGGCGAACGGCCGGTCACCGGCCTGGTCGACCTGATGGCCGCGGCGCTGCCCGCCGAGACCGAGGTGATCATCGCGGAGGACGTCCTGACGCTCAGCCGGTCTTTGGTCGACCGCTACCTCGACCCGCTGACCCGTTCCGCGGCGCTGGCCAGGGTCGCGGGGACGTGCCAGCGGCTGCTCGACGGCGCGCCGGCCGGGGAGTCGTTGCAGCTCGCCGCCGCCCGGGGTTGGATCGCCGCGACCACCGACGCGGATCTGCTGGTCGGTTGGCTCGCCGGCCGGGACGTGCCGGCCGGCCTGAAGGTCGACGCGGAGTTGCGTTGGGCGGTGCTGCGTCGCCTGGTGGTGCTGGGGGCCGCCGGCGAGGCGGAGATCGCCATCGAGGCCGCCGCCGACGTCAGCGCCACGGGCGCGGAACGGGCCGCCCACTGCCGGGCAGCCCTGCCCGACCCAACGGCGAAGCAGGCCGCCTGGGAGATCATCGTGCGGGACACCGACCTGTCCGGTCGGCTGCTGGAGGCGATAGCCGAGGGGTTCTGGCAGCCCGAGCAGGTCGACCTGACTGCCGCGTACGTCGATCGGTACTTCGCGGAGATGCCGGCCGCCGCGCACCGGCGTACCCCGTGGACGGCCGACCGGGTGGCCGCCCTGGCGTTCCCCCGCTACGCCGTGGCGCAGCCCACCCGGGAGGCGGCCGCGGCGCTGCTGGCCCGCGACGACCTGACGCCCGGCCTGCGCCGGGTGGTGACCGACGCCGACGACGACCTGCGTCGCGCGCTGGTCGCCCGGACGGCGGTGGCCGCCGCCTCGGCCTGACCGCTCTGCCCGCGCCTGCCGTGCGGCGCGCCTGCCGCGCCGTCTGATCCGTCGGATGGCGCCTCCTTGATCGACTCGGTTCTCATGAACTCGCGGTGTCCGGGCCTCCCGGATGCGCCGACGTCCAGAAAGTTGAGTTGATCACCACCCCGCTGCCGACCTGATCACCGTGCGGCGGCGGGGTGGTCGCGGCGCGCTGGACCGTGGGCTGGAGTGAGGTGACGTACGGCGAGGGCGGGCCGGGACGGTCGGCCACGACCCTCGGCCTACGATCATCGGGTGGAGGAAGATATCCGGCGGATCGGGATCATGGGTGGCACCTTCGACCCGATCCACCACGGGCACCTCGTCGCGGCCAGTGAAGTGGCGGACCGGTTCGGCCTGGACGAGGTGGTCTTCGTGCCCACCGGGCAGCCGTGGCAGAAGGCCGACGAGCCGGTCAGCCCGGCCGAGGACCGCTACCTGATGACGGTGATCGCGACCGCCTCCAACCCCCGCTTCCAGGTCAGTCGGGTCGACATCGACCGCAGTGGGCCGACCTACACGGTCGACACGCTGCGTGACCTTCAGGCCGAGTACGGGCCGAAGGTGCAGTTGTTCTTCATCACCGGCGCGGACGCCCTGCAACGCATCCTGTCCTGGAAGGACCTGGATGAGATCTTCGAGTTGGCCCACTTCGTCGGCGTGACCCGGCCCGGTTTCCCGCTGAGCGACAAGCACCTTCCGGCGGACACCGTCAGCCTGATCCAGGTGCCCGCGATGTCCATCTCGTCGACCGACTGCCGCGCCCGGGTCGCCCGAGGTGAGCCGGTCTGGTACCTGGTGCCGGACGGTGTGGTGCAGTACATCGCCAAGCGGAGCCTCTATCAGCGCTGAGCACGCCCGTTATGACCAGTTTCGTGGCGCTAACCGACCAGAACTGGACGATCGGGGTGCCGCCGGGTGTGAGACGCTTGGAGGATCGCACGTCTGATCGAAGGAGAACGGTGACAGTTTCCGAACGCGCTCACGAGCTGGCTATCGCTGCCGCCCAGGCCGCCGCGGACAAGAAGGCGCAGGACATCACGATCATCGACGTCGGCGACCAGCTCGCCATCACCGACGCGTTCGTGCTCGCCGCCGCCCCCAACGAGCGTCAGGTGCTGGCCATCGTCGACGCCATCGAGGAGAGCCTGCTGGAGCTGCCGGAGAAGGCGAAGCCGGTGCGGCGCGAGGGCGAGCGGGGTGGCCGCTGGGTGCTGCTCGACTACGTCGACGTCGTGGTGCACGTCCAGCACACCGAGGAGCGCGAGTTCTACGGGCTCGACCGCCTCTGGAAGGACTGCCCCACCATCCCGTTCGTCGATCGCGACCTGGTCGAGGCCGACGCCAGCGGGTCCGCCGCAGCCGAATGACCCGACTGATCGTCTGGCGGCACGGCAACACCGACTGGAACGCCGCCAACCGTGTCCAGGGGCAGCTCGACGTACCCCTCAACGAGCGTGGTCGCGACCAGGCTCGCGCCGCCGCGCCGCTGCTCGCGGCGCTGCGGCCCGACGCCATCGTGGCCAGCGACCTGAGCCGCGCCGCGGAGACCGCCGCCGCGCTCGCCGCGCTGACCGGCCTGCCGGTCCGCACCGACGCCCGGCTGCGCGAGCGGCACTTCGGCCAGTGGCAGGGTCTGCACCTCGCCGAGGTCGCCGAGCGGTTTCCCGACGAGTACGCGCGCTGGCGGGCCGGCGACCCGGACCCGGGCGCGGATCTGGAGCCCCTGCACGACCTCGGTGAGCGGGTCGGTGCCGCGCTGCGGGAGGCGGCCGAGGCCGCGGCCGGCGGCACGGTGGTGATCGCCACCCACGGTGGCGGCTCCCGGCAGGGCATCGGTCATCTGCTCGGCTGGGACACCGGCGTGCTGCGCTCCGTCGGCTCGTTGGCCAACTGCCACTGGAGTGAGCTACGGCACGACGACCGTGCGCCGGCCATCGGGCGTCCGCAGGACGTCAGTGGCTGGCAGCTGCGGGCGCACAACGTCGGCCTGATCACCGCCCCGGTCGCCGTCGACGCGGTCTGAGCATTCGCGCCTCGGCGTTCGCGCCCTCGATCGGCTAGCGTGCCGGGCATGCCCGTCGCGGTTGTCATCGACTCCACCGCCTACCTTCCGTCCGAGCTGGTGCAGGCGCACCGGCTGACCGTCGTGCCGTTGACCGTCGTGCTCAACGGCGCGGAAGGGTTGGAGGGGGTGGAGACCCAGCCGGCCGACGCCACCCGGGCGTTGAGCGCCCGCCGGGTCACCGCGACCACCTCCCGCCCGGCACCCGAGCAGTTCGCCCGCACGTACCGCCGACTGCTCGACGCCGGCGCCGACGGGATCGTCTCGGTGCACATCTCCGCCGCGCTGTCCGGCACGGTGGAGGCCGCCCGGCTCGCCGCCGCCGACCTGGACGGCCGGGTCGAGGTGGTGGACAGCCGCTCGGCGGGCATGGGGCTGGGCTTCCCGGCCATCGCCGCCGCCACCGCCGCCGAAGCCGGCCACGACCTTTCCGCGGTACGCGACGCGGCGCTCGCCGCCATCGCCCGCACCACGGTCTGGTTCTACGTCGACACGCTGGAGTTCCTCCGCCGGGGCGGCCGGATCAACGCCGCCGAGGCGTTGGTCGGCACCGCGCTGTCCGTCAAGCCGATCATGCACATGCCGGACGGGGCGATCGTGCTGCGCGAGAAGGTTCGCACCGCCAGCCGGGGAGTGGCCCGTCTCGTCGACCTGGCCGTCGAGGCCGCCGACGGCGACGACGTGGATCTCGGGGTGCACCACCTGGCCGCGCCGCAACGGGCCGAGGCGTTGCGCGCCGCACTGACCGAGCGCTTCGGCGACCGGCTGCACGACACGTACGTCTCCGAGGCCGGCGCTGTCGTCGCCGCGCACGCCGGGCCGGGCCTGGCCTGCGTGGTCGTCCATCGCCGGCCGGAGGGCTGAGCGGTGTCCACCGCGCAGGTGGTGACCGGGGGCGGTCGCGGTGTCGGCCGGGCCGTGGTGGAACGGCTGCTGGCCATGGACGCCACCGTCGTCGTACTGGAACACGACGCCGACGCGGTCGACTGGTTGACCCACCATCCGGCCGCCGACCGGCTCGTCGCGGTGATCGGCGACGCCGCCGACGAGCAGGTGGCCGAGCACGCCGCCGAACTGGCGGAGCGCGCCGCGCCGCTGACCGGCTGGGTGAACAACGCAGCGGTGTTCCGCGACGCCACGCTGCACGCTGCGTCGGCCGACACGGTACTGGAGCTGATCGGGTTGAACCTGCGGCCCGCCGTGGTGGGCGCGGCGGTCGCCGTCCGCCGCTTCCTGGCCCGCGAGGCCGGCGGCGCGATCGTCAACGTCTCGTCGCACCAGGCCCGTCGACCGGTGTCCGGTGCCCTGCCGTACGCGACGGCGAAGGCCGCGGTGGAAGGGCTGACCCGGGCGTTGGCCGTCGAGTACGGGCGGCACGGCATCCGGGCCAACGCGGTAGCGCTCGGCTCGATCGCCACCGAGCGGCACGCCGAATTCCTCGCCACCCAGGAGCCTGCCCGGGCCCAGTGGATCGACGCCGAGCTGACCCGACTTCACCCGGTGGGACGCATCGGGCGGGCCGACGAGGTGGCCGAGGCGGTCGCGTACCTGCTGTCACCCGCAGCGAGCTTCATCAACGGAGTGACGCTGCCGGTGGACGGCGGGAGGGCCGTGCTCGGCCTCGACCCGGAGGCCCGCTGACCGTTCTCGTCGTGCCGCTGCTCTTCGCCGCTGTGTTAGCCTCCGTACGCGCCCCAGATGGGCCTACCCCCCGGAGGTTCTGGCTACTTCAGCCACCACGCCGAGATCGACGCGACCTACGCGTCTCTCGTGCGGGATCCGGGGCGTCGGTGCCCTCGGGGCTTCGTCATCTGCGAGGTGGGTGAACGCTGCTGGGCTTCCGGTCGGGTCTTCGGATCGACCGGAAAGAAGACGGTACGGATGACAGTCACGTTCAACCACACCATCATCGCCAGCAAGGACAAGAGCGCCTCGGCCGCGTTCTACCGGGAGCTGTTCGAGCTGCCGGAGGCACCGTCGTGGGGACCGTTCGCCAACATCCAGCTGGACGAGGGTGTGCTGCTCCAGTTCGCCGAGCCACCGGTGGACATCCAGATGCAGCACTACGCGTTCCTCGTCGACGACGAGTTGTTCGTGCGGTGCCTGGCGTTCGTCGAGGGGCGTGGCATCACGTACTGGGCCGACCCGCAGATGAAGCGGGAGGGCGAGACCAACACCGAGCACGGTGGACGGGGCTTCTACTTCTTCGACCCGGCGGGACACGCCATCGAGATCATCACCCGCCCGTACCTGTAGCAGGCCCGACGGCCGGTCGGGCGCTGTCGCCGCACCGGCCGTCAGCCTCGCTGCTTCAGTCGCGCGCGGGCAGGTCGAGCAGGTCGCGGGCCCCCTGCCGGAGCAGGGCGGCGGCGACGGAGGTCCCGAGGGTGATCGGGTCCGTCGCCCATTCGTGGACGTCGAGCACCGTCTTGCCGTCGACGCTGATCACCCTCGCCCGTAGGCCGAGGCGTCCGTCGGATTCGGTGCGGGCAAGCGCGGCGATGGGGGAGTGACAGCTGCCCTGCAGGATGTGCAGCATGGTCCGTTCCGCCACGGTCTCCCGCCAGGCCCGGGGGTCGCCGAGGCTGACTGCCAGGTCGCGGGTGCTGGTGTCGTCTTCCCGGCACTGCAGAACCAGGGTGCCGGAGCCGACGGCCGGGACCATCGTGTCGACGTCGATCGGGTGGGTGATGCGGGCGGCCTGCCCGATCCGCTCCAGCCCCGAGACCGCGAGCAGCAGTGCGTCGTACCTGTCCCCGGCGTCGAGTTTGGCGAGCCTGGTGTTCGCGTTGCCCCGGATGGCCACCGGCACCAGGTTCGGCCAGTGCAGCGCCAGTTGCGCCACCCGCCGGACGGCGGAGGTGCCGATCCGGGTACCGGGGGGCAGTTGCTCCATCCGCAGCCCGCCCGGGTGCACCAGACAGTCCCGGACGTCGTCACGAGCCAGGTAGGCGGCCATCACCGTGCCGGCCGGCGCGGGCCGGTCTCCGGGGACGTCCTTGACACAGTGCACCGCCAGGTCCACGTCGCCGGCGATCAGGGCGGCGTCCACCTCCTTGGTGAACGCGCCCTTGCCGCCCAGAGCGGCCAGGTCACCGTGCCAGCGGTCCCCGCTCGTCGACATCGACGTCACGTCCACGACGAGATCGGGGTGCCGGTCGGCGAGCATCGCGCGGACCCGCTCAACCTGCGCGAGTGCCATCGGAGAATTGCGCGTGCCGATGCGCAGCCGGCGGGAGTGGGGCATACGGCGAGGGTAGTCCGCTCGATGTGCGCGCCGTCGACCAGACCGGGTAACGCGGGCCACGCTCCGCGTTCGCCCTCACGCATAGCAGATCAACGCATGATCAGGGCGTTGTCCACAGTAGCGGTGGTTGTCCACAGGGCGCGCTGGTAACCGTTCACCGCCCCGGCCGCCGCCATAGCGTCGGCGCTGTGTCACACGACGAGGAGACAGAGGTACGCCTGCGCCTGCGCCGGCTGACGGAGACGGTCGTCGCACCGCCGCCCCGGCCGGAGACGCCGCTCGCGGGCGTGCCCCCGTCGTCCCTGATCGGTGCGTTGCCGGCGGACGTGTTGTCAACCCCGTCCGCCCTGCCGGTCGTGGAGCCGGCTGTGGACGGCTCGGCGCTCCGGCCGGGGTCGCGGCTACCCGGCCCGGGCGCGTTCGATCCCGGGCGGCGGGGTGTCCGGGCGTTGGCGGCCGTCGCCGTGGTGGTGGTGTTGGGCGCGGCCGGTTGGGCCTGGCGTTCGCGGCCGCAGTCGGAGCCGGTCGCCCCGCTGGTCACCGAGGCCGCGTCGGCCGCACCCTCGGGTGACCCGAGCGTGTCCAGCTCCGGCGAGCTGGTGCTGGCGGTCGCGGGCAAGGTCCGAAAACCCGGTCTGGTACGCCTGCCGGCCGGGTCCCGGCTCGCCGACGCGGTGCAGGCGGCCGGCGGCGCGCTCCCGGGGGTCGACGTCGCGCTGCTCAACCCCGCCCGCAAGGTCACCGACGGAGAGCTGATCGTGGTCGGTGTGACGCCACCGCCGGTGGCGGGCGGTGCGGCCGGGCCCGCGGCGGGCGGTACGGCTCCCGCCGCCGGGCCGCTGAACCTCAACACCGCGACGCTGGCGCAGCTCGACGCGCTGCCCGGGGTGGGGCCGGTGCTCGCCCAACGGATCCTCAGCCACCGGGATCAGCACGGCGGGTTCAAATCCGTCGGCGACCTACGCCAGGTCGACGGGATCGGCGATGCCCGTTACGAGCAGCTCAAGGACCTGGTGACGGTGTGAGCGAGCCCGCCGTCGCCGCCGATCCACCGCAGCTCGGTGGGCCCCAGCCCGCCCCGTCCGCCGTGTCGGCTCGGATCGCGTCGCCGGTTGGGTCGGCTCGGGCCGTGTCGCCGGCTGGGACTGCTCGGGCCGTGTCGCCGGCTGGGACTGCTCGGGCCGCGCCGTCGGCTGGGACTGCTCGGGCCGGGTCGCCGGTTGGGTCGGCTCGGGCCGGGTCGCCGGTTGGCGAGGCCCGGTCGGAGCCGCCGGATCTGCGCCTGGCGGGGCTCGCCGTGGCGGCCTGGCTCACCGCGCTCGCCGGGCTGCACCTCGGCAGCCGCGTGATTCTGCTGGTGGCCGGCGCGGTGGCCGGTCTGACGGCAGTCGGGGCTGTGCACCTGCTCGGCGGCCTCGGCCGTCCCCGAGCTGTGGCGCTGCGCTACGGGTGGGTGGCCGTGGCGGTCGGCCTCGGGGTGGTCTGCGGGGGTGCGGCGACCGCCGCCCAGCTCGCCGTGCGCGACGCGCCGGCGATCCGTGCCCTCGCCGAGCAACGCGCGCCGGTCACCGCCGACCTGGTGGTCCGCGACGATCCGCGCTCGATCCGGAGCGCCGGGCGACCGGGGATGCTGCTGGTGTCGACCGAGCTGGTCCGGCTCACCGGCCCGGATGGTCGACGGATCCACGCATCGGTACGGCTACTCGTGCTGGCGACCGACCCGGCGTGGCGGGGCCTGCTGCCCGGGCAGCGCCTCACCGCCGACGGGCGGCTCGGCGTTCCGCGCGGAGGCGACCTCACCGCGGCGGTGCTCAGCACCAATGGCCCACCTGACCGGCACGGTAAGCCGTCCTGGGCACAGCGCGCCGCCGGGACGCTGCGTACCGGGCTGCAACGGGCCTGCGAGCCGCTGCCCGATGACCCCGGTGGGCTGCTGCCGGGTCTGGTGGTGGGCGACACCAGCCGACTCCCACCCGCCGTCGAGGCGGATTTCCAGGCCACCGGGATGACGCACCTCAATGCGGTCTCCGGCTCCAACGTCGCGATCGTGGTGGGTGCGGTGTTGTTGCTGGCCCGGTGGTCGCGCGCCGGTCCGTGGCTCGCCGCCGGGCTGTGTGGGGTGGCGCTGGTGGGGTTCGTCATTCTGGTCCGCCCGTCGCCGAGCGTCGTACGGGCCGCCACGATGGGAGCGATCGGGCTCGCCGCGCTCGCCGCCGGCCGACCTCGGGCGGCGCTGCCCGCGCTGGCCGCCGCCGTGACGGTGCTGGTGCTCGTCGACCCCGAGTTGGCCGGGGATCCCGGGTTCGCCCTCTCCGTGCTGGCCACCGGTGGTCTGCTGCTGCTCGCGCCGCGGTGGCGGGACGGACTACGCCGGCGAGGCGTGCCGCCTGGGCTGGCCGAGGCGTTGGCCGTGCCGGCGGCTGCCCAACTTGCCTGCGGCCCGGTCGTCGCCGGGATCTCCGGCACTGTGAGCGTGGTCGCGGTGCCGGCGAACCTGCTGGCGGTGCCGGCCATCGCGCCAGCGACAGTGCTGGGTGTGCTGGCGGCCATGGTGTCGCCACTCTGGCCGGCCGGCGCCGAGTTCGTCGCGTGGCTGGCGAGTTGGCCGGCCTGGTGGCTGGTGGTCATCGCCCGGCACGGAGCCCGACTGCCCGGTGGCACCCTGCCGTGGCCGGGCGGGGTGGCCGGTGCCCTGCTGCTGACCGGGCTGACCGTCGCGCTGCTGATCGCGGTGCGCCGGCCACTCGTACGCCGGCTGGTGGCCGTGGTCGGGGTCGCCGCCGTGCTGGGTGCCCTGCCGGTTCGACTGGTAGCCGCCGGCTGGCCGCCCACCGGGTGGGTGGTGGTGGCCTGCGCGGTGGGGCAGGGCGACGCCCTGGTGCTCCCGGTCGGCCCGGGCCGGGCCGTGGTGGTGGACGCCGGGCCGGAACCGGGTGCGGTGGACGGTTGCCTACGTCGGCTCGGCGTACGGGAGGTGCCGCTGCTGGTGATCAGTCACTTCCACGCCGACCATGTGGGTGGGGTGGCCGGGGTGTTCCGGGGACGGCGGGTGGATGCCGTGCTGACGCCGTCGTCCAGCGATCCGCAGAGCGGTCGGGACCTGGTTCGGGCGGCGGCAATCGGCGGGCGGGCCGCGCTGCTGACCACCGTGGCCGGCGCTCGTCACCCGGTGGGCGGGGTCGACCTGCTGGTGCTCGGCCCGCCGTACCCGCTGGCCGGAACCAGGTCCGACCCGAACAACAACTCGTTGGTGCTGCGCGCCACCGTGGCCGGGGTGCGGATCCTGTTGGCCGGCGACGCGGAGACCGAGGAGCAGCACGCGATGGTGGCGCGGGCGGCCCCCGGGCAGTTGCGGGCGGACGTGTTGAAGGTCGCGCACCACGGGTCGGCGTACCAGGACCAGGGTTTCCTCGATGCGGTGCGGCCGGCGGTGGCACTCGTGCCGGTGGGCACGGGCAACACCTACGGGCACCCGAGTCCGCGGCTGCTCGCTCACCTGGGCAGGGGCGGCGTGCGGGTGCTGCGTACCGACACGGACGGCGACGTGGCGGCGGTCCGGACGGACGGTGGTCTGGCGGTGGCCCGGCGAGGTGTACCCGCCGGCCGGCGGCCTTGACCCCCGTGGGACGACGGGCCACCCGACCGATCGGGCGACTTGCGGATTAAGGAGGCAATTGAGTTGGATGTCTGGATTTGCGCTGTGTGCGGGCTGCGCCGATCAAGCAGCGAATGAGCAGGCACGATCCCGCCGCAGGCCGTGCGAATATGGGCGGCGTGACCCCCGCCAGCCTCGCCCCCATTCTGCTCGTCCTCGGTGACGAGGAGCTCCTCGCCACGCGCGCGGTCACCGAAGCTGTCGCGAAGGTTCGCAGTGTCGACCCCGAGGTGGACGTCCGCGAGTACCAGGCCAGCGCGCTCACCGTCGGCGAGATCGCCGAGATGCTCAGCCCCTCGCTGTTCGGTGGGCGGCGGCTGCTGATCCTGCGCTCCGGCCAGGACGCCCGCAAGGACCTGGTGGCCGCGCTGTTGGCGTACGCGAAGAATCCCGACCCGGAGGTCCAGCTGCTGGTGTTGCACCTGAGCGGCGCCAAGGGCAAGGCGTTCGCCGACGGTCTGCGGGCGGCTGGCGCGACGGTGGTCCCGGCCACCAAGCTCAAGGGGCACCGTGACCGGGTGGCCTTCGTCCGCGACGAGATCCGCCGGGCCGGCGGAAAGTGCACCGACGACGCCGCCGAGGCGCTCATCGCCGCAGTCGGCAACGACCTGCGGGAGCTGGCCGCCGCCTGCTCCCAACTGGTCGCCGACACCGATGGGCGGATCAGCGCCGAGACGGTCTCCCGTTACTACCGGGGTCGGGTCGAGGTGACCGGCTTCACGGTGGCGGACGCCACAATGGTCGGCGACGTGCCGGCGGCGCTCGAAGCACTGCGCTGGGCCCTGCACGTCGGTGTCGACCCGGTGCCCATCGCCGACGCCCTGGCGGACGGGGTGCGCACGGTGGCCCGGGTGGCGTCGGCCGGGCGGGGTAGCCCGTACCAGCTCGCCAGCAGCCTCGGAATGCCCTCCTGGAAGATCGAGCGGGCGCAGCGGCAGGGGCGGGGCTGGACGCCGGAGGGCCTGGTCCGGGCCATGCAGGTCGCCGCCGAGTGCAACGCGGCCGTCAAGGGCGGCTCCGACGACCGGGCGTACGCCCTGGAGCGTGCGGTCTTCTCGGTCGCGGCGGCCCGGCAGGGCAGCGCCAGGTGACGGGGGCGAACCGCCCGGCGTGGGCCACCATTCCCGTGGACGAGGCGCGTTACCGGCCGCTCTACGCCCGGCTCCTCGGCCTGCGGTTCGTCAACCCCGGCGGCGTGCTGTGCTTCCTCTTCTTCGAGGGTGCCATCGCCCTGGCGGTGCTGCTGGCCCTCGCCGAGTTGGTCAGTTGGTGGGCGGTGCTGGTGCTGCCGGTCGTGGTGGCCGCCATGGTGAAGCTCAACGACATGGTGGCCGCGATCGTGGTCCGCTCCGCCGCGCTCGTGCCCGAGCAGGAACGAGACCGGTTTCGCCGGCAGATGGAACCGGTGGTCGGCCGAGCCCGGGTGGAGTGGATCTCGCACAGCGTCCCCGGCGTGGTGATCACCGCCGACCCGGTGCCGCCGCCCCGGCGGGCCAACCCGTCAGACTGAGCGCCGACCCCGTCGGGGCCCTCGCCCGCGACGCCCGGCTCGGTTGAACACGACGCCCGGCTCGGTTGAACGCGACGGCCGGTTCGGTTGAACACGGCCGGCTTCTGAACACACGGAAACCCCGGGCCTGGGGCCCGGGGTTTTCCGAATCAGTCTGACTGTGAAATCGTCAGGCGGAGAGCGACACCACGCGCTTCGCGATCGCGGACTTGCGGTTCGCGGCCTGGTTGGAGTGGATCACGCCCTTGCTGACGGCCTTGTCCAGCTTGCGCGAGGCGTCCAGCATGAGCGCGGTCGCCTTCTCGACGTCACCGGCCTCGGCAGCCTCGTGGAACTTCCGGACGGCGGTCTTCAGCGACGACTTGACCGACTTGTTGCGCAGCCGGGCCTTCTCGTTCTGCCGGTTGCGCTTGATCTGGGACTTGATGTTCGCCACGCGACAGCCTCGTCTTGATAGCTCGGGTTGGTCAGCTTATTGCACATGATGACGAACGTGCGTCATCGCTGCGCGAATAGCCAGGTTACCAGGTCGCCCGGGACGAGCCAAAACGGCTCGGTCAGAGCGGGGTTCATCCGGGCCGTGGGGGGTTCACCCCGGCGCTCGACGCTTGGTCAACTCGGCTTCCTGGAAACCGGGGCGACCCAGCGTGGCAGACAACCCGACTTCAAGGAACCCGAGTTGATCAACAGTCGCCGGGCCGCCAGCCCTGGCGGTGAGCCAGCCAGTCGAGTGACTGCTCGCCGCTCCACCGCTGGTGGGCGGGTAGGTGCGGCGAGGCCGTCGGCGGTGCCGCCGCAGCGCCGGTGAGGTAGTAGCCGGCCAACGCGGCCAGGGTCGCGTCCAGCGCGTCCGGGGGCGCGCCCGCCGTGGCCGGGTGCCCGGCGAAGAGTCGGTCCGCGTCCAGCCCGCTGGCGTACGCGGTGAGCAGCAGGCCGGCCAGGTCGAACCAGGCCGGCCCGGAGCAGACCCAGGTCCAGTCGCAGAACCAGGCTCGGCCGTCCGGGCCGATCAGCACGTTGTCGACCCGCAGGTCGCCGTGGATCAGGCCGGTCGCTCCGGCGGCGTACCGGGGGAGGAGGGACTCCAACTCCACCAGCTCGGGCAGCCGGTCGAGCAGTGGCTCGGGTAGCGGCGGGGTCGGCTCCCGACCCGCCGCGACCTCCTCCCACCAGAGGATGTCCGACCGGGCCAGGTCGGCCAGGTGCGGCAGGTCGAGCGCGGTCAGCTCGACCGGCGGGTCGGCCAGGGCGGCGGCGATCCGCGCGTACCCGGCGAGGGTGGCGTCCAGCTCGGCGGGCGTCCAGGGCAGGTGCGGGGTGTGCCCGTCGACGGCGTCGGTGCAGAGCACGAACCAGCCGGCCGCGGAGAGGGTCCACCGGGGGCGGGGCGCCGGCAGGTCCGCCGGCAGCCGGTCCAGGATCGCGGCCTCCCGGGCGTACCAGTCGACCAGGTGCGGTTGCTCGGCGGCGGGCGCGGCCTTCACGAAGGCCCGACCACCGTCGGCGGTGTCGAGCACGGCGGCGAACCCGCGGGTGAAGCCCGCGCCCGCGACCCGGGCGGCGACCACCGGCGCGCCGAGCCGTTCGGCGACCGCGGCCCGCAGCGCCGCCGGTAACGCCGGCCACGACGGGCGCAGGGCGCTCGCGTGGTACGGCGGCAGCGGGAGAGAGGACATCACACCATGCTGCACCGGGGTACGTGCGCGACGCACGGCGACACTGCCAGACTGCCAAGCCATGAGGACCGAGGACTTCTGGCAGCTGATCGACCAGGCACGGGCCGGCGGCGGGGGTGAGCCTGGCCCGGTCGCCGCCCGAGCTGTGGCGTTGCTCGCCGAGCGCGCCCCGGAGGACATCATCGGGTACGCGCGGCACCAGACGCGGGTGCTGGCCGCCTCGCACAAGGCGGATCTGTGGGGTGCGGCGTACCTGATCAACGGTGGTGCGTCGGCTGAGGGCTTCGAACACTTCCGGGGCTGGCTGATGACCCAGGGACGGGCCGTCTTCGCCGGCGCGGTCACCGAACCGGACTCGCTGGCCGAACTGCCCCAGGTGCGGGCGGCCTCGCTCAGCGGCGAGGAGTTCTCCGCCGAGCAGATGCTGTCGGTGCCGTGGGACGCGTACCGCAAGGCCACCGCGACCGAGTTGCCGGCGGACCGCGACCCGGTGCGGACGCCGGATCTCAACGACTTCTGGGACTTCGACGACGAGGACGAGGCGCGTCGCCGGCTGCCCCGGCTGGCCGCACTCTTCGTCGAGCCGCCGATGGAGTGAGGGGTCCTCGGGCCGTTCCATCGCCCGCGCAGTGGGCGCACCCCGGCGGCGTGGGAACATAGAGGGGGTCGGCGACGCGCCGGCCTGTTCACGTCAGCCGACCAGAACGGACCGCTGTGCCACCGAAGCTCGATCCCGGCGCGAACGCCCCTGGTGCCACCGACCCCGGTCGCATCCGGAACTTCGGCATCATCGCCCACATCGACCACGGGAAGTCGACCCTGGCCGACCGGATGTTGCAGCTCACCGGCGTGGTCGACCCGCGGCAGATGCGCGCGCAGTACCTGGACCGCATGGACATCGAGCGCGAGCGCGGCATCACCATCAAGAGCCAGGCCGTCCGCATGCCGTGGACCATCCGCGAGGGTGAGCGGGCTGGTGAGCAGGCGGTGCTCAACATGATCGACACCCCGGGGCACGTGGACTTCACCTACGAGGTGTCCCGGTCGTTGGCCGCCTGTGAGGGTGCCGTGCTGCTGGTCGACGCCGCGCAGGGCATCGAGGCGCAGACCCTGGCCAACCTCTACCTGGCTCTCGAGAACGACCTGCGCATCATCCCGGTGCTCAACAAGATCGACCTGCCGGCCGCGCAGCCCGAGAAGTACGCCGAGGAGTTGGCCCACCTGATCGGCGGCGACCCCGCCGACTGCATCCGGGTCTCCGGTAAGACCGGCGAGGGCGTACCACACCTGCTCGACGAGATCGTCCGGCAGTTCGTGCCGCCGGTCGGTGAGGCCGAGTCGCCCGCCCGGGCCATGATCTTCGATTCGGTGTACGACGTCTACCGCGGCGTCGTCACGTACGTCCGGGTCATCGACGGCCGGATCAGCGCCCGCGACCGGATCAAGATGATGTCCACCGGCGCGGTGCACGAGCTGCTGGAGATCGGTGTCATCTCACCCGAGATGGTCAAGGCCGAGGCGCTCGGCGTCGGCGAGGTCGGCTACCTGATCACCGGTGTGAAGGATGTCCGGCAGTCCCGGGTCGGCGACACCGTCACCATCAACGGCCGGCCGGCCGCCGAGCCGTTGGGTGGCTACAAGGACCCGAAGCCGATGGTCTACTCCGGCCTCTACCCGATCGACGGGTCCGACTACCCCAACCTGCGCGAGGCGCTGGACAAGCTCAAGCTCAACGACGCCGCCCTCGACTACGAGCCGGAGACCTCGGGTGCGCTCGGCTTCGGCTTCCGCTGCGGCTTCCTCGGCCTGCTCCACCTGGAGATCATCCGGGAGCGGCTGGAGCGCGAGTACAACCTCGACCTGATCTCCACCGCGCCCAACGTCGTCTACCGGGCGATCACCGACGACGGCGCGGAGATCGTCGTCACCAACCCGAGCGAATACCCCACCGGCAAGATCGCCGAGGTGTACGAGCCGGTGGTGCGGGCCACCGTGCTGACGCCGAACGACTACGTGGGCGCGGTCATGGAGCTCTGCCAGGGCCGGCGCGGCACCCTGCTCGGCATGGACTACCTCTCCGCCGACCGGGTGGAGCTGCGCTACACGCTGCCCCTCGCGGAGATCATCTACGACTTCTTCGACCAGTTGAAGAGCCGTACCAAGGGCTACGCCTCACTCGACTACGAGCCCTCCGGCGAGCAGGCGTCCGAGCTGGTGAAGGTGGACATCCTGCTGCACGGCGAGCCGGTGGACGCGTTCAGTGCCATCGTGCACAAGGACAAGGCGTACAACTACGGCGTCACCATCGCCGCCAAGCTGCGCACCCTGATCCCGCGCCAACAGTTCGAGGTGCCGATCCAGGCGGCCATCGGCAGCCGGGTCATCGCCCGGGAGACCATCCGGGCGATCCGCAAGGACGTGCTCGCCAAGTGCTACGGCGGCGACATCAGCCGTAAGCGCAAGCTGCTGGAGAAGCAGAAGGAAGGCAAGAAGCGGATGAAGATGGTCGGCCGGGTCGAGGTGCCGCAGGAGGCCTTCATCGCCGCCCTCTCCTCCGACTCCGGCGACGGCAAGGCCGCCGGCAAGAAGTAGTTCGCGCCGCCGTACGCGCCCGGATGCCGTCCGCACCCGGGCGCGTCGCGTTTTCGCTGTGTGCTCGCCCGGATGCCGTCCGCACCCGGGCGCGAGGGTGTGCTCGCCCGGGTGCCGTCCGCGCCCGGGCGCGTCGCGTTTCGCGAGGGTGTGCTCGCCCGGGTGCGTCGTGTTTCGCGAGGGTGTGCTCGCCCGTTCTGACCTCGGTGGGCCGCCGTGTCTGCCGGCCGCCCAGCGCTGCGGTGCGGTACGTGTGGCCGCCGTGCGGATTTTTTTCAATCTCTGCCGTGGCCCCGGGGGGCCGAGAAGATGGGCTCCTACCTGTGTGGACACGCGCCCCATCAACCGACGCACCTCCGAAGCATTGACGACTGGCGCTGTCTATTGAGGTGAGTCGGTTTGGGCTTTCGGTGGGTCGGGCACTTAGCGGTCACGACAGGAAGCACACACCTCGTGTGTCAGACATTCTTTTGAAGGAGGGCGACCGTGGAGTTCACCGTGTGGGGCATCATCACTGCGATCGTTGTTGGTCTCATCGTCGGCGCGCTCGGCCGCCTGGTCGTCCCGGGCAAGCAGAACATGCCGATCTGGCTGCACATGCTGATCGGTATCGGCGCCGCGCTGCTGGGCACCGTCCTGGCGCGGGCCATCGGTATCGCGACGGAGACGAGCGGTGTCGACTGGGGCGAGCTGCTGGTGCAGGTCGTGGTTGCCGCGATCGCTGTCGCGCTGGTGGCCGGTGTGGGTGGCCGCCGCCGCGTGACCCGGTAACACCAGCAACTCGTACTACCGCAACAACTTTCGAGGGGCGCTCGGCCATCAGGTCGGGCGCCCCTCGGTGCATCAAGACTCGATCGACGGGGATCTGATCCAGCGAATAGCTGCGTCCGACTAAGGCCTCTTTCATGGGGGCGGTCGAGCCGAGGCGGTGTCCGGGCGGCGATCCGGCAAGGCGTGGTTTCGTCCGGATACAACACCGGTACCCGGACGCAACCGCAACGCCGCCGGTCGTCGTCCGGGCCCGGCGCAGGCCGGTTCTTATGAAACAGGCCTTAGGCCGCAGCGTCGTCCAGCCCACCCGCGCCGCGTCCCACGGCTCTGTCCGGCGCCACGTCCTGCGCTTTTTTTCGGCGCCACGTCCTGCTTCCTTTGTCCGGCGCCACGTCCTGCGCCTCTGTCCGGCGCCCGTGTCCTGGCCCGCCGAGTCCGGGTGCCCCGTCTAGCGCCAAGACCGTGCTCGATCCTGGTTGTAGTGGCTTCCACCTGGCCGCGATGCCACTACAACCAGGATGTAGCACGATCTTGGGTGCGATACAGGACGGGCGCACCGGCGCGAGACGCCGTTGAAGCAGTACCGCGGAGTCACGGAGCCCTCCAACCCGCCGATCTTGCAGTTTCTGCTGCGACATTCCGGTCACCCCACTCCTATCGACCACCGAAAGTGCAAGATCAGCGCGGGCGCGGGCGCGGGCGCGGGCGGGCGTGGGCGCGGGGCGCGGGGGCGCGGGGTGGGGGGTGGGGGGTGTCGTGCCGTTGTTCATCAAGTCGTGATCGTTTGGGCCGTGTAGTCGGTTTGGAATTTTGGTGGGTAGGGCAATTAACGGTCACGACAGGAAGCACACGAACCGTGTGTCAGACATTCTTGAAGGAGGGTGGCCGTGGAGCTCACCGTGTGGGGCATCATCACTGCGATCGTTGTTGGTCTCATCGTCGGCGCGCTCGGCCGCCTGGTCGTTCCGGGCAAGCAGAACATGCCGATCTGGCTGCACCTGCTGATCGGTATCGGCGCCGCGCTGCTGGGCACCGTCCTGGCGCGGGCCATCGGCATCGCGACCGAGACGAGCGGTGTCGACTGGGGCGAGCTGCTGGTGCAGGTCGTGGTTGCCGCGATCGCTGTCGCGCTGGTGGCCGGTGTGGGTGGCCGCCGCCGCGTGACCCGGTAACGACCTGGCATCATCTGGCGACACAGCACCACCAGTAGGACAGTACGACTGGAAAGAGCGCCCGGCCGAGAGCCGGGCGCTCTTTCGTGCTGAAAGGACCGACTTTGGCCGGATGTGGGAGTGCCCGTCGTCGAGCCGCTGCGGTACGGTCGCCACGCTTCGGCCAGTCCCGCCCACTGTCGTAAAGGAATTCTCCGTACTAGGGTGCGGCGGAGAAGGTTAGTTCCAGGCGGCGCGAGGGGAGAAGTGGCGTGAACAGGTGGAAGCGGCTGGCCCCGGTCACCGCCATGGTGGCCTCGGCCGCGATGGTGCTGACCGGCTGTGGAGGCTCCGGCGACGACGCAGCCGACGACAGCAAGCTCACGGTCTGGATGATGGGTGAGGGCGGGGACGCGCAGAACTCCTTCCTCGACGGGGTCGAGGCCGAGTTCCGCCAGAAGCACCCCGACACCGATGTGGTCGTGCAGTACATCCCCTGGCTGGAGGCGCCCAAGAAGTTCCAGGCGGCGCTCGCCGGCGGTGAGGGACCGGACATCACCGAGCTGGGCAACACCGAGACTCAGGGTTGGGCCGCCCAGGAGGCGCTCGCCGACGTGAGTGGTCGGATGGGTGGCTGGGCCGACGGCAAGGATCTGCTGCCCGACCTGGTGCGCAACGCGCAGCTCGACGGCAAGCAGTACGGCGTGCCCTGGTACGCGGGTGTGCGCGCGATCTACTACCGCACCGACTGGTTCGCCGAGGCCGGCGTGCAGCCCCCGAAGACCTGGGACGACCTGGTCACCGTTGCCAAGGCGGTGCAGGCGAAGAAGAAGGGCACCTACGGCATCGCCCTGCCCGGCAACTCCGAACTGCCCTTCTACTCCTTCCTCTGGGGTGCCGGCGGCGAGATCGCCAGCAACCAGGGCGGCACCTGGAAGTCCGGTTACACCACCCCCGAGGCGCAGCGGGCCGTCAAGTACTGGACCGATCTGGTGACGGTGCACAAGGTCGCCCCGCCCGCGGCGGCGGGTTGGAACGAGATCGACGCGCGTACCCAGTTCGCCACCGGCAAGGCCGCGATGGCCTTCGCCGGTAGCTGGCAGCAGGGCGCCATCAAGAAGGACAACCCCGAGATCGAGAAGGTCTGGGGTACGTTCCCGATCCCCGGCCCGGACGGCAAGGCGGCACCCGGTTTCGCGGGCGGCTCGGACGTGGCGATCTGGAAGGACAGCGAGCGGCAGGACCTGGCCTGGGACTACCTGACCGTGCTGCTGAACAAGAAGAACGCGCAGAGCTTCGCCAGCAGCCTCGGCTTCTTCCCGGTCTATCAGGATCTGGTCTCCGGTGGCGCGTACGCGAACGACAAGGTGATGGCGTCGTTCGCCACCACGATGCAGAACACCAAGCTCACGCCGCTCACTCCGAAGTGGGTGGAGGTCAGCCGGACGAAGACGGTGACCCAGGCGATGAACAGCTCGGTCATGAAGGGTCAGAAGACGGTCGAGAAGGCTACCGCCGACGCGGCCGCTGAGATGGAAAGCATCCTCAACGCCAAGTGACCACGCTGACCGAGGTGCCGGAGACGTCCGCCGCGCGGGAGACCCCCGCGCGGCGGCGTCGCCGGGTGGACCGCCTGCCCTATCTGCTGCTCCTGCCCGCCCTGCTGATCATCGGAGTGCTGCTGCTCTGGCCGCTCGGCCAGGTGGTGGGGATGTCCTTCTACCGGCTGAACAGCGTCCGGCAACTGCGCGGCGATCGGGAGTGGCCGTGGGTGGGGCTCGGCAACTACGCCGACATCCTCTCCGACCCGTTCTTCCTGACAGTGCTGCGCAACACGGTTCTGTTCGCCGCGGCGAACGTGCTGCTCACCATGGTGCTCGGCACCCTGGTGGGGTTGCTGCTCAACCGGCTCGGTCGAAAGATGGCGACGTTCGTGGCCAGTTGCGTGATGCTCGCCTGGGCCACGCCGGCGCTGACCGGCACCATCGTCTGGAAATGGATCTTCGACGACACGAGCGGCCTGGTCACGTGGCTGTTCAACGCGTTGCCGGACGGGCTCTCGACCGGCCTGTTCGGGCGCAGCGACTGGACCGGCTACGGCTGGTTCAACTCGCCGCTGCTGTTCTTCGCCATCCTCACCCTGGTGGTGGTCTGGCACTCGTTCCCGTTCATCGCGGTGAGTGTGCTGGCCGGTCTCAAGAGCGTGCCGAGCGAGTTGCACGAGGCGGCCCGGGTGGACGGCGCCAGCCCGTGGCGGGTCTTCTGGAAGATCACGTTCCCGCTGCTGCGGCCGGTCTTCGGGATCCTGATCGTGCTCTCCACCATCTGGGACTTCAAGGTCTTCACCCAGCAGTTCGTGCTGGCCGGCGGCACCCAGGACCGGCCGACGTTCATGCTCGCCATCTACTCGTACGCCGAAGCCTTCTCCCCGCCGCCCAAGTACGGGCTCGGCGCTGCCATCGCGGTGATCCTCACGCTGATCCTGCTCGTGGTCACCGGCTTCTACGTGCGGATGGTGCTCAGGCAGGAGGACGAGTCGTGAAGAAAATCGCCCTCAACGGCGCCGGGCTGCTGGTCGCGCTCTTCGCGGCGTTCCCGGTCTACTGGATGATCTCCACCTCGCTGAAGCCGAGCAACGAGATCTTCTCGGCCACCCCGCAACCGGTGCCGACCCATCCGACGTTGGCGCACTACCGGGAGATCCTGACCGGCAACCTGATCCCCGGCGTCAGCTTCCTGGACTTCTTCCTCAACAGCGCGCTGGTCGCCGTCTCCACTGTGGTGCTCAGCGGCCTGGTGGCGTTGCTCGCCGCGACCGCGGTGGCCCGGTTCCGCTTCAAGCTGCGGACCAGCTTCCTCATCATGCTGCTGGTGGTGCAGATGATCCCGCTGGAAGCGCTGGTCATCCCGCTGTTCCTGATGATCCAGCGGCTCGGGCTCTACAACACCCTGCCCAGCCTGATCCTCACGTATCTCGGATTCTCGCTGCCGTTCGCGGTCTGGATGCTGCGCGGCTTCGTCGCCGCGGTGCCGAAGGAACTGGAGGAGGCGGCGGCGATCGACGGGGCCAGCCGGGCCCAGATCTTCCGCCGGGTGCTCTTTCCGCTGGTCGCGCCCGGCCTGGTGGCGACCAGCATCTTCTCCTTCATCACCGCGTGGAACGAGCTGATCTTCGCGTTGACGTTCATCAACGACCAGGGCAGCTACACCCTGCCGGTGGCGATGACCTTCTTCTTCGGTCGGGACGACACCAACTGGGGGCCGGTGATGGCGGCGTCCACCCTGTTCACCCTGCCGGTCATCATCTTCTTCCTGCTGGTGCAACGCAGGATGGTCTCCGGCCTGGTCGCCGGCGCCGTCAAGGGCTGACCCGCCGGCCGCGGACGACTGCCGGGGCCGGTGGTCAGTCCCCGGGCAGGACGGTGAGCCCCGACCGGGCGACGATGTGCTGTAACGCCGCCACGTGCCCGTCGAACGCTGCCCGACCGGCACTGCTCAGGGCCACCGAGGTGCGCGGGCGCTTGCCCACGAAGCTCTTGCGGATCTCGACGTACCCGGCCTGCTCCAGCGTGCTGAGCTGCTTGGACAGCGCCGAGTCGGACAGCCCGATCTGCTCCCGCAGGTAGCGGAACTCCGCCCACTCGGTGGCCGCGAGCAGGCTCACCAGGGACAGTCGCGTCGGCGCGTGGATCAGTTCGTCGAATCGGGAAAGGCTCACTGGCCGCCGCCGAGCGGTCGAGTGATCATCACCTGGCGAAGGTAACGCATCAGGGGCGGCCCGGTGGCGGTCATTGCGCCGGCTGCGGTGATCGCGCCGGTCGTCGCGGGCCAGGCCAGGCCGGCTGCTTCGGCGGCGAAGCCGGTGCTGATGCTGAGCGCGACCAGGACGGACACGTAGGCGGCGATGATGATCGCGCCGTGTGCGCCGATGAGGCTGCTGTGGACCTGGGCGCGATGCCGCACCACGACTCGGCCCACGACAGCGGCCAGACCGATCGCGTACGCCACCGAGCCCGCCGCGACCACCCACGGCCGGTCAGTCTCCACGGCTGCGGTGAAGGCGACTATGAGCCCGCCCAACGCGGGCCAGTACCAGTGCGGAACAAGGGAGGTGCTGACCACCTGGTCGCGGCGGGCGTGGATCTCGGCGAGCGCGTCGGCGGCTGACGCTGGAGTGATGCCAGGCTCGGTCATGACTGCTCCTGAGAGGAAGGCGAGTACTTTCCTGTCAGGCAAGTAGAGCACAACACTTGCCTGACAGGAAAGTACTTTCTTTTTCCGCCGAGAGGTGACCCCTCCCGGCTTCGACGCGCCGTTAGGCTGGTCGCCATGACGGGCAGGGTGGCAGCGGTGAACCTCGGCATCGTGACCGAGGCGGGGTGGGCCGGCGACGCGAGCGGTCGCAGCGGCATCGACAAGCGGCCGGTGGACGGCCCGGTGTCGGTGCTCACCGGCGGCCTCAGCGGCGACTTCATCGGCGAGCGGGCCCATCACGGAGGTCCCGACCAGGCGGTCTACGCCTACGCGGAGGAGGACGCCGCGTGGTGGGCGACCGAGCTGGGGCGGGAGATCGGGCCCGGAGGCTTCGGTGAGAACCTGACGACGTACGCGGTCGACCTCACCGGCGCGGTGATCGGTGAGCGGTGGCAGGTCGGGTCTGCCGTGCTCCAGGTCACCAAGCCGCGCACCCCCTGCACCACCTTCGCGGGGTTCTGGGGCGTACCGGATCTGATCAAGCGGTTCACCGTCCGGGCGTCGCCCGGGGCCTACCTGCGGGTGCTGCACGAGGGAGAGGTCGGCGCGGGCGACCCGGTCGAGGTGGTGGACCGGCCGGCGCACGGCGTGACCATCGGCGAGGTGTTCCGGGCGACCAGCCTGGAGCCGGAGTTGCTGCCTCGGTTGCTCGACGCCGAGGAGCTGCCGGAGCCGATCCGGGAGAAGGCCCGGCGACGTCTCGCCGCCCGGGGCTAGCCGACCCGGCCGCCGCCGACCGTCGTCCTCGACGTACGGAAAGGGCCCCCTGTCATCGCTACCCGCGTGACAAGGGGCCCTTCCGCATCACGTCAGCGGAGCCAGGGGATGTTGCGGTCGAGCAGACCGCGCTCCTTGAGCTCCTTGCGCAGCGGGATCTCGTCGTCGACGTACCCGTCCCAGTTGATGCCCCAGTAGTTGGCGGTGTGGGTGCCCTCACCGATCAGCTGGCGCTGCACCGGAGTGCGGTTGCGGTACCACTCGCCGTTCACGTCGGGGTGCAGCTCGTCCAGCGGACGGATCCACCGGTAGGTGTAGCCGACGAAGAGCATCTTGCGGGTGATGGTCGACAGGTTCGTCGACCGCGAGTGCCACTGCCGGCGGTCGAAGATGAAGGCGTCGCCCGGGTTGGCGGTGATCTCCACCGTGCCCTCCGGGTCGGGGTTCTGCACGGTCAGGTCCGCCGGCCGGGGCAGCGAGTTCTTCAGGTGGCTACCCGGGATGACCTTGGTGGCGCCACGGCCGGTCTCGGAGAGGTCCGACAGCACGTACGCGACCTTCAGCGAGAACATCGGCCGAGGCAGGTTCGGGTCCATCGTCTCCGGGTCGGAGTTCTGCCGGTACCCGTCCTGGTGCCAACCCCAGTACGGCTTCTCCGGCTCGGCGGCCGGCGGGGTGACGTCCAGGTGGTTGTGGTGCGTGTAGATGTTCCAGCCGGCCAGCCCCCACATGTACGGGAAGGCGATCGGGTGGGTCAGCAGCTCACCGAAGAGCTCGTCACGCTCCAGGAAGCCCAGCAGGTGCAGGGTGCCGTCCTTCTTGGTGGTGCCCTTGGCCTGCTCCTCCGCGTAGACGCGGTCGACAGCCGCCTCCAGCGCCGCCCGGTGGTCCTCCGTCAGGACGTTGCGCAGCAGGAGGAAGCCCTGCTCGTGGAACTCCTTGCGGTCAGTGTCGCTGATCGGTTCGTAACCGGTCCGGTCGCCGTAATCGAACACCGCGTCGTACCCCTCCCCATGAGGTGAAACCTTTTCTGGCACAGGCCGCCGATCGTAACGCGGCGGTCCAGGCGTCGGGGAGGGCGTGGTGCGGGATTGGGCCACGGCGGGACCCCATGCAGCGAGAGAAACGCACAGAGTGAGATTTGCGTGATCAATAGTGCGGTTGAGCCTGCATTGCCCGATTGTGCGGTGACTGCCGGTTAAGAGATCCGGGTCGGTCAACCCTCGTTGAACACCTCGGCGACCACCTGGCCGGCCGGGTTCTGTTTCGTGTCCACCCGGCCCCACGAGCCGCCGCGGGCGGTCCACTCCAGGTCGCCGAAGCGGACCCGCTTCACGCCGTGGTCCTGAGCGTGCGAGACCAGCCAGTGCGCGTACCGCCAGCCGTCGCGCTGGTCGCCCGGAGTCACCGCCAACCCGGTCTGGTCGGTCGGGTCGGTGCCCTTGAGCCCCCAGTCCAGCACCAGGTTGCGGGTCAACTGCGCGACCGCTTCCGCACCGTGCATCGCCGGGGTGCGCCCCACCGTGCAGGCGACCGCGCCGCTGGCGTCGCCGAGCAGGGCCCGGCTGAGCACCTCGGAGTCGTCGGCCCACTTCTGGTACGCCTCAGGGAACGCCGAGCGCTGCACCCGCTGGGCGGCGTCGGTGACGCGCATCTTCTCCCAGCCACGCACCTTCTTGAGGGCCGCGTAGAACCGGTTCGCCGCGTACCGAGGGTCGCGGATCTGTGCGGGGGTGCCCCAGCCCTGGCTCGGCCGCTGCTGGAACAGGCCGACCGAGTCGCGGTCGCCGTCGGCGAGGTTGCGCAGCCCGGACTCCTGGTACGCGGTGGCGAGCGCGACCACGACGGCCCGCTCGGGCATTCCGCGCTTCGCGCCGATCGCCGCGATGGTCGCCGCGTTGGCCATCTGGTCGGCGTCCAGCGCGACACGTCCGTCGGCCTGCACCGTGCACTTGCGTGCCACCAGCGGCAACCTGAGGTTGTCGCCGACCTGTCGTACCACGAGCCACATCGCGATCACGGCGACGAGGATGAGCACCACTCCACCCGCCACGGTTGCCCGAGTTCGCACCCACACCCCCAGATCGACAGTCCGACAAGCGTACGTCCCCGCAGGCCCCTTCCGGGTCGTCCGAGCGGTTCGGGCCCGGCTTGGCCGGCTCCGACCGGTTCGGGGCCGGCTCCGCTGCCGCGTACCGGTTGGCGACGTTCCCGCTCCGGTCGCGATCTCACCTGCCACGCCGTTGCGACGCGCAGGGCTGTCGGGCGCGTCACCGGGTACGCGCTATCGGGAAGCGATTGACCGGTCAAGGGCTTAACTCATTTGACATGTCAATCCGACCTACCGCCGCGAAGCCGGGCGCGTTGGTCACCCAGACAAGGAGGAGTTCCATGGGAACGCTCGATGGCAAGGTCGTGCTGATCACTGGCACCGGCGGGGGCCTGGGCCGCGTCGCGGCGCTGACCTTCGCCCGAGAGGGCGCGAAGGTCGTCGGGGCCGACCTCCAGGTCGCCGGTAACGACGAAACCGTCGAACTCGTCCGGCGCGCGGGCGGCGAGATGACCGGCATCGCGCCGGTCGACCTCACCGACCCCGAGCAGGTACGCAAGCTCGTCGACGACGCTGCGGCCGCCTATGGCGGGCTCGACGTGGTCTACAACAACGCCGCCGCGCTGCGCTTCGGCCCGATGCCCGACTTCTCCGTGCAGGACTGGCGCTACACCATCACCGGAGAACTCGACATTCCGTACTTCGTGTCGAAGTTCGCCTGGCCGCACCTGGTCCAGCGCGGTGGTGGCGTCATCATCAGCGCCGCCTCCATGGCCGGGATGATCGGCGGCCACGTCCCGCCGATGGTCGGCCACACCGCCGCGAACGCCGGCATCATCGGCATGACGCGACAGCTCGCCCTCGAAGGCGCGCCGCACGGCATCCGCGCGGTGGCGATCAGCCCCGGGCCGACCCTCACCCCGGCCAGCGAACGCGACCTCGGTGACAACCAGGAGGCCCGCGACGCGATCACGGCCAAGACGCTGCTCAAGCGCTTCGCGCGCCCCGAGGAGGTCGTCGAGCTGGTGGTCTTCCTCGCGTCCGACCGGGCGTCGTACATCACCGGGGCGAACTACCCGGTCGACGGCGGCGCGACCGCCTGGTGACCCGAACCCCGCTGACCGGACCGGAGACCGGGGCGTCGCCAACCGAAGGCGGCGCCCTAGGGCCTGTCGCCGTCCAGGGCGGGCACCCAGCGGGCCGGCCGACGTTCACGGAACGCGGAGACCCCCTCGCGCCCCTCGTCGGAGAGGAAGTAGCCCGTCGAGACGGCGGAGAGCCGGGCCAGATCGGCCCGCAATTCGGCGGTGCCCGGTCGCCGCAGCAGCTCCTTCGCGCCGGCCAGCGCACCGGGCGCGCCGCGCACCAGTGAGTCGCAGTAGCCCCGTACCGCGTCGTCCAACCCGTCCGCCGGGACGGAGGCCGTCACCAGGCCGACCTCGGCGGCCCGGCGGCCGTCGAAGGTGTCCCCGGTCAGGTACAGCTCGGCGGCGGCGCGCGGGTGCAGCCGGGGCAGCACGGTCGCCGAGATCACCGCCGGGATCACCCCGATGCGGACCTCGGTGAACGCGAAGGTCGCCTCGTCGGCGCAGACCGCCAGGTCGGCGGCGGCGATCAGGCCCAGCCCGCCGGCCCGCGCCGGCCCGCCGACCCGGGCCAGCACCGGCTTCGGGCACTCCCAGAGCGCCGCCAGCACGTCACCCAGCATTCCGGCCGGCACCGTCCCGCTGGCGTACGCCGCGGCGGTCTCCTTCAGGTCCGCGCCGGAGCAGAACACCGGGCCGGTGTGGTCGAGCACGATCACTCGCACCGCCTCGTCGGCGACCGCATCCGCCAGCCCGACCAGCAACTGGGTCATCAGGGCGGTGGAGAGGGCGTTGCGGTTGTGCGGGCTGTCGAGGGTGAGGGTGGTCACCCCACGGGCCGTGGCGACCCGCACGAGGACGTCGGGAGAGGTCATGCCGGGCACACTAGTGGCCATGCCCGGCGTCCTTCCAGATGGTGAGACCGTCCCCGTCGACGGATCGTTGCCCGCCACCGCCACCGAGGCGGTCGGCGCGCGCGGCTTCGGCGTGTACGTGCACGTGCCGTTCTGCGCCAGTCGCTGCGGATACTGCGACTTCAACACCTACACCGCCGCCGAGCTGGGCGGCGGCGCGAGCCGCGAGGGGTACGCGGACACGGTGCTGGCCGAGCTGAGGCTCGCCGCCCGGGTGCTCGGCGACACTCCGCCGCCCCGGGTCGACACCGTCTTCGTCGGCGGCGGCACGCCCACCCTGCTCCCCGCCGACGACCTGGCCCGCATCCTCGACGGCATCGACAGCACCTGGGGGCTGGCCGCCGACGCCGAGGTGACCACCGAGGCCAACCCCGAATCGGTCACCCCGGAATCGTTGAAGCTGCTGCGGGCCGCCGGCTACACCCGGATCTCGCTGGGCATGCAGTCCGCCTCCCCGGGGGTCCTGGCGATCCTCGATCGCAAGCACAGCGCCGGCCGGGCCACCGCCGCCGCCCTGGAGGCGCGCGACGCCGGGTTCGAGCACGTCAACCTGGACCTGATCTACGGCACCCCGGGGGAGCGGCCCGAGGACTTCGCCGCCTCGCTGGAGCAGGTCGTCGCCGCCGGGGCGGACCACGTCAGCGCGTACGCCCTGATCGTCGAGGACGGCACCCGGCTCGCCGCCCGGATGCGGCGCGGCGAGCTGGCGTACCCCAGTGACGACGTGGCCGCGGACCGCTACCTGGCCGCGGAGGCCGCGCTCGACGCGGCCGGGCTCTCCTGGTACGAGGTCTCCAACTGGGCCCGCACCGAGGAGGCCCGCTGCCGGCACAACCTGCTCTACTGGACCGGCGCGGACTGGTGGGGGCTGGGGCCGGGGGCGCACAGCCACGTCGGCGGGGTCCGCTGGTGGAACGTGAAGCACCCCTCGGCGTACGCCAAGCGGTTGGCCGCCGGGGAGTCTCCCGGCCTGGCCCGGGAGGTGCTCACCGTCGACGAGGCGCACATGGAGGACGTGATGCTCCGGCTGCGGTTGGCCAGCGGTCTCCCGCTGGAGGTGCTCGACGCGGCCGGGCGGGCCGGCGCCGAGCGGGCCCTGGCCGGCGGCCTGCTGGCAGCCGACCAGTACGCCGCCGGCCGGGCGGTGCTCACCCTGCGGGGGCGGCTGCTCGCCGACGCGGTCGTCCGCGATCTGCTGCCCTGAGCGGCCCGCCACCCGACCGGGACGGCGGTGAATCGGGCCGGCCGGGGGAGCGGCCGGCCCGGTTCACTTGATGAAGTTGGCGGTCATCGGGTAGCGGTACGGGGTGCCCTCGTTGGCTTTGATGCCGGCGATGATCCCGAACAGGATCTGGATCACCACGACGGCGATGCTGGGCAGGAAGAGCAGGCACCAGCTCACGAAGAGCAGCACGAACGCGATGATCGACCAGAGGATCTGGAAGTTCAGGGCGGCCAGGGCGTGCGCCCGGACGGTCGGCGACTGCTGGCCGCGGGCCAGGTAGGCGACCAGCGGTGCGACGAAGCCCAGCGGACCGAAGCTGACCAGCGCGCCGAGCGCGCCGCCGAAGTGCGCGACCAGCGACCAGGTCTTGTCCTCGTTGTTGGCGTAGCCACCGCCGGGGCCGCCGTAGGCCCCACCGGCCGGGTAGCCGCCGGGCGGGGGATAGCCCCCCGGCGGGGGATAGCCGCCTGCCGGAGGGTAGCCGCCTGACGGCGGTTGGTCACCGGTGGGCGGCGGATAGCCACCGGCCGGGGGATAGCCGGCCGGGCCGGGCGCCCCGGACAGTGGTGCGGTGGGCGGCTCGGCCGACGGGTACGGCCCGGGGGAGGTGGGCTCCGGCGGGTAGTTGCCGGGGTCGCCCGACCCGGGAGGGCGAGGAGGTTCAGTCATGGATGTCACGGTAGGTGCCGGTGGCAACGCCGCACCAGAGCGACTTCGCCTCGTCGTGCGGGCCGTTCGGCTCGACGGGGTGTCGTGGGCCGCACCGAAGGGTGTCCGTTGATCATCGCGTCGGCGGGCCCGCCGACGTAGACTGGCACTCGTTACAGTCGAGTGCCAGGACGGCCCGGCCGGCCCGGAGCGCCGGCGGCCGACGTGCGACAGGAGGTGCGGAGGATGGGTCTCGACGACCGGAAACTCGCCGTGCTCCGCGCCATCGTCGAAGACTACGTCTCCACCCAGGAGCCGGTCGGCAGCAAGGCGCTGGTCGAGCGGCACCAGCTCGGGGTCTCCCCGGCCACGGTCCGCAACGACATGGCCGTGCTGGAGGAGGAGGGCTACATCCGGCAGCCGCACACCAGTGCCGGCCGGGTGCCCACCGACCGCGGCTACCGCCTCTTCGTCGACCGGTTGTCCCGGGTCAAGCCGCTCAGCCCGGCCGAACGCCGGGCCATCGAGCGTTTCCTGGTCGGCGCGGTCGACCTCGACGACGTGGTGCACCGCACGGTGCGGTTGCTCGCCCAACTGACCCGACAGGTCGCCGTCGTGCAGTACCCGTCGCTGGCCCGCTCCTCGGTGCGTCACCTGGAGCTGGTGCCGATCTCCACCACCCGGTTGATGCTCGTCATGATCGCCGACACCGGGCGGGTGGAGCAGCGACTCGTGGAGCTGCCCGGCCCGGTGCCCGCCGACGACGTCACCGACCTGCGCCGACTGATCAACGAGAAGCTCGCCAACGCCCGGCTGTCCGAGACGCCCCCACTGGTGCAGGCGCTGGTCGAGGAAGCGCCGACCGGCCTGCGTCCGACCATGACCACGCTCGCCACCGTCCTGCTGGAGACGCTCGTCGAGCGGCACGAGGAGCGGATCGCGCTCGCCGGCACCGCGAACCTCACCCGCGGCGGCCTGCTCGACTTCCAGGGCTCCCTGCGGCCGATCCTCGAAGCTCTGGAGGAGGAGGTCGTGCTGCTCAAGCTCATCGGTGAGACCGAGCCGAGCACGACCCGGGTGCTGATCGGCGACGAGAACGAGTTCGACAACCTGCGAGCCGCCTCGGTGGTCAGCACCGGGTACGGCCCGGGCACCACCATCCTGGGCGGCCTGGGGGTGCTGGGGCCCACCCGGATGGACTACCCCGGCAACATCGCCACGGTGCGCGCCGTGGCACGCTACGTGGGCGAGTTGCTGGCCCAAAACTGATTGGTCAGGGCCGACGCGGCCGGCTGCGGCCGCCGACCGGCGCAACGCGAGACGAACATGAGGACACGGAACGCAGTGGCCAGGGACTACTACGGCATTCTCGGTGTGAGCCGGGAAGCCTCCGATGACGAGATCAAGCGCGCCTACCGCAAGCTGGCGCGCCAGTTCCACCCGGACGTCAATCCGGACCCGGAGGCTCAGGAGAAGTTCAAGGACATCAACGCCGCGTACGAGGTCCTCTCGGACGACCGGAAGCGGCAGATCGTCGACCTGGGTGGTGACCCGCTCGCCCCCGGTGGCGGCGGCGCCGGCGGCCCGGGTGGCCCCGGAGGTGCCGGCCCGTTCGTCGGTTTCCAGGACATCATGGACGCGTTCTTCGGCGGTGCCGGAGGTGGTGCCCGTGGCCCACGGCCGCGTACCCGCCCGGGGGCCGACGCGATCCTGCGGCTCGAACTCGACCTGCACGAGACGGCCTTCGGCGTGGAGGCCCCGATCACCGTCGACACCGCTGTGCTCTGCACCACCTGCTCCGGTGCCGGCACCGCCGCCGGCACGCACCTGGCGACCTGCGAGGCGTGTGGTGGTCGGGGCGAGGTGCAGTCGGTGCAGCGCACCTTCCTCGGCCAGGTGGTCTCCGCCCGGCCGTGCACCGTGTGCCAGGGCTACGGCACCACCGTCCCGCACCCCTGCCCCACCTGCGCCGGCGACGGCCGGGTGCGGACCCGCCGTTCGCTGACCGTCAAGATCCCGGCCGGGGTCGAGGACGGCATGCGGATCCGGCTGGCCCAGCAGGGCGAGGTGGGCCCCGGCGGCGGCACCGCCGGCGACCTCTACGTGGAGATCCACGAGCGTCCGCACGACGTGTACTCCCGCAAGGGCGACGACCTGCACTGCCGGGTCACGGTGCCGATGACCGCTGCGGCGCTGGGCACCCGGCTGACCATCAAGACGCTGGACAGCGAGGAGACCGTCGACGTCAAGGCCGGCACGCAGCCGGCCAGCACCCTGCGACTGCGCGCCCGGGGCGTGCCGCACCTGCGCGGCACCGGCCGGGGCGACCTCTACGTCCACCTGGACGTGCGGACGCCGACCAAGCTCGACCCGGACCAGGAGAAGATGCTGCGCGACTTCGCCAAGACCCGGGGCGAGGAGGTCGCCGAGCTGTCCAAGCAGGGCGGCTTCTTCTCCCGGATGCGCGACGCGTTCAACGGGCACGCCTGAGGTGTCCGCACCGCTGTTCCTGGTGGAGGCGCTGCCCACCGGCGACGCGCTGACCCTGGACGGCCCGGAGGGGCACCACGCCGCCACCGTGCAGCGGTTGCGCGTCGGCGAGGAGTTGCTGCTCGCCGACGGCCGGGGTGGCACGGCCGCCGCCGTGGTCACGGCCGTCGGCCGGGGCACCCTGGAGGTCACCGTCACCTCCCGGGGGTACGCGGACGCGCCCGTACCCCGACTGGTGACGGTGCAGGGCATCGCCAAGGGCGACCGGGGTGAGCTGGCCGTGCAGGCGATGACCGAGGTCGGGGTGGACGAGATCGTGCCCTGGGCGGCGTCGCGTTCGGTGACCCAGTGGCGCGGCGACCGGGGCGTACGCGCCCGGGAGAAGTGGGTGACCACCGCCCGGGAGGCGGCCAAGCAGGCCCGCCGGCCGTGGCTGCCGGTGGTGGCCGGCGCGCCGGACGAGTCCACCGTCACCGTCGCCCGTCGGATCGCCGGTGCCGCCGCCGGGTTCGTGCTGCACGAGGAGGCCGACGACCGGCTCACCACCGCCGAGCTGCCCTCCATCGGCGAGATCGTGCTGGTGATCGGCCCGGAAGGTGGCATCGCCCCGGCCGAGTTGACCGCGTTCGTCGAGGCCGGCGGGCGGCCCGTACGCCTCGGACCGGCCGTGCTGCGCACCTCCACCGCCGGGGTGGCGGCGCTCAGCGTGCTCGCCGCCCGCCTCGGCCGCTGGTGACCGTCAGGGCCTCGGGAACACCGGTACGACCTCTTCCTCCGGCCCCAGGTCCAGCCCGGCGTTTCCGATGATCTGCGGGTCCGGTGTGCCGACCACCGCGGGGTCCTTGCCGGCGTAGTCGAAGCGGTTCAGCACGTGCCGCATCGCCTCGAGCCGGGCCCGCTTCTTGTCGTTGCTCTTCACCACCGTCCACGGCGCGTCGGCCGTGTCGGTCCAGAAGAACATCGCCTCCTTGGCCTCGGTGTAGTCGTCCCACCGGTCGAGTGAGGCGATGTCCATCGGGGACAGCTTCCACTGCCTGACCGGGTCGACCTGGCGGATCGCGAACCGGGTGCGCTGCTCGTTCTGGGAGACGGAGAACCAGAACTTGACCAGCCGGATGCCCGAGCGCACCAGCATCCGTTCCAGCTCCGGGGCCTGCCGCAGGAACTCCAGGTACTCCTTGCGGCTGCAGAAGCCCATCACCCGCTCCACGCCGGCCCTGTTGTACCAGGAACGGTCGAACAGCACGATCTCGCCGGCCGCCGGCAGGTGTGCCAGCCAACGTTGGAAGTACCACTGGGCGGCTTCCCGCTCGTCCGGCTTGGCGAGCGCCACCACCGACGCGCCACGCGGGTTGAGGTGCTCCATGAAGCGTTTGATGGTGCCGCCCTTGCCGGCCGCGTCCCGACCCTCGAAGAGGATCACCAAACGCTCACCGGACTCCTTGATCCAGTCTTGGAGTTTCAGCAGCTCGATCTGGAGCAGCCGCTTGTCACGGTCGTACTCGTCGCGGTCCAGCCGCTCGTCGTACGGGTAGTCCTCGCGCCAGGTCTCGACGGGGGTGCCGTCGGGGCGGAGCAGGACAGGGTCGTCGTCGTGGCCATTGGCCACCCGGTAGTCGGCGGTGAGGTCCAGCAGCGCGGAGTCGGCCATGTCGGTGGGACTTACCCTCCCGCGAACCGCCAACCACCTCCCCGGTCGGGTGATCTGCGGACGGGGTGGACCTCAGCTGCGCAGGTAGGAAGCGCCGTTGAGATCGACGATCGTGCCGGAGGCCCACTCGGCCTGCGGTGAGGCGAGCCAGTGCACGGCGGCGGCGATCTCCTCCGGTCGGCCCACCCGGTCGAACGGGCTCTGCGCCCGGATCGCCGCCCCCTGCTCGCCGTGCAGGTACTCGGTGACCATGTCCGTCGCCACGAAGCCCGGCGCGACGGTGGCGATCGTGATGCCGTAGGGCGCCAGCGCCACGGCGAGGGACTGGCCCAGCGCGTTGAGCCCCGCCTTGCTGGCCCCGTACGCCGGCTGGTGCGGCTCACCGCGGAACGCGCCACGGGACGAGACGTTGACGATCCGCCCGCCGCGTCCGCGCATGTGCTGGGCAGCGCACCAGATGGCGTTGCCGGCGCCGGTCAGGTTGGTCTCCACCACCTGCCGCCAGCGCTGCTGCCACTCCTCGTACGAGGCGCCGAAGATCGGGTGCGGGTCGTCGCGGTCGCCGTACGTCCCGGCGTTGTTGACCAGCACGTCCAACCCGCCGAGCAGGTCGGCGGCCCGGTCGACCATGACCCGGACCGCGTCCGGATCGGTGAGGTCGGCGCGGACCACCACGTGCCCGGTGCCCGGCAGCTGCGCGCGCAGCTCCTCGGCCGCGTCGGCGGAGTCGCGGTGGTGGATGGCCACCCGGTCGCCGCCGGCCGCGAACGCCTCCGCCACCGCGCGGCCGATCCCGCGCGAGGCCCCGGTCACGAGTACCGCCCGATCCGTCATGCCGGTCATCCTGCCTCAGCGAGCCTTGCCCGCGAGCAGGCTGGTGGCGGTCGCCGCGCCGGAGCGTCCCCGGCCCGTCGGTCCCTACACTGCTCCGATGGGATCCGACTGCCTGTTCTGCCGCATCGTCGCCGGGGAGATCCCGGCCACAGTGGTCCGGGAGACCGACACCACGCTCGCCTTCCGCGACATCGACCCGAAGGCGCCGGTGCACGTCCTGGTCATTCCGAAGGAGCACTACGCCGACGTCGCCACGCTCGCCCAGGGCGACCCGGCGCTGGCCGCCGACGTGCTGGCGACGTCCGCCGCCGTGGCCGAGGACGAGGGGCTGCTCGGCGACGGTTTCCGGCTGATGTTCAACACCGGCGCGTACGGCGGGCAGGAGGTGTTCCACGTGCACGCGCACCTGCTCGGTGGTGCGCCGCTCGGCCCGATGCTCGCCCGGGACCTGGCGTGACCCCAGCGGCGGCACCTGGCTCTGGGGTGGATGAGCACCTGGCCCGGCTGGTCCGGCGGGTGCAGGCCGAAGCGCGGGTGCCGGCGGTCTCCGCGGCGCTGCACCGGGCCGACCGACCGCTCTGGAGCTGCACCGTCGGCGAAACCGGCACCGACAGTCCGCTGGGCGCGGGCACCCAGTTCCGGATCGGCTCGATCACCAAGACGTTCACCGCGGTGCTGGTCCTGCAGTGCCGCGACGACGGGCTGCTGGACCTGGACGACCCGGTGGGCCGGCACCTGGACCTCCCGGCGCACGGCGAGCTGACCGTACGCCGGTTGCTGTCGCACACCGGTGGCCTGCAACGCGAGCCGTTCGGCGATGTGTGGGACAGCCTGCGCGCACCGGACGACGACCAACTGGTCGCCGAGCTGGACCGGGCCGAGCGGGTGCTGCCGACCGGCCGGCGGTTCCACTACTCCAACCTGGGCATGGCCGTACTCGGCCAACTCGTCGCCCGGCTCCGGGGCGGCAGCTGGGCGCAGGCGCTCACCGAACGGATCCTGACCCCGCTGGGGCTGACCGACACCACGGTGACCCCGCGCCCGACGGCGGCCACCGGGTTCCTGGTCGACGCGTACTCCGACGAGGCGCACCCGGAACCGCCGACCGACTTCGGCGCGGTCGGCCCGGCCGCCCAGCTCTGGAGCACCGCCACCGACATGGCCCGCTGGGCGGCGTTCCTGGCCGACCCGGCGGCGCTGGACCCGGCCGGCGCGGTCCTCGCTCCGGCCACCCTCGACGAGATGCGCTGGCCGCTGACCACCACCGACGAGACGCTCTGGGGCGCGGGCTTCGGGCTCGGGCTGATTCTGGTCCCGCAGGGGGAGCGGGTGATGCACGTGGGGCACGACGGGGCGATGCCCGGCTTCCTCGCCGGGGCGTACGGCCGCCGTGGCGGTGACGGCACGCCCGCGGCGATGGGCGCGGCCGTGCTCGGCTCGTCCGGCACGGCGACCGACCTGTTCGACCTGTCGCACCGGCTGCTGGCCGCGGCGGTCGAGCGCGACCCGGCCGAGATCGAGCCCTGGCGACCCGGCGCACCCGCGCCGGCGGCCCTGCGGGGTGCGCTCGGCCACTGGTGGGGCGAGGGCTCCGAGTACGTCTTCTCGTGGCACGACGGCACCCTGCGGGCGCGCGGGGTCGGTGACCCGAGCGGACGTCCGCCGGCGATCTTCACCCCGCTGCCGGACCAGCCGGACGTGTTCCGGGTGGTCTCCGGTCGGGAGGTCGGGGAGCTGCTGCGGCTGACCCGGGACGGGGCCGGCGCGGTGGTCCGGATGCACTGGGCGACGTACCGGTTCACCCGCCACCAGGAGACCTTCGACCGGTACGACTTCCGGGCCGGGAGTTGATCGCGGCCAGCGGAAATGGGCGCGATGCGGCCCGCGTTGAACCGATACGATGGGTGTAACGTCCGCACGCCAGGCCAGCAGGCCGGCGCCGAGATCGAGAGCAGGTGGCGCAGGGCCCTTCGGCCCAACCTATGACCGGCACCCCACCTCCCGGCCCGCCCCGGGTGCAGACCAGGATCACCGTGCCCGACCCGAAGATCATGGTCAATCTGCTCGGCGCAGGCGACGAGATCCTCAGACTCGTCGAACGCTCGGTCACCAGTGACGTGCACGTCCGCGGCAACGAGATCACCATCACCGGTGACCCCGCGGACAACGCCCTCGCCGAGCGGGTCTTCAGCGAGCTCCTCGAACTCATCGAGAAAGGCGAGACCCTGACCACTGACGCCGTCCGGCGTACCGTCGGCATGCTCGAGCAGGGCAGCGCCGAGCGGCCCGCCGAGGTCCTGACCCTCAACATCCTCTCCCGACGCGGGCGCACCATCCGCCCCAAGACGCTCGGGCAGAAGAAGTACGTCGACGCGATCGACACCCACACCATCGTCTTCGGCATCGGCCCCGCCGGCACCGGGAAGACCTACCTGGCGATGGCGAAGGCCGTCCAGGCGTTGCAGGCCAAGCAGGTCAACCGGATCATCCTCACCCGTCCGGCGGTCGAGGCGGGCGAGCGGCTGGGCTTCCTGCCCGGCACGCTCAACGAGAAGATCGATCCGTACCTGCGCCCGCTCTACGACGCGCTGCACGAGATGCTCGACCCGGAGACCATTCCTAAGCTGATGGCCCAGGGGACGATCGAGGTCGCCCCGCTGGCGTACATGCGGGGCCGTACGCTCTCCGACGCGTTCATCATCCTGGACGAGGCGCAGAACACCACGCCCGAGCAGATGAAGATGTTCCTCACCCGGCTCGGCTTCAACTCCAAGATCGTCGTGACCGGTGACATCACCCAGGTGGACCTTCCCGGCGGGACGAGCAGCGGGCTGCGGGTGGTTCGGGAGATCCTGGAAAACGTCGAAGACGTGCACTTCTCCCAGTTGTCCAGCTCCGACGTGGTCCGCCACCGGCTGGTCGGGGAGATCGTCGACGCGTACGCCCGCTGGGACGCCGAGCGGGAGAACCAGCAGGCGCAGGGCGTTCACGCCGTGCCTGGGCGACCCGCCCAGGGCGGCCGGGCCGGCCGCCGCCGCTAAAGCAGAGGAAAGCAGTTGTCCATCGAGATCGCCAACGAGTCCGGTGTCGACGTCGACACCGACGCCGTGCTCGCCGTCGCCCGGCACGCCCTCGACGAGATGGGGGTCAACCCCCTCGCCGAGCTGTCAGTGCTGCTGGTCGACATCGACTACATGACCGAGCTGAACCACCGCTGGATGGGTGGCGACGGCCCGACCGACGTGCTCGCCTTCCCCATGGACGAGGGCAGCGTCGACCACGGCCCGGGTGAGTCCGCACCGGCCGGCGGCGAGCCCGCCCTGCTCGGCGACATCGTGCTCTGCCCGGAGGTGGCGGCCAAGCAGGCGGCGACCGCCGGGCATGCGCCGGCCGACGAGCTGCACCTGCTCACCGTGCACGGGGTGCTGCACCTGCTCGGTTACGACCACGCCGAGCCGGAGGAGGAGCGGGAGATGTTCGCGCTCCAGGCTCGGCTGCTGGCGAGCTGGCGGTCGACCCGCACCCAGTGATGTCCACTCCTCCGTTACTCGCGGCCGGCGCCACCGCCGGCCTTCCCGACTTTCAGCTGATCGTCTTCGCCGCCGGTCTGGTGGTGCTGGCCGGCCTGATCGCGATGACCGAGGCGGCCCTCGCCGCGGTCTCACCGGCCCGAGCCGCCGAGCTGGCCCGCGACGGCGTGCGTGGCGCCCGTACCCTCCAGGTCGTGGCCGGCGACGTCGTCCGGCACCTCAACCTGCTCCTGCTGTTGCGGCTGCTCGCCGAGCTGACCGCCACCACACTGGTGGCGCTCGTGGCGGTGGACAGCTTCGGCGCCGGCTGGCGGGCCGCGCTGGTGACCGCCGGCGCGATGACAGTGGTCAGCTTCGTGGTGGTGGGCGTCGCCCCGCGCACCATCGGCCGGCAGCACGCCTACGCCGTGGGTCGTGCGGTGGCACCGCTGGTCCGCTGGCTGGGCCGGGCGCTCAACCCGCTCGCGTCGCTGCTGATCCTGATCGGCAACGCGGTCACCCCGGGGCGCGGCTTCCGGGAAGGTCCGTTCGCCACCCAGGTGGAGCTGCGGGAGCTGGTCGACCTGGCCGAGCAGCGCGGCGTGGTCGAGCACGGCGAACGCCAGATGATCCACTCCGTCTTCGCGCTCGGCGACACCATCGCCCGTGAGGTGATGGTGCCGCGGACCGAGATGGTGTGGATCGAGGAGGGCAAGACGCTCGCGCAGGCGCTGGTGCTCTTCCTCCGCTCCGGCTTCTCCCGCATCCCGGTGATCGGCGAGAGCGTCGACGACGTGCTGGGGGTGCTCTACCTCAAGGACCTGATCCGGCGCTCCCGTGGCGGGGACCCGAGGGCCGAGCAGCTGCCGGTGGCCGAGCTGATGCGCCCGGCGACCTTCGTACCGGAGTCCAAGCCGGTCGACGACCTGCTGTCCGAGATGCAGGCGGCCCGCAACCACCTGGTCATCGTGGTCGACGAGTACGGCGGCACCGGCGGTCTGGTCACCATCGAGGACATCCTCGAGGAGATCGTCGGTGAGATCACCGACGAGTACGATGTCGAGCGCCCGCCCGTCGAACGCCTGGCGGACTCCTCGGTGCGGGTGACCGCTCGCCTACCGGTGGAGAATCTCGGCGAGTTGTTCGACACCGACCTGCCCACCGACGAGGTGGAGACGGTCGGCGGTCTGCTCGCCCAGTCGCTGGGGCGGGTGCCGATCCCGGGGGCCGAGGTCGAGGTCGCCGGTCTCCGCCTGGTCGCCGAGGGCACCACCGGCCGGCGCAACCGGATCGACACCGTCCTGGTCAGTCGGGTGGAGCCGGGCGACGAACAGGACACCGCGGGGCGCGGCGAGCACGCCGGCCCCGGAGACGACACGGACAACCATCGAGACGACGAGAGGCAATCCGCCGATGCCTGACACTCCCGCCGCGCCTGCCGCCCGGCCCACCCCCACCGCGTCGGGCGCGCTGAGCGCCGAGGACGGCAAGCTCGTCGTCCTGGCCCGGGGAGCCCGCGCGCGGGTCGGTGCCGTTGAGGGCGCCGCGGTCCGCGACCAGGACGGCCGGACGTACGCGGCGGCCAGCGTCGCGCTGCCGTCGCTGACGCTCACCGCGTTGCAGCTGGCGGTGGCGTCGGCCGTGGCGGCCGGGGCGAGTCGGTTGGAGGCGGCGGTGGTGGTGACCGAGGCGTCGACGCTGGACGGTGCCGGGCACGCGGCGGTACGAGACCTCGCGGCGGACGCGCCGGTCCACGTGGCCGCTCCGGACGGCACGATCCTCGGCACGGTGACCCAGTGAGCCCGGTGCAGGATCCGCAGGCGCGTCCGTACCGGGCGGGGTTCGGCTGTTTCGTCGGTCGCCCCAACGCCGGCAAGTCGACGTTGACCAACGCCATCGTCGGCACCAAGATCGCCATCACCTCCAACAAACCGCAGACCACCCGGCACGTCATCCGGGCGGTGCTGCACCGACCGGAGTCGCAGCTGGTCCTCGTCGACACGCCGGGCCTGCACCGCCCCCGTACGCTGCTCGGCGAACGTCTCAACGACCTGGTCCGGTCCACCTGGACCGAGGTCGACGTGATCGGCCTCTGCATCCCGGCGAACGAGCCGGTCGGGCGCGGCGACAAGTTCATCACCGGCGAGCTGGCCGAGTTGAAGGCGACAGTGCTGGCGGTGGTCACCAAGACCGACCTGGTGAACAAGCGCCAACTGGCGGAGCAGTTGCTGGCGGTCAGCAAGATGGGGGAGTTCGCCGAGATCGTGCCGGTGAGCGCGGTCTCCGGGCACCAGGTGGACACCCTCGTCGACGTGATGACCACGTACCTGCCGCCGTCGCCGCAGCTCTACCCGGACGACATGCTCACCGACGATCCCGAGCAGGTGCTGGTCGCCGAGCTGATCCGGGAGGCCGCCCTGGAGGGGGTCCGCGACGAGCTGCCGCACTCCATCGCCGTGGTGGTGGAGGAGATGATCCCCGAGGGTCAGGTCATGAAGATCTACGCCGACCTGTACGTGGAGCGGCCCAGCCAGAAGGCCATCGTGCTCGGGCACAAGGCGAGTCGGCTCAAGGAGGTCGGCACCACCGCCCGCAAGCAGATCGAGGAGCTGCTCGGCGGTCGGGTCTACCTCGACCTGCACGTGCGGGTCGCGAAGGACTGGCAGCGCGACCCGAGGCAACTGCGCAAGCTGGGCTTCTGACCCACCTCGTCGGCGGTGCCCGACCGGCGGGACAGCGGTCGTTTGGTACGGGCGCCACGCAGGGTAGGAGAGTCGTGCCCCGCGTCCCCGACCGAGATGCAGGCTGATGCGCAACAGGTACCTCGACCTCCTCCGTGCCCTGGCCATCGTTCGAGTGGTCGTCTACCACGTCACCGGATGGGCGACCCTCACCCTCGTCTTCCCCGCCATGTCGGTGATGTTCGCGCTGGCCGGCTCGCTGATGGCCGCGTCGCTGACCCGGGTCGGCCCGGCGGCGGTCGGGCGTCGGCTGCGTCGGCTGCTGCCGTCGCTGTGGGTGCTCGCGGTGGTCTTCGTGCCGGCCATGCTGTTCAGCGGATTGTCGCTGAGCCCTCGGGTGTTGCTGTGGCTGTTCCCGATCGCCGACCCGCCGGCCAACCACTGGGGCGCGCTGGCGCTGAGCACCATCTGGTACCTGCGCGACTATCTCTGGTTCGTACTCGCCTCGCCGGTCGCGTTCTGGCTCTTCCGGCGTGCCCCGCTGCTGACACTGCTCACCCCGTACCTCCTGCTGGTGACCATCGAGGTGGGGATCTACCCGGCACCGCCGGTGCTGCGCGACTTCGGGCTCTACTTCGGCGCGTGGCTGCTCGGCTTCGCCCACCACACCGGGATGCTGCGCCGACTCTCCGGCCGGCTGCTCTACCCGGTGGCGCTCGCCCTCGCCGTCGCCGGCGGCGCCTGGATCGTCGAGCATCCCGGGCCGCGTGGGTACGACCTGAACGACAACCCCCTGGGCAACGCCCTCTGGTCGGCCGCGTTCATCCTGATCGTGCTGGGCCGGGCGCCGGCCGGGGTGGCCTGGCTGAGCCGGAGCCGACCGGCCGACCGGGCGGTGACGGTGCTCAACCGGCGGGCGCTCACCGTCTACCTCTGGCACATGCCGTTCGTGGTGGCGCTCACCCCACTGGTCGACGTGGTGGGCTGGTCCCACCAGGATCCGGTGGGCCTGGCCATCCGGGTGCTGCTGGTCTTCGCCCTGGTCGGGCTGGTCACCCTGGCCGTCGGGTGGGTCGAGGACGTCGCCGCCCGCCGCCGCCCGGAGCTGATCCCCGGTGGCCCGGGGCCGTCCGCCGACGCGGCAGCCCGTCCGGGCGCCGAAGCCGGGGCGACCGACGCACGAGCGGTGGTGCCGGCCCAGCGGACGGCCGGGGAGGCGGCCGACGTCGAGATCAACGCTCGCTGATCGTGAGGTTGCCGCTGTTGGCCGAACCGTCGAGCACCAGGGACGCCGCCGGGTTGTCGGCGACGGTGACGGTCTCGTCGCCGGAGTCGGCGTTGGACCGGACCCGGTAGCTGCCCTGCGGCACCACCAGCGTGACGTCACCGCTGGAGGCGTGGACCCGGGCCGAGGCGGGCTTGTCCAGCTCCACGTTGACATTGCCCGAGCTGGCCTCGGCGTCGACAGTGCCGCCCAGCCGGCGTGCGGTGATGTCTCCCGACGAGGCGCGCAGCCGTACCGCCGCGGCGGCCTCGTTCACCTCGATGTTGCCCGACCGGGCCTCCACGCCGACCGCGCCCGACGCACCGGAGATCCGCACGTCACCCGAGCTGACCTGTAGCTCCACGGTGCCGACCCGGCTCAGCTCGACGTTGCCGGAGCTGGTCTCGCCCTGCACCGCCACGCCGTCGGGCACCGTCACCTCGTAGGAGATGCTGCATCGCGAGCCACAGTTGGTGTCCAGCACCAACTCGCTGCCCTTGATCTCGTAGCGGGTGTTGTCCGGTTCGCCACCCTGGTAGCGAACGACTCGCTTGATCCGCACCTCGGACGCCGTGCCGGTGCCGCGGACCACCACGTCGCCCGAACCCCCGGAGACCCGGACCGTGGTGATCCGGACCGCCTCGGTGTTGTCGTAGTCGAGCCGGCGGAACGACAGGTTGTCGCACCCGGCGAGCACGATGAGGGTGGTGGTGAGCCCCAGTGCGACGGGAGCGGCGACGCGCCGACGGCGGCGGGCGGGGGTGGTCAGGTGCAGGGCCATGGCCAGCACGCTACGGCCGGGCACGTGGCCGCCGCATCGGGGTTCAACCGCGCTTGCACCCCGAACCAACCCTGATTTCACACCCCGAGGGAGAATGGCCCGATGGCCGGGTATCGCCGACAGCTCTACCGCGACGACGCGGTGGTGCTGCGTGTGCAGAAGCTCGGCGAGTCCGACCGGATCATCACCCTGCTCACCCGCCGGCACGGCCGGCTACGCGCGGTGGCAAGAGGGATCCGCCGCACCACCAGCAAGTTCGGTGCCCGGCTGGAGCCGTTCGGCCACGTCGACCTCCAGCTCGCCGGCGACCCGAAGGGCAACCACGGCAGTTCACTGCACACCGTGAGCCAGGTCGAGGGCATCGACCTGTACGGCAAACGGTTCCTGGGCGACTATCCGCGCTACACGGCGGCCAGCGCGATCGCCGAGACCGCCGAGCGGCTGACCCCGGTGGAGCGGGAGCCGTCGCTGCGGCTGTTCCAGCTCACCATCGGCGCGCTGAAGGCGCTGTCCCGGGGCGAGCACGCCACCACCCTGGTGCTCGACGCGTACCTGCTGCGCGGGATGTCCCTGGCCGGCTGGGCGCCGGCGCTGGTCGCCTGCGCGGTCTGCGGCACGCCCGGGCGGCACCGGGCGTTCTCGGTTCCGGCCGGCGGCGCGGTCTGTCCGGACTGTCGGCCCCCTGGGGCGGCTCATCCCGCCCCGGCCACCATCGATCTGATGTCCGCGCTGACCTCCGGCGACTGGATGATCGCCGACGCCACCGACGCCGCCGTACGTCGGGAGTGCAGTGGGTTGGTCGCGGCTCACCTGCAGTGGCACCTGGAGCGCGCGCTACGCTCGCTGCCGCTGGTCGACCGGGGTCCCTCGGCGGCCGGCACGGCCCCTCCGCCGGAAGGCACCGGGGCCGTGGTGCTCCGGCCACGCGGCGACGTCGAGGCCGGGGCGGACGGCGCGAACAGGGAGTGACCGAGTGATCCGATCGAAGAAGGCCGGCCGGCGCGAGCCGACCCCGCCGGTGCCACACCCGTCCGGGGCCCGACCGCCGGCGCTGCCCACCGACGCGGTGCCCCAGCACGTGGCGGTGGTGATGGACGGCAACGGCCGCTGGGCCAAGGACCGCGGGCTGCCCCGCACCAAGGGGCACGAGGCGGGGGAGCACAGCCTTTTCGACACCATCGAGGGCGCCATCGAGATGGGCATCCCGTACCTGTCGGCGTACGCGTTCTCCACCGAGAACTGGCGGCGTTCGCCCGACGAGGTCCGGTTCCTGATGGGGTTCAACCGGGACGTGATCCGTCGCCGCCGTGACCAACTGGTCGACCTGGGCGTACGGGTGGTGTGGTCGGGCCGACCCGGTCGGCTGTGGAAGAGCGTCATCACCGAGTTGCAGACCGCCGAGGAGATGTCCCGCGACAACTCGACGCTGACTCTGCAGTTCTGCGTCAACTACGGCGGGCAGGCCGAGATCGGTGACGCCGCCGCGGCGATCGCACGGGACGTGGCGGCCGGCCGACTGGATCCGGCGAAGGTCACCGAGAAGACCGTGGCGAAGTACCTCTACCACCCGGAGATCCCGGAGGTCGACCTGTTCCTGCGCCCTTCCGGTGAGGAACGGATCTCCAACTTCCTGCTCTGGCAGACCGCGTACGCCGAGTTGGTCTTCCTGGACACGCTCTGGCCCGACTTCGACCGCCGCCACCTCTGGTACGCGTGCGAGCTCTACGCCCAGCGGGACCGACGCTTCGGCGGCGCGCTGCCCAACCCGGTCGCCCCGGTTATCTGAGCCGACGCGCTTACCCGCACGTCACTCTGGGTATCAGAGACGTCAGAAGCCACTGACGGAGGTGAACCCACATGATCCAGAAGCGCATTGCCCAGTGGGCGGTGATGGCGGTCGCGGTGCCGCTGGCCGCGGCCGGTGCCCGCCGACTCAGCCACACCCTGGAGGCCCGGCGTGGTCCCTCCGGGGCGACCCGGCTGCTGACCAAGGGTGCGGACCTGATCCGCCCGCAGAAGGCCAAGCGCCGCCGCTTCTTCTGACCGTCCCCACCCGTCCCCGGCGCCGCCCGCACGCCCGTGCGGGCGGCGCCATCCCATCTGTGCCCCGTGCGGCTGTTTCGGGGTGCCGTGCAGGAGCGCCGGGTAGGGTCCGGAGGTGGTGGGACGACGGCGGTTGGGGGCCAGATGCGGGATCTCCGCTTCAAGATGATCATGGCGTTGAACGCCGCCGACCTGGGCGACCCGATCTGCGAGCAGGTGGCCGAGATCTGCGCCGAGATCGCCGAGCAGCACTGCGCCGAATTCGGCCACACGCCCCAGCTGCGCACCGGTGAGATCGCCGAACTGGCCAGCGGCGAGCCGGCCCTGACCTGGGCGCCGTCCACCCCCGACGCCGGGCAGCGTGCCTGGTGACCGCACCGGCCCCCGCCGTCGACATCCGCCGTGCCGATGATCGCTTCGCCACCCGGATCTCCTGGCTGGACTCCAAGCACTCCTTCTCGTTCTCCCGGCACTACGACCCGGCCAACACCCACCATGGCCTGCTGCTGGTCAACAACGACGACGTGGTCCGACCGGGCGCCGGCTTCGAGACGCACCCGCACCAGGACATGGAGATCGTGACCTGGGTGCTGCGCGGTTCCCTGGTGCACCAGGACTCCACCGGGCACTCCGGGGTGATCTACCCGGGTCTGGCCCAACGGATGAGCGCCGGCACCGGCATCCTGCACTCGGAGAAGAACGACGCCTGGCGGCTCAACAACCAGGAGCCGCACACCGACCCGGTGCACTTCGTGCAGATGTGGGTGCTCCCCGACGAGCAGGGCGTAGACCCCGGCTACGAGCAGTTGGAGATCGAGGACGAGCTGCTCCGCGGCGGCCTGGTGCCGATCGCCTCCGGGATGGACCGCTACGACGGCGCGTCCGCGATCCGGATCCGCAACCGGTACGCGACCCTGCACGCCGCCCGTCTCGCCCCCGGCGACGAGGTCACCATCCCGGACGCGCCCTACGTGCACCTCTACGTGCCCAACGGCACCGTGACCCTGGAGGGCAGTGGTCCGCTCGGCAGCGGTGACGCCGCCCGGCTCACCATGACCGGCGGCCGGCGGGTGAGCGCCGACGAACCCGCCGAGATCCTCGTCTGGGAGATGCACGCCACGGTCGCCTGACCGCTACCGGTTCGCACCTGCCGTCTCCCTAGATCACGCTCGAACATGGATGTAGTGGCCTCCCACCTCTGGAAGGCCACTACATCATGGATCGAGCACGATCATGCGGTGGTGCGGTGGTGCTGCGCGACTACGCCGGCGACTCGGTGCGGTCGGCGGCCCAGGTGGTGTGGAACGAACCCTCGCGGTCCACCCGCTGGTAGGTGTGCGCGCCGAAGTTGTCCCGCAGACCCTGGATCAGCGCCGCGGGCAGCCGCTCCGCGCGCAACGCGTCGAAGTACGCCAGCGACGACGAGAACGCGGGCGTCGGCACGCCGGCCCGGGTCGCGTCGGCCACCACCCGCCGCCAGCTCGGCACGCCAGCGCTGACCGCCTCGGCGAAGTACGGCGCCACCAGCAGCGTCGGCAGGTCGGGCTGCTCGTCGTACGCCTCACGGATCCGGTTGAGGAAGCGGGCCCGGATGATGCAGCCGCCCCGCCAGATCGTCGCGGTGCCGCCAAGGTCGATGTCCCAGTTGTATTCCTGGCTGCCCGCGCGGATGTGGTCGAAGCCCTGCGCGTACGCGACGATCTTGGAGGCGAGCAGCGCCCGGCGGACGTCCTCGACGAAGGTCTCCCGGTCGGTCACCTGCCACTTCTCACCCGCGTCGGGGAACGCCCGGCGGGCCGCCTCGCGCTGGTCGACGTGCCCCGACAGCGAACGGGCGAAGGTCGCCTCGGCGATCCCGGTGATCGGGATGCCCAGGTCCAGGGCACTCTGCACGGTCCACCGACCGGTGCCCTTCTGCTCGGCCCGGTCCTGCACGATGTCCACGAACGACCGGCCGGTCGCCGCGTCGGTGTGCGCGAGCACGTCGGCGGTGATCTCGATGAGGAACGACTCCAGCTCGCCGTTGTTCCACTCCCGGAAGATCTCCGCGATCTCCGCCGGCGTCGCGTCCAGACCGGCCCGGAGCAGGTCATACGCCTCCGCGATGAGCTGCATGTCGGCGTACTCGATGCCGTTGTGCACCATCTTGACGAAGTGCCCGGCACCGTCCGGCCCGACGTGCGTGCAGCACGGCACGCCGTCCACCTGGGCGGCGATCTTCTCGAACATCGGCCCGAGCTTCGCGTACGACTCGGCGGAGCCGCCCGGCATGATGCTCGGCCCGCGCAGCGCGCCCTCCTCGCCGCCGGAGACGCCGGTGCCGCTGAAGTGCAACCCCTGGGCCCGCAGCGCCTCCTCACGGCGACGGGTGTCGGCGAAGTGGGCGTTGCCACAGTCGACGATGATGTCGCCCTCGTCGAGCAGCGGCACCAACTCGTCGATCACCGCGTCGGTGGGCGCGCCGGCCTTCACCATCACGATGACCGCGCGGGGTCGTTCCAGTGACGCCACGAAATCGGCCATCGTCTCGCCCGGCAGGAACGTGCCCTCGTCGCCGTGCTCGGCAACCAGGCTGCGGGTGCGCTCCGGCGAGCGGTTGTGCACTGCCACCGTGAAGCCGTTGCGGGCCAGGTTGCGGGCCACATTGCGACCCATCACCGCCAGCCCGGTCACACCGATCTGTGCCCTCGCCTGATCAGCCATTCGTGCCGCCACCTCTCGTCACACCACTATCAGCGCTTGGAAACTTACCGTGATGTGAGCCGATACGGACCAGTGATCGACGTCCCGTTACTGCACGTAATGTGGACGTTGCCCCTGGCGGCTGGGCCTCTCGGCGCTGGTCGGTGAGTCCCGCGCAGGGAAACGTGTCGTCATTTCGCGCCGCGCGCGTCAGCCTTCGGCGAGACGGGCTTCGATTCGGGCGATCTTCCCGGTCAGCGCGTCGGTGACCCCGGGCCGGACATCGGCCTTGAGCACCACACTCACCCGAGGCGCCCGCGCGGCGACCACGTCGACCGCCTGCTTCACCACCGCCATCACCTCGTCCCACTCGCCCTCGACGGTGGTGAACATGGCATCGGTCCGGTTGGGCAGCCCGGACGCACGAACCACCCGCACCGCCTCAGCGACCAGGTCACCCACGGAGTCGTCACCGCCGAGCGGGGTGATCGAGAACGCGATCAGCATCTGCCGATCGTGCCAGTAAAACCGGATGCGCGCCGGTCGGGCGGTGGCTACGGTACGAACATGCGTAACTGACGCCCCACTTCCGAGCCGGCCCGCCGTCCCGCGTCGCGGTCCGTGCGCTCCCGGGCGTCCCGCATTCCCTCCCCGCCGTTCGGTGGCGATGGCCCTGCCTGGCCCGGTGAGCAGTCCCTTCCCCACTCGACCGTCGCGCAACGACGGTCACCAGCCGATCCGACCGACCGCCGCAGCGCGGGACCGGCCGTGCCGGTCGGCATTGAAGGAGACCCGGATGCCTGCCAGGCGTAACCCGAAGAAGACCCGTACCCCCGAAGCGACGCCCCTCGGCGTCGACCCGGCGGCCGGCCCGCTGCCAACCACCATCCCGGCCCTCGACCTCGCGGTCGAACCAGCCCTGCCGGCGCCGCTCGTGGAGCCGGCGCTGCGGGCTGGGCCCGCGCTGCCGGCGCTGCTCGTGGAGCCGGCGCTGCCGGCCGCCCTGGCGGAGTCGCCGCTGCCGCCGGCATTGGTGGAGCCGGCGCTGCCGGCCGCCCTGGTGGAGGTGGCACTGCGGGCTGAGTCGACGTTGCCGGCCGCCCTGGACGAGGTGGCGCTGCCGGACGAGGTGCCGGCAGTGGTCGATGTGCCGGCGGTCGTCGACGCGCCCGCCGTTAGTGATCTACCGAAGCCGAGCGGCCGACCGAAAGCACCGACGGCCGGGCCGCCACAGGGCGGCGGCAACCGCTCCGGCGCCGGCCGCAGCCAGCAGGCCGGCCAGGCCCGCCGCTACGCCTTCCGCCGAAGCTGACCCCCCACACCCGCCCACCCCGCCCTACCCCGCTCCGCCCCGCTCCACCCCACGCCGCCCCGCTCCGCTCCGCCCCGCTCCACCCCACGCCGCCCCGCTCCGCTCCGCCCCGCCCCGCCCCGCGATCTTGCACTTTCTGTCCTCGCATAACCGGCATAAATAGACGAATCAACGACAGAATTCGCAAGATCGGCGGGGGATGCGCGTGGGCGTCCGGGCGGCGACAACAACATCAGGGATGTAGTGGCTTCGCTGGCGATGGAGGCCACTACATCCCTGATGTTGTGCGGATCTTGCCGGCGGGCAAGGGGCAGCGGGCAAGGGTCGACGGGCCGCCGGCAGCGGGCGGTGAGCACCGGGGTCGGCGGGTCGTCGGGTCGGCGGGCAGGGGGCGGTTTGCTGTCGGCGGTGGGCGGTGGGCGGTGGGCGGTGGGCGGTGGGCGGTGGGCGGCGGGCCGCTTGCCGGGAGACGGCGGGCTGCTTGCCGGGAGACGGCGGGCTGCTTGCCGGCAGACGGTGGGCTGCTTGCCGGCAGACGGTGGGCTGCTTGCCGGCAGACGGCGGGCGGCTTGCCGGCGGCGGGCAGCAGCCGGCGATGAGGGGCGGGCGTGGCGCGGGTCTCAGCTGATGAGGGGGCGGAAGGTGCCCAGGACGACGCTCGTGGTCAGGGCGGCCGCGGCGAGTACGGCAGCTCCGGCGATGAGGAGGACGTCGGCGCGGGTGAAGTGCTGCTGGCGGGCGACGGTACGGGGTGTGCCGGCGTCGAAGCCGCGGGCGTCCATCGCCACCGCCAGTCGGGTGCCGCGGCGGATGGCCCCGACCAGCAGCGTGAACGCGGTGGAGGCGAAGAGTCGCAGCTTCGCCACCGGGTTGCGTCCCGCGTCGACGCCCCGGGCGCGTCGCGCCATGCTGATCATCTGCCACTCCTGACCGAGCAGCGGCACCAGCCGGAACGCGGCCAGCGCACCGATGGCGAACCGGGCCGGCGCCTTCGCGTTCTGGATCAACGCGTCGGCCAGGTCGGTGGGGTCGGTGGTCGCGAAGACGATCACACCGGGCAGGGCCACCGCGAACACCCGCAGCACCAGGCCGAGCGCGGTGAGCAGGACGCCGGTGCTCACCAGCACCGGTCCCACGTCCAGCAGGACCCGGCCGGACCGGTCGGCGGCGAACAGCACCAGGGTGACCAGGATGCCGACGGCGCTGAGCAGCAGCGGCAGGGCCCGCCGGGCCAGCACCCGGTAGCGGATGCCGAACAGCGGCAGGACGGCCAGTTCGAGGGCGATGGCGATCGCCGGGGCCACCGGGTCCAGGGTCGCCAGCAGGGTGAACGAGAAGAGCAGTGCGGCGGCGACCTTCGCCACCGGGTTGCGGCGGGCCAGCGGCGCATTCGGCGCGGCGACCGGCTCGATGCTGATCATCGGTGGTCGTCCGGGGTTCGGTGCAGGGTGACGGTGCGGTCGGCGAGCGCGCTGACGAAGTCCGCGTCGTGGGTGACGGTGACCACGGCGTGCCCGGCGTCGCGCAGGTCGGCGAAGAGGTCGACCAGCTCCCGCCAGGTTCGCCGGTCCTGACCGAAGGTGGGTTCGTCGCAGATCAGCAGGCGTGGCGCGGTGGCGAGGGCGGTCGCCACGCTCAGCCGCCGCGCCTCACCACCCGAGAGGGTGTACGGGTTGGCGGCGGCGAGTCGGGCCAGCCGTAGCCGTTCCAGCAGCCCGGCCACGGACTCCTTGACGGCGGCCTCGGGTTGACCGGTGCGGCGCGGGCCCAGCGCCAGCTCGTCGAAGACGGTGCTGGTGACGAACTGGTGCTCCGGGTCCTGGAAGACCGACCCGATGCGTCGGGCCAGCGCGGGTGCCCGCCACCGGTGCGGAGGAGTGCGGTGGTCCGCGCCGGCCAACTCGGCGGTCGCGGTGACCTGCCCGCTACCCGGCCGGAGCAGACCGCCGAGCAGCAACGCCAGCGTGGACTTGCCGGCACCGTTCGGTCCGCGTACGGCGAGTGCCTCGCCGGCGCGTACCGCCAGGTCGGTAAGGCCCAGCCGGGGCGGCAGGCCGAGCCGGTCGGCGGTGAGCAACAGCTCTCCGGGCCCGGCGGTGGCCGGTCGGGGCGCGATGGGGTGACCGGGCACCCAGACCCCCTCGGCGGCCAGGGCGGCGCCGTGGGCGGCGAAGACCGCCTCGGGCGGGCCGTCCGCGCGGACGCCGCCACCCGGTTCCAGGACGACCACCCGGTCGACAAGTGGCAGTGCCTCGGCGACCCGGTGCTCGACCAGGATCAGCGTGGTGTCGGCGTCCAGCGCGCCGGCCACCGCGTGCCGGACCAGCTCGGCCCCGGCCGGGTCGAGGTTGGCCGTCGGCTCGTCGAGCAGCAGCAGAGCGGGGCGCAGGGCCAGCGCGCCGGCCAGCGCGAGGCGTTGCTGCTCGCCGCCGGAGAGCGCGGCGGTGTGGCGATCCCTGGAGTACGGGAAGCCGACCCGGTGCAGCGCCTCGTCGACCCGGGGCCAGATCTCGTCGGCCGGTACGCCCCGGTTCTCCAGCCCGAACGCGACGTCGTCGCCGCAGCGCGCCATCACCAGTTGGGTCTCCGGGTCCTGGAAGACGAGGCCGACCCGTTCCCGCCCCTTGCGGGGGTCGAGCCCGTCGATCTCGACGGTGCCCTCCTGCTCGCCCGAGTCCTCCGCCAGCAGCCCCGCCAGAGCGCTGAGCAGGGTGCTCTTGCCGGCCCCGGACGGCCCGAGAAGCAGAACTCGCTCCCCAGCCTCAATCCGCAGGTCAACTCCCCGCACGGCCCAGGCGCGCCGCCCAGCGTGCCGCCACCCGAACCCCCGCAGCAGTACCCCGCCCACCAAACCACCCCCTCCAGCCGCGCGCCCCCGCTCCACCCTGCACGGTCGATCATGAGGTTGACGGTGGTTGTGGAGATCCATCCGCCCGTCAACCTCATGATCGACGCGAGGTGGTGGGGGTCAGATCAGGGCTCGGTTGCGGCCGGCCGGGAAGCGGTCCAGGACGCCGGTGTTGGCCAGGGCCTGGGTGAGCAGCCAGCCGCCCAGGCCGGCGATCACCGTGGCGCTGACGATGGTGAGCAGCGCGTACGGGATGCGGTAGTCGGTCAGCGCGTAGTCGACGTTCCAGACGAAGAAGTCGAACAGCGCCGCGCTGAGGCCGGTAAGGGCGCCCGCGAACACCGCGGTCGGCAGGCGGAACGACCGGTACCGGAAGGCGGCGAACGCCAGCTCGGCCCCGATGCCCTGCACGATGCCCTGCGGAATGACCGTGCCGGCCCACTGGCTGCCCAGCAGCGCGGACAGGACCGCGGCCACGGTCTCGCAGTAGAGCGCGGCACCGGGCTTGCGGATGACCAGCCCCCCGATCACCGCCGGCATCAGCCAGACGCCGTAGAGCAGCGTCTGCGCCGGTGGGAAGAAGGCGAACGCGCCCTCGGTGGCGCTCCAGACCAGGCCCCAGGCCCAGAAGATGACGCCGAAGGCGACCGCGATCACCGAGGCGACCACGATGTCGATGGTGCGCCAACGGTGTGTGTCGGTGGTGGATGTCATGTGGTGCTCCCAGTTCGTGAGTGCGAACCAGGAGAAGACGCACGCCGCGTCCGGTGGCACCGGACTGCGGCGCGGCTGGAGGTCGACCGAACTCCCTGCGCTGGCATTACCCAGATCAGGTTCGAGGGTCTGCGGGCGTGCCCGCACTCTCAGCGCTGTGCGCTCCCCTGTCGGATATGAAGTTGTCTCGCTGACGCTAACACCGACCAGGGGCGCGGGCCCAGCAGGGCATCCGCCTGACCTGCGGGAGCGAGTGGCCGATCGCCGGCTGGGTACGCTTCCGATCATGCGGGTTGACGCGCGAGGCTTCACGTTCGAGGTGACCGTCGGTGGTCCGACGGACGGCGTACCCGTCCTGCTGCTGCACGGTTTCCCGCAGCACAGCGGCGAGTGGGACGACGTGGTGCCGGCGCTGCACGAGGGCGGGCTGCGCACGTACGCGCTGGACCAGCGCGGTTACTCACCCGGCGCGCGGCCCACGGTGGTGGCCGACTACCGGATCCCCGAACTCGTCACCGACGTGGTGGCGGTGCTCGACGCGCTCGGTCTGGACGCCGTGCACCTGGTCGGCCACGACTGGGGCGCGATCGTGGCCTGGGCGGTTGCCGCCCGGCACCCCGAGCGGGTCCACACGCTGACCGCCGTGTCCGTACCGCATCCGGCGGCCATGGCGCACGCCCTGAGCACCGACGCCCAACAGAAGGCCCGCTCGTCGTACATCACCCTGTTCCGCAAGCCCGACAAGGCGGAGAAGGTCCTGCTGGCGTGGCATGCCACCGCGCTGCGCAAGCTGCTCGGCGGGGTGGGCGACACGTCCCGGGTGAACCGGTACGCCGACCCGATGCGTGAGCCGGGTGCGCTGACGGCCGCGCTGAACTGGTACCGGGCGATGTCCCGCGCCGACCTGGCCGGCGTCGGCCCGGTCGCGGTGCCCACCACGTACGTCTGGAGTGACCGGGACGTCGCCATCGGCCGGACCGCCGCCGAGGCGTGCGCGCCCAACGTCACCGGCGACTACCGCTTCGTGCAGCTGCCCGGGGTGAGTCACTGGATCCCGGACGCCGCGCCGGCCCCGCTCGCCGAGGCGATCCTGGCCCGAGCCGGCGGGACGGCCTGAGCACTGGACAGCAGCGGGCTGGCTGGCCCGCGATCGAACGACGGAGGACGTATGACGGTGAGTGCCGAGGACTATCTGGCCGTGGTGACCGAGACGATCGGCCGGGTGGCCGACAGCCAGCGGGAGGCGGTGGGGCGGGCCGCCGACCTGATCGCCGAGGCTGTCCGCGCCGACGGCGTGGTGCACGCGTTCGGCACCGGGCACTCGGAGGCCCTCGCCATGGAGATCGCCGGACGGGCGGGCGGTCTGGTACCGACCAACCGGATCGCGCTACGCGACCTGGTGCTGCTCGGCGGTGAACCGGCCGACCGGCTGGGCCCACTGCTGGAACGGGACCCGGCCGTCGCGCACCGCCTCTACGAGCTGGCCCCGGTGCGCCCCACCGATGTCTTCGTGCTCGCCTCGAACTCCGGGGTCAACGGCGCGATGGTGGAGTTCGCCACGCTGGTGAAGGAGCACGGGCACGGGTTGGTGGCCATCACCTCGGCGCGGCACTCCGGCCAAATGGCCTCCCGGCACCCGTCCGGGCGCAAGCTGAGCGAGATCGCCGACGTGGTGCTCGACAACGGCGCGCCGTACGGCGACGCGACGCTGCCCCTGCCCGGTGGTGGCGCGGTCGGCGCGGTCTCCTCGATCACCGCGGCGCTGCTGGCGCAGCAGGTGACAGTGGAGGTGGTGGCGCGGTTGCTGGCGGCGGGGGAGCGGCCCCCGGTCTACCTGTCGGCGAACATCCCCGACGGCGACGCGCACAACAACGAGCTGGAAGCGCGGTACGCGGGCCGGATCCGGCGTGGGTCCTGACGCCGCCGGCGGCCGACATGCGTCGCCGAGATGAACGCCAGGTGTCGTGAACCTGTTTCGCGCTCGGCCGGGTGGGGCATTGGCGTTGCTGCCGGCGGGCGGGACCGCCGGCAGTAGCGTCTCACCGGAGGTAGCGCGTGTCCAAGGAGACCGAGAAGCAGCGCTGGCAGCGCAACTTCGCCGACCTGCTGCAGGAGTTGCGGGTCGCCCAGACCGGCGTGCAGATTCTCTTCGCCTTCCTGCTCACCCTGCCGTTCAGTAACGGGTTCACCGAGACCACGGAGTTCCAGCGCGACGTCTACATCGTGGCGTTGCTGGCGGCGGCCGCCGCCACTGCGATGATCATCTCGCCGGTGGCGTTCCACCGGGCGTTGTTCCGGCAGGGGCGCAAACCGGAGCTGGTTCGTTTCGCGCACCGGATGGCGACCGGTGGCCTCGCCTTCATGCTGATCGCGATGGTCAGCGCGGTGCTGCTGATCACCGACTTCGTGCTGGACCGGCCGATCGCCTTCCTGCTCAGCGCCCTGACCGGGCTCTGGTTCCTCACCTTCTGGATGCTGCTGCCGTTCGCCCGGCGCAACTGGGGTGAGGACGACATCGACGACGATGACGACGACCCGGACACGACCATCGGCCGCTGAGCGCGTCGATCTTCACGCTGCGCTACCCCTGGGTAACAACCGGGGGTAGCGTGGTGGTAGTCGCGCACGTCGACGCAGCCGCACCGAGCTTTCGAGGGGGCAGCCGTGACCACGACGCAGAACGGCCGACCGGCACCGGACGGCCCCGACTCCGAAACCACGGCCGGCACCGCCGCGCCGCTGCCCGCCGAAGCCGGGCAGGTCACCGAGAAGGAAGCCCGGCAGGTCGCCGAGGCCGCCCGCGAATCCACCTGGGACCGGCCCAGCTTCGGCAAGGAGCTGTTCCTCGGTCGGTTCCGGCTCGACCTGATCGACCCGTGGCCCCGATCCGACCCGGACGACGTGGCTCGCGCGGAGGAGTTCCTTGGTCGGTTCCGCGCCTTCCTGACCTCCGAGGTGGATGGTGAGGCCATCGAGCGGGACGCGTCCATACCCGACTCGGTGTTCCACGGCCTGGCCGACCTCGGCGCGTTCGGCATGAAGATCGACCGGACGTACGGCGGGCTCGGGCTGAGCAACCTGCACTACTGCCGGGCGCTCATGCTGGCCGGCTCGGTCAGCCCGGCCATCGGCGCGCTGCTCTCGGCGCACCAGTCGATCGGGGTGCCGCAGCCACTGAAGATGTTCGGCACCCCCGAGCAGAAACAACGCTTCCTGCCCCGGCTCGCCGCCGGTGAGGTGTCCGCGTTCCTGCTCACCGAGCCGGACGTCGGCTCCGACCCGGCCCGGCTGGCCACCATCGCGGAGCCCACCGAGGACGGCACCGGTTACCGGCTCAACGGGGTGAAGCTCTGGGCCACCAACGGCATCGTGGCCACCCTGCTGGTGGTGATGGCCCGGGTGCCGGCCACGCAGGGACGTCGAGGCGGCATCACCGCGTTCGTGGTGGACGGCGACAGCCCCGGCATCACCGTCGAGCGGCGCAACGAGTTCATCGGCCTGCGCGGCCTGGAGAACAGCCTGACCCGGTTCCACGACGTGATCGTCCCCGCCGAGAACGTCATCGGCGGCGAGGGCAAGGGGCTGAAGATCGCCCTGACCACCCTGAACACCGGCCGGCTCTCACTGCCGGCCATGTGCGTGGGCGCCGGCAAGTGGGCGTTGAACGTGGCCCGAGGGTGGGCCGCCGACCGGGTCCAGTGGGGACGGGCGGTGGGCGAGCACGAGGCGGTCGCGCAGAAACTCTCCTTCATCGCCGCCACCACGTACGGCATGGAGACGATGCTCGACCTCTGCTGCCTCCTCGCCGACGACGACCGCAACGACATCCGGATCGAGGCGGCACTGGTCAAGCTGTACGCCAGCGAGATGGCCTGGAAGATCGCCGACGAGCTGGTCCAGATCCGCGGTGGGCGCGGCTACGAGACGGCCGACTCACTGGCCGCCCGCGGCGAACGCCCGGCCGCCGTCGAGCAGATGCTGCGCGACCTGCGGATCAACCGGATCTTCGAGGGTTCCACCGAGATCATGCACCTGCTGATCGCACGGGAGGCGGTCGACGCCCACCTGTCGGTGGCCGGCGACATCATCGACCCGGACGCGGGGCTGGGCCGCAAGGCCCGAGCCGGTGCGCGAGCGGGCGCCTTCTACGCGAAGTGGCTGCCCACGCTCGCCGTCGGTCGGGGGCAGAGCCCTTCGGCGTACGCCGAGTTCGGCCCGCTCGCCGCGCACCTGCGCCAGGTGGAACGGTCGTCGCGCAAGCTGGCCCGGTCGACGTTCTACGCGATGTCCCGCTGGCAGGGAAAGATGGAGCGTAAGCAGGCGTTCCTCGGCCGGGTGGTGGACATCGGCGCCGAGTTGTTCGCGATGTCCGCGGTCTGCGTCCGGGCCTCCGCCGAGCGCGACAGTCGCCCGGAGAACATCGAGCTGGCCGACCTGTTCTGCCGGCAGGCGCGGGTGCGGGTGGACGCCCTGTTCGCCGGCCTCTGGGACAACACCGACTCGGTCGACACCGCTGCCGCCAAGCGCATCCTCGCCGGCCGCTACGCGAGCCTGGAGGAGGGTGTGCTCACCCCGTCCGAGGAACTGCCCTGGGTGGCCCGCTGGTCGCCCGGCCCGTCCACCTCCGAGGATGTCCGCCGCCGCATCCCGCCGAAGCCCTGAGCCCTGTCGCGCGGCCTCGCCGCCGGGTGGGTCTGCCGCTGTCCGGGCGGTGCCGTGTGGGCTCGCCGCCGTACCGGCGCTGGTGCCGTGGGCTCCCACGTCAGTCAGCGGGCCACCGCCCAGGCCAGCACCCCCGCCAGGATCAGACCGTTGAGCCCGGCCAGGGCCAGGTATGCCGCGGGTGGGATCTTCTTGCCGCGGCGCAGGAAGGAGACCAGGACAGCGGCGTAGCCGAGCAGCAGGACGGCGATGACGACGAGGAAGTAGAACACCCGACGACCTTAGCGGCCCCGGCCGCGTAGACCGAGTTGGCGCAGCTCCAGGGCGGCCAGGGCGTCGACTGTCGCGTCGTCGCCGCGCCGCCACGCCTCGGCGACGTCCGGGCCGATCCGGCTCAGTTTGCCCAGCGGCTGGGTGGCCAGGGCGCGCAGGGCGAGCAGGTCCCGGCCGGCCGGCCCGACGGCCAGCTTCGCGGCCGACCCGGCTCGGCGCATCCAACGCAGCCGCAGCGGCAACCAACCGAGGAGCACGATGCCGAGCGGGAAGATCAGCACCGCGATGGCGAGGGCGAGGGCGAGCTGATCGACCAGGTGCTGCTGGTCGCGGCCGGCGTCGGCCAGCCCACGGGCCGCGTCGGCGGCCTGCCGGAACGGGGCGGTCAGCTCGTCGCCGACCAGTGGCACCCGGCGAACCTTCCCGCCGGCGTCGGCGAGGTTGTCGGCGAGGCCGCTGCCCGCGCCCTCCAGCTTCTGTCCGGGTACGGCGAGCTTCTGCACCAGGTCGTGCAGCCACAGCGCGCCGCGGATCGCCGCGTACACCCAGGCGACGACGAGCAGGTCGGTGAGCAACTGACGGGCGGCGGTCGGAAACCGATCGGCATAGATCTTCACGCTGGTCAGCGTGCCACGAACGTGTCCCGCGGTGTAGCCGTGACGTGAGCCCGGATCGCGATCGGCCGGGCTGGCGGATCAGCGTGGGCAGGTCGGGCAGGTGCCGAAAATCTCCAGGGTGTGGCTGACGTCGGCGTAGCCGTGCTGCGCGGCGACCCGGTCGGCCCAGCTCTCCACGGCCGGTCCGGCCACCTCGACCGTACGCCCGCACACCCGGCAGACCAGGTGGTGGTGGTGCCCCTCGCTGCACCGGCGGTAGAGGTGCTCGCCGCCCGGCGGACGCATAACGTCGATCTCACCGGCGTCGGCGAGCCCCTGGAGGGTGCGGTAGACGGTGGTCAGGCCGACTCGCTCGCCGCGCTGGCGCAGCATCGCGTGCAGGTCCTGGGCGCTGTGGAAGCCCTCCATCTCGCCCAGCAGCGCGCTCACCGCCGAACGCTGCCGGGTGTTGCGCACCGCGGCGCTGCTCTCGCTCATGATCCCTCCCCGGCGTGGCTGACCGCGTCCGCCACGATGTGCGCGACGTGCTCGTCGACCAGGCTGTAGGCGATCTCCCGGCCTCGGCGGGAGCCGCGCACCACGCCCGCTCCGCGCAACACCCGCAGGTGCTGGGAGACCAGTGGTTGTGCCGCGCCGAGCTTCTCCACCAACTCGTGCACGCACCGCTCGCCGTCGGCCAGCTCGCTGACGATGGCCAGCCGAATGGGAGCGGACAGGGCGCGGAGCAGTTCGCTGGCCCCGTCGAACCCGTCGTAGCCCGTCGCGCTGGTCATCCTGCAACGGTAACCAATACCACCGACGTCGCGCCGACCAGGATCAGCTCAGCACGACCTCGTGAGGTTCCGGCGTCGGTGCGGCGGCCGGCGTCCTCCGACGGCGTACGACCCGCCAGACCGCGCCGGCCACGGCCACCACCAGGAACGAGGCGATCGCCACCAGCACCACCGAGGCGCCCGGTGCGGTGTCCGCCGTGGCCGCCATCCAGACACCCGAGCCGGCGGCGAAGAGCCCGAGCGTCATCGCGGCGGCCATCGTGCTGCGGAAGCCCCGGGTGACCTGCTGGGCGGTGGCGACCGGCACCACCATCAACGCGCTGATCAGCAGCACGCCGACGGCCCGCATGGCGATGGTCACGGTGATCGCCGTGGCGACCGCGATCAGCAGGTTCAGCGTGCGGACCGGCAGGCCGGAGACCCGGGCGTACTCCTCGTCGTGGCTGACCGCGAAGAGCGCCGGCCGCAACGCGATCATCGTGACCAGGATCGCCGCGCCGAGCACCGCGATGGTGGTCAGATCGGCCGGCGAGATGGTGGTCAGCGACCCGAACAGGTAGGCGTTGAGGTTCGCGCTGGTCGCGTCGGAGAGGCCGACCAGGAGTACGCCGCCCGCGATGCCGCCGTAGAAGAGCAGAGCCAGAGCCAGATCACCGGAGGTACGCCCGCGGGCCCGGACGGTCTCGATGGCGACCGCGCCGATGGTGGCGGCGATCACCGCGACCAGCACCGGCGAGCGGTTGAGCAGCAACCCCGCGCCGACGCCGGTCAGCGCCACGTGCCCCACCCCGTCGCCGATCAACGCCAGCCGGCGCTGCACCAGGTAGATGCCGAGCGCCGGCGCGGCCAGCCCGATGATCAACGCGCCGATCAGGGCGCGCTGCATGTAGGGGTACTGGAAGAGTTCCATGGGTCAGTTGCTCCACAGCCCGGCGGGCTCGTCGTAGCAGTGCGGGTGCACGTGGTCGTGGTCGGGTTCCGCGTGGTGGCCCGCCGGGTCCGGCACCGCGCCGTCGTGGGCGATGCGACCCTCGTGGACGACGACGGCCCGGCTGATCACCGGTCGCAGCGGGCCCAGCTCGTGGGCGACGAGCAGAACCGTTCCGCCGTCGCCGACGAAGTCGCGCAGCGCGCCGGCGAAGGCCTCCTGGCTGGCCGCGTCCACCCCGGCGGTGGGCTCGTCGAGGACCAGCAGCTCCGGTTTGCCGGCCAGGGCGCGGGCGATCAGGGTGCGCTGCTGCTGGCCGCCGGAGAGCGTGGACACCGGGTCAGCGGCCCGGTCGGCGAGCCCGACCGCGCCCAGCGCGGCGTCGACGGCGGCCCGGTCGGCTCGACCCGGCGGACGAAGCACCCCCCGACGGGCCAGCCGGCCGGAGGCCACCACCTCCCGGACGGTCGCCGGTACGCCGCCGCCGGCGCCCAGGCGTTGCGGGACGTACCCGATGCGTGCCCACTGCCGGAACCGGCGCAACGGCCGGTCGAAGAGGGTGACCGAGCCGGCGCTGATCGGCACCAGCCCGAGCACGGCGCGGATCAGGGTGGACTTGCCCGAGCCGTTGGCGCCGAGGATCGCGACCACCTCGCCGGCGGTCACGGTGAGCGAGATGTCCCGGAGCACGGGGCGGCCGTCGTAGCCGACCACCCCGTGCTCGACGGTGATGACAGGTGAGGTCACGAGCAGCTCAAGGCCGTCTGCAGGGTCCGCAGGTTGGTGCGCATCACCGAAAGGTAGTCCCCGTCGCTGCCGGCGGCGAGCCCTTCGATCGGGTCGAGCACGGCGGTCTTCGCGCCCACCTGACCGGCGATGGTCTCGGCCACCTTGGGGCTGACCAGGGTCTCGAAGAAGATCGTGGTGGCCTGGTGCTCCTTGGCCTCCTCGATCACGTGCGCGAGGCGCTGCGGCGAGGGCTCGACGTCCGGGCTCAGCCCGGTGATACCGACCTGGTCGAGCTGGTAGCGGTCGGCGAGGTAGCCGAACGCGGCGTGGCTGGTCACGATCTCCCGTCGCTGGCAGGTCGCCAGACCGTGCTTGAACTCGCCGTCCAGTGTCGTCAGGTCGGCGCGCAGGGCAGTCGCCCGGGCGGTGTAGTCGGCGGCGTGGTCCGGGTCGGCCTTGCCGAGCCGCTGGGCGAGCTGGTCACCGATGCCGGCCAGCCGGGTCGGGTCGAGCCAGACGTGCGGGTCCTTGCCGCCGCCCTCCTCGGCGTGCCCCTCCTCCTCGCCCTCGTGGTTGTGCCCGCCGGCGGACGCGTCCAACAGCGGCTGCACGCTCGTCACGTCGAACGCCCGGTCGCCGCCGTTCTGGGCCACGGCGTCGTCCACGGCCGGCTGGAATCCCTTGAGGTAGACGATCAGCTCAGCGTCGCTGACCTCACCGACCTGGCTCGGGTTGAGCTCCAGGTCGTGCGGCTCGGCGCCGGGCTTGGCCAGGTTGGTGACCCGGACCGCGTCGCCGCCGATCCGTTCGGCCAGGAACTGGAGGGGGTAGAACGCGGCCACCACGTCGACTCGCTGGGGGTCGGCGCCGGCGGAGTCACCGGTGGAGCAGCCGGCCCCGGCGCCCAGGGCGAGCAGGGCGGTCGCGGCGGCCAGGACACGGTACGGGGCGCGGTTGTTCATGTCATCAACTGTCCGTGGCAACGATAATGATTGTCAAAAACGCATGAACGCATGATTTCATTTCAGAGCAGCTTCGCGAGGCCCACCGTCACCAGCAGGGTCAACATCAGCAGTCGGATCAGCCGGGTCTGCGGCGCCTGAACCGCCCAGGTCGTCGCCAACAGGGCGATCAGGACCCCGGCGAGCGCGAGCGTGAGCAGCCCGCCGATCACCCCGGGCGTGAAGAACGCCACCAGCACCACCACCAGGGTGAGCAGGAACACCGACGTCGGGTTCGCCCCGGCCAACCGGGCGAGCAGAGGGCGCTGCGTACGCTGCATCCCACAGACTCTACGAGGAGGAACCCCCGGTGCTGGTGACCAACCGGTTCGTGGTCGACGTCGATGCCGCCGACGGCTTCACCGAACGGGCGCACGCCGCCCTCACCGCGCTGGCCGCCCGGCCCGGCTACCTGCGCGGTCAACTGGTCCGGGCGCTGGACGACCCCCGGCACTGGTCACTGGTCACCGAGTGGGAGTCGGTCGGCACCTACCGGCGGGCGCTGGGCGGCTTCGAGGTCAAGGTCAGCGCCGTGCCGCTGCTGGCCGAGTCCGTCGACGAGCCCTCCGCGTACGAGGCGCTGGCCACCGCCGCCCCCGGCGGGGCCGTGGTCGTCGCCGAGAGTGATCGGGCTGCGGGTCCTTACCGCTGAGCCGCCGGACACTACGCTGCTCCTATGACCGCACCCGCCCCGCCACCCGGTCCCGGGGTGGCTCCGCCGTTCGCCGCGCCGCCCACCGAGGGCCGCCGGACCCGGCTCTGGATCGGCCTCGGCGTCGGCGCGCTCGCCGTGGTGCTCTGCTGCGGCGGTGGTGGCACCGCCGTCGTCGGCCTGGCCGTCAGCGGAGTCCAGGCCATCCGCGAACAGGCCCGCACCGTGACCGGCGACTACTACCAGGCGCTGGTCGAGCGGAACTACGGGCGGGCGTACGACCAGCTCTGCGACGACGCGCAGCGGCGGGAGTCCCGGCCGGAGTTCGAACGGCGCGCCGCCGCCGAACCGCAGGTGACAGCGTTCCGGGTGGGCGAGGTGGACACCACCTACCTGACCGTGCCCGTCGACGTGACCCTCGACGGCGGCGACCGGGAGCGGCAACAGGTCAGCCTCGGGCAGGACGGGCAGACCGGTGGCGTGGAGGTCTGCGAGGTCAGCTGACCCGTCCCCGGTATTCTGCTGGGCTCGGGGCGACGGTGGTCGTACCGTTGTCCCGAACCGACCGTTCAGTCCACATCTCGCCCCCGCCGACCGCCAGCCGGCGTAGGAGGAAACATGCCAGCCGACCGTATCGACGCCGTCGTCAGCCTCGCCAAGCGCCGAGGCTTCGTCTTCCCCTCCAGTGAGATCTACGGAGGCACCCGATCGGCGTGGGACTACGGTCCGCTCGGCGTGGAGCTCAAGGAGAACGTCCGCCGGCAGTGGTGGAAGACGATGGTCCAGCAGCGCGACGACGTCGTCGGCCTGGACTCCGCGGTGATCCTGTCCCGCAAGGTGTGGGAGGCGTCCGGCCACATCGCCGAGTTCGTCGACCCGCTCACCGAGTGCCAGTTCTGTCACAAGCGGTTCCGGGCGGACCACCTGGAAGAGGCGTACGCCGAGAAGCACGGCAAGCCGCTCACCTCGCTGGCCGAGCTGAACTGCCCCAACTGCGGCAACAAGGGCACCTTCACCGAACCGAAGATGTTCAACGGCCTGATGAAGACCTACCTGGGCCCGGTGGAGAGCGATGAAGGGCTGCACTACCTGCGCCCGGAGACCGCGCAGGGCATCTTCGTCAACTACAAGAACGTCGAGACGGTCGCTCGCAAGAAGCCCCCGTTCGGCATCGCGCAGACCGGCAAGTCGTTCCGCAACGAGATCACCCCGGGCAACTTCATCTTCCGGACCCGCGAGTTCGAGCAGATGGAGATGGAGTTCTTCGTCGAGCCGGGCACCGACGAGCAGTGGCACGAGTACTGGCTCCAGGAGCGCTGGAACTGGTACCTCGACCTCGGCCTCTCGGCGGACAATCTGCGCCTGTTCGAGCACCCCAAGGAGAAGCTGTCGCACTACTCGAAGCGGACCGTGGACATCGAGTACCGCTTCCAGTTCGGTGGCACCGAGTTCGCCGAGCTTGAGGGTGTCGCCAACCGCACCGACTTCGACCTCTCCACGCACAGCAAGCACTCCGGCGTCGACCTGTCGTACTTCGACCAGAGCAAGAGTGAGCGCTGGATGCCGTACGTCATCGAGCCGGCCGCGGGTCTGACCCGCGCGGTGCTCGCCTTCCTGCTGGAGGCGTACGACGAGGACGAGGCGCCGAACACCAAGGGCGGCGTGGACAAGCGCACCGTGATGCGGTTCGACCCGAGGCTCGCCCCGGTCAAGGTGGCGGTGCTGCCGCTGTCCCGCAACGAGGCCCTGTCGCCCAAGGCCAAGGACCTCGCGACCCTGCTGCGCAAGCGCTGGGTGGTGGAGTTCGACGACTCGCAGGCGATCGGGCGTCGCTACCGCCGGCAGGACGAGATCGGCACCCCGTTCTGCGTCACCGTCGACTTCGACACCCTGGACGACAACGCGGTGACGGTGCGCAACCGGGACACCATGGTCCAGGAGCGGGTCTCCCTGGACCAGGTCGAGCGCTACCTGATCGAGCGCCTCCCCGGCTGCTGACGCTGGTCACGGGGCCCTGACCGTCCGGTCGGGGCCCCGTACACTTGGGCGGTGACCGCCCCAACCCTGCCCGCGCTGCGCCCGTTGACCCTCGGCCCCCACCAGGTGTGGCCGCCGGTCGTGCTCGCGCCGATGGCGGGGATCACCAACGTCGGGTTCCGTCGGCTCTGTCGCGAGCAGGGCGGCGGCATCTACGTCTGCGAGATGATCACCACTCGGGCGCTTGTCGAGCGCAACCCGAAGACGCTGCGCATGATCGCGTTCGGCGACGACGAGAAGCCCCGCAGTCTCCAGCTCTACGGCACCGATCCGGAGATCACCGCCGCCGCCGTGCGGATCGTCGTCGAGCGCGACCTGGCCGATCACATCGACCTCAACTTCGGCTGCCCGGTCCCGAAGGTCACCCGGCGCGGCGGCGGCGCGGCGCTGCCGTGGCGGCGGCGGCTCTTCGCGCGGCTGGTGCGGGCCGCGGTGGCCGCCGCGGCACCGTCCGGCGTGCCGGTCACTGTCAAGATGCGCAAGGGCATCGACGACGACCACCTGACGTACGTCGAGGCTGGGCTCGCCGCCCAGGAAGCCGGCGTGGCAGCGGTGGCCCTGCACGGGCGCACTGCCTCGCAGCGCTACTCGGGCACCGCCGACTGGGACGCGATCGCCACCCTGAAGCAGGCCCTCGATGTGCCGGTGCTCGGCAACGGCGACATCTGGGAGGCCGACGACGCGCTGCGCATGGTGGCCCACACCGGTGTCGACGGCGTGGTCATCGGGCGCGGCTGCCTGGGCCGACCGTGGCTCTTCGCCGACCTGGAGGCCGCCTTCAACAGTCGGCCGGAGCGCCGGCTGCCCACCCTCGGCGAGGTGGCCGTGACCATGCGCCGGCACGCCGAGCTGCTGGTCGACCAGTTCACGGCCGGCGCCCGCAATCCGGCCCGAGGTGAACGGGACGGCTGCACCGACTTCCGCAAGCACGTCGCCTGGTACCTCAAGGGCTTCCCCGTCGGCGGCGAGCTGCGGCGCTCGCTGGCGATGATCGAAAGCCTGGCCCAGCTCGATGACCTGCTGGGCAAGCTCGACCCGGCGGAGCCGTTCCCGATGACCGCCCTCGGGCAGCCGCGCGGGCGCACCAACTCGCCCGGCAAGGTCTTCCTGCCAGAGGGCTGGCTGGCCAGCCGGGACGACGACACGGTCCCCGAGGGCGCCGAGATGGACGACTCGGGCGGCTGAGTCCTCGACCCTACGGGGGTCGTCGCCGTCGGAGCTTCTTCGCAGGGTGCCGGCCCCGTATCGGCCCAGCTCCGGCCCTGTGTCGGGCCAGCTCCGGCCCTGTGTCGGGCCAGCTCCGGCCCGGTTCGGCCGGGAGCAGGGGGCGGACGTAGGGGTGCGGCACGCTATCGAGCTGATGTCGTAAACGAGTCATGACCTAAGCTCGGCCGTGCGACCATCGGCGGTGCCACTGACTCGCACTGCCCGGCGGTCGCTACCACGGCTTGCTGCTCTGTGGTGGCCACGGCTGTGTTGCCGTCACCGTGTTGCTCTGTGGTGGCCACGGCTGTGTTGCCGTCACCGTGTTGCTCTGTGGTGGCCACGGCTGTGTTGCCGTCACCGTGATGCCCTGTGGTTGCCGTGGCGAGTTGCCCTGCAGGTGCCGCACCCGGTTGCCCTGTAGTCGCATTGCGACGTTCCTTCACGGCTGCCGTGGCGACGCTGATTCGTTTACGACATCAGCTCCAAAGGACCCGTGACGCAACCAAGGGACCCCGCCGGGTACTCGGCGCCGAGATCCGCTCAATATCAGGGATGTTGGTGTCTCCGTGCGTGTCGGAGGCAGCAGCATCGGGGATGTTGTGAGGATCTTGGGCGCGGGGCGCGGGGCGCGGGGCGCGGGGCGCGGGGCGCGGGGCGCGGGGGCGCGAGGGCGCGGCATGCGGAAGGGCCGAACCCTGGGTGGGGTCCGACCCTTCGGCGGTGGGTGGTACTCAGCTGGTGGCGTAACCGCGGGTGGCGATCCAGTCCGCGAGGTGCTCGATGGTGACCTCGTACGAGGCGGTGTTCGGGTCGGCGGAGTCGGCGATCTTGACGATGTTGCCGCTGTCGCGGTAGCCGACGACGCTGATGTAGTGCCCACCCTCGAAGGAGTGGATACCACCGTCGGTGTCGGTGGTGGTGCCGGCGATGTTGGCGACCACGGCCCGGCCGTCGTCGACCGTCTTGACGACGTCGGCGCGCAGCTTGTCGGTCTGCTTCTCGTCGGCCTTGGGGGTGCTGATCTCGACGGAGCGGTAGGCGTCCTTCTTGCCGGTCTCCTTGTTCAGCACCGGGGTGATGTCGTTGATGGAGTTGGTGCCGGCCTCGGTGGTGCCCATCTCCTTGGCCATGGCGTCCACGCTGATGTCCTTGCCCTGGACGGACAGGGCGTTGCGGGCGGCGGCGGGGCCGCAGTAGTAGAAGTTCGGCTGCGCCTCGTAGCGGACGCCGAGCTGACGCTCACCGTGACCCTTGCGGTCGGTCTGCGCCTGCGACGCCGGCTTGCCGGTGCTCGGGGCGGCGAACGCGGTGGTGACGGGTCCGGCGATGGCACCACCGGTGAAGGCGAGGCCAGCGGCGGTCAGGGCGGTCTTACGGATCAGATCGGTACGCATGATGGCGTGCTCCTCTGCCTTGGGGGAAACCCACACCACACCCGGGGGTAGTTGGTGATGCGGGGAAAGTTCGTCTGCCCGGCGACCCAGCTACGGGTCGGCGTCGGGACGTGGTGTAACCGTTCGCGGTGGCAGGTCATTCCGCCCACCCCGCGAGGGGATCAGCCGTCGTGGTGCTCGGCCGATCGGGGGTGTAACCGGCGCGGGCTGCCAGGTGTTCCCGGCGGCTGTTCCGTCAGGCCCCGGCTCGGAGTTGAACCGGGCTGCTGCGGTGGTCTACCAGGTATAACGACCCGGCCTGGCCCACCATTCCGCCGCCAGGGTGGCCCCAACCACCCGACACCAAGCGTCAAACCGGACAAACGGCGGTCCTCGTCGAGCGGGCGACACGGACCCGCCGAGCGAGCTGAGGTGATCAACTCAGGGTCCTGAAAGTGGCGTGCATGGCCAGGGGGCATCGCCCATCAGGGGGGGCATAGCGGGGGTGCCAACGTGAATTGGTCGGCCATGTCGGCCTGTGTCATTGCTGGCCGGGTCGGGCCAGCGCGGGGGCAGGGTGCCGTGTGGGCCGGGTCGGTCTCGGGCAGCCAGCCGTGACCGAGCCCTTCGTGATGTGCGAATTGGTCCCATTGGTGCGGGCGACAGCGGATTGCGCCACGCGAGGTACGGCGCGACCAATTTGCGTATCCGACACTGTTCCGCTGCCGGAACGCGTTTCGCCGCGTCACGCGCCAGGCCGTCGGAAACGGTCGAATTCGAGCGATTCGCACTGTGGGCGCTTACGGCGGAGCGCCAGCCGCCGCGCCTGGCCATCGTTGCCAACCGGCCAAAATGGTCGATCTACTCTGGATTCGTCCTTAATATGTGTTGCCGAAACTGCGTATGGTTAAACACAGTGGATCTATGTATTGTCTGCCGCAAGACTTCTTGGGCTGCTCTACGGGGGTGTGCGGCTGTGGTTCTACTTCGTCATGCCTGGCTGGCAAATATTACGGCCGGCACACTTCTGGCGGGCGCGATAGCGGTTGTCGGGACGAGCGGTCAGGCCGCCGCTGCCCCCGAATCGGACCGTTGTTCCGCAGCCGCCACCGGCGGTGCGGCGATGGCGCCGTCCGAGGATGCGGCGATCTCGCTCGCGCGTACCTGCGACACGGCGGTCGAAGTCCTGGCGGCAGCCTCGGAGACCACGAGGGTCTTCGCGCAACCCTCCGGTGAGCTCACCCTGGAGTCATGGGCCGAGCCGCAGTGGGCGAAGGTGGGTGGTCGTTGGCGGGGGATCGATACGACGCTGGTGGTCGGCGGCGACGGTCGCGTCCGCCCGGTCGCCTCCACGGCCGACGTGGTCTTCTCCCAGGGCGGGCAAGGCCCGTTCGCCTCCATGACCGGCGCTGGCGCGGACTTCTCGCTCGGGTGGCCGAGCGCGCTGCCGCAGGGCGTCATCCAGGGCGACACGATCACCTATCCGAACGTCTATCCGGACGTCGACCTGGTGGTACGGGCCGAACGCGGCGGTTTCTCGCACCTGCTGGTGGTCAAGAGTGCTGTGGCGGCGAAGAACCCGGCAGTCCGGGAGACGCGGTTCGTCCTCGACGGATCGGCCGACGTGGCGGTAACCGACAATCGCGTCACCATCTCCGGTCCGGGTGGGTTGTTCGCGGCTGCCCCGCCGGCGATGGCGTGGGACTCGACGCCGGCGACTGGTGAGCCCTCCGCCGGGAAACGGGGTGCCGGGACCCTCGACCGCAGCGGGGAACGCGCCGTGACCCATTCCAGTGTCAACGGTCCGTCCGACGCCGCTGCGGTGGCTCGGGTCGACGTTCGTGTCGACGAAGGATCACTCACGGTGGCCGTGGACCCGGAGGTGCTGAGCGGCAGCCAGTTTCCGGTCTTCATCGACCCGAGCTATGACATGAAGTGGGCCAGGTGGGCCCCCGTGAACGATTCCAACGCAGGCACGCAGTGGACCTCTGGTAGTTCCTGGCCTCGCGAGGTGGCCCGCGTCGGCTCAAATTGGGACAACCACGGGGACATCTGGCGGTCGCATTTCTACTTCGACATCTCGGCGATGTCGGGCCGGCGCCTGGTGAACACGACGAGTGTCGACGCGTACCTGGTGCACACGGGGAACTGTAATGAGTCCCTGGGCATCTGGCAGACGAATTCATTGGCCAGCAGCACACCCAGCTGGGATGGCATGGCCGGTACGTGGCTGCATGGAGGGCCGCTGCAGACAAAGACCGTCGGGGCCAACTGCGGTCAGTCGGCCAATTGGCAGAGTTTCAACGGAGGAAACGTCGGCTACCACGTCCAGCGGCACGCGAATGCGGGCGCTGCCTCGATAACCTTCGGCCTCAGGATGGTCAACGAGAGTGGTGGACACTGGGCGAAGTTCGATCCGGCCAACGTCAGGTTGAAGGCGACGTACCAGTCCCGGCCCTCCTCGCCGGTGGCGATCCGCACGTCGCCCGGAGGCAACTGCAGCACGTCGTCACCGGGGCCATGGGTCAACGTCCCCACGCCGACTCTCTACGGCAAGGCCAACGACGGCGACGGCTCGGTGAAGGTGCAGTTCGACATCAACGGCCCGACCAACCCCCCTGACCACACCTCGGCATGGACCACCTCCGGCGCCGAGCGTGGCTGGACGGCCCCCGCTCTCGTGGACGGTGCCTACAACTGGCGGGTACAGGGTTATGACGACGTGGCCGGCGAGGGCACCGGCTGGACGGGGTACTGCTACTTCCGGGTCGACCACACCGCCCCCACCACGCCGGTGGTCACCCGGGTCTCGGGCACCCCGGTCGCAGGCGCGCCCGTGACACTCAGCTTCACCGCCGCTGACGCCATGTCCGGCGTCAAGCAGTTCGCCTACGGCATCGGCACCGACGCGATGCAGGCCTTCCAGGCGTCCAGCGGCACGACGACCGTCACCTTCACTCCGGAGGTCGGCCGGACTGTCGTCTATGTCTGGGCGCAGGACAATGCCGGCAACTACTCGGCGCGGACCGCGTTCAACTTCTTCACCGGCCGGATCACCCAGGCCCAGCCGCAGGCCACCTGGAGGCTCGATGGGGACGGATTCGACGACTCGGGACAGGGACGCGATCTGACCCTCGGCAGTGGGGTCAGCTATGGCGCCGATCGCAAGGGCGTGCCGGGTGCCGCGCTCGCCATGAACGGTGCGGGTTGCGCGAAGAGCGCGCCCACGGTTCGCACCGACGCGGAGTACACCGTCTCCGGTTGGGTGAACCTGGCCGACAAGTCTTCCCTGCGTACCGTTTTCGCTCAGGTCGGTACGGCGCGGCCCTCGTTCTACCTGCTCTACCACCACGTACAGGATCGTTGGGAGTTGGTCGTGACCGGCGGCGACTTCGACGGGTCGCCCTTCGTCAGCGTCTTCGCGCCGACGTCGACGCCGCTGGGGCAGTGGCAGCATGTAGCGGCCACCGTCGACCCGGTGGCGCGGATCATGCGGCTGTACGTGAATGGGCAGTTCGCGTCCGAGGGTGAGATTCCGTTCACGCCGTGGAACGCGACGAGCCAATTCCTTGTCGGTTGCTTCGGGAGCGCGAATTCGGAGTTGTACCACCTGATCGGCGGGATCGACCACGTCGGCGTCTGGCAGGGCCTGCTCTCCGACGAACAGATCGCCCGCGCCGCCACCGAACTGCCCGCCGGCCTGGTCGGCGACTGGCAACTGCGCGGTAGTGGTGCCGAAAGCACAGGCCGATCCTCCGACGCGGTGGTGCCGGAGGACGTGCCGTGGGTCGAGGACCAGCACGGCCGGGTCGCGTCCGCACTCCAACTGAACGGCCGGCAACAGTGCGCGACGACGAGCGGGCCCGCGGTGCGAACCGACGAGTCATTCACGATCGCGACGTGGGTCAAGGTGGACGACAAGGGCCTGGGCAACCAGACGGTCATCGGTCAGGACGGCGAACGTCAGAGCGGCTGGTATCTCGGCACGCGGGTGTTGGACGGCACCCACTACTGGGGCTTCCTGATGATGGACGTCGATGCTGACGATTCCTCGGCGCCGTGGGCGAGATCCCCCGCCGGCATGGCCGCCGACGTGGGTAGGTGGACCCATCTGACTGGCGTCTACGACGCCACAGCCCAGCGGATCACTCTGTATGTCAACGGTGTCCTGGCCTCGTCGGCCCCCAGGCTGGCGACACCCTGGCAGGCCAACGGGCCGGTCACCATCGGCTGTGCGAGGTACACGGGTATTCCGGTGGACCACGTCGTGGGGTCGGTCAGTGGCGTGCAGGCCTGGCAGGGAGCCCTCACCGCCGCCCAGGTGGCCGCCGCGCACGGCGGTAACCCGGGGGTGAAGCTGGAGGGTCTGTGGCCGCTGGACGGCCCGGCCAGCGACACGCCGACATACCTGACCGACACGTCCGGCAACGGCCGCGACCTGACCATCACCGGCCCGTACGCCTGGGCCCGCGATCGGGGCTTCGGTCGCGACGGGGCCCTGGGGCTGGAGTTGGCCGAGAACTCCTGCGCCGAGGCTCCGGGTCCGCTCGTGCGTACCGACGCCTCGTTCACCCTGACCGCCTGGGTGCTGCTCGAGAAGACCACCGGGCACCACACGGTGATGTCGCAGATATCCAGTGGAAATACCCCCTTCTATCTCGGCTACCACCCGGGCGTCAATCGCTGGCACTTCGGAATGCCGGACTCGCCCGCGAGGGATGCCGTCTGGCGCAACTCGGAGTCGCAGCAGCCACCGGCGCTCGGCAAGTGGACGCACCTCGCCGGTGTCTACGACCTCGGCGCCGGCAAGGTCCGCCTGTACGTCGACGGCGTCGCGCAGGGCGAGGTCGACGGCCCGGTCACTCCCTGGATGGCCCCCGGCCCCACCCTGATCGGCTGCGTCGGGGAGACCAGCGGGAGCCGGCACTCGCGGCTCGGTGGTGTCGTCGACGACGTACGGATCTGGACCTCCACGCTCGCCCCGGAACGGATCGCCGACCTCGCCGCCGGCTGACCGCCCTGACGAGGTTTGACCGCCGTCTTCATCACCTCGCTTGCACCCGAACTCTCCTGTTCCTCTCTTGTGTCAGGAAGGTGCCATGTCGCAGCTGCGTGCGGTTCCGTCCCGTCCACGCCGGATGATCGCCCTGAGCATGGTCGCGGTGCTGGTGGCATCGACACTGACCGTGACGCGGCCTGCCCGGGCCGCCGAGGTGCCGTCGGGTGACCGAGCGGTGAAGGCTGCCAAGGCGGCTTCGGCCCGCCCGGTGCCCGTCGACCGCACGCCGCTGCCCGACGACGGCGGCAGGTGGACCACGCCGAAGGACGCTGTGTGGCCGGCGGCCGGCCAAGCGACGCTTGCGGTCGCCGGCAGTCCGGGGAAGAGGGCCAAGGGCCTGGCCGGTCAGCTACCCGTCACGGTCTCGGCCGCGCCGGACGCCCAGGCTCCCCACCGAGTCCAGGTGCGGGTGCTGGACGAGCGGCACTCGAGTCGATTGGGCATTACTGGCCCTGTTGTCGTCGTCGAGGGCGACGCCGGGGCGGCTGAGGCGACGTTCGACTACGCCGGGATCCGGCAGTTGTACGGTGCGGGCTGGGGCGAACGGCTGACCCTCAAACGGCTGCCGGCCTGCGCGGCGACCACTCCCCAGCTGTCGGACTGTCAGCAGGTCGTGTCGGTGGAGACGACCAACGATGGGACCGCGAAAACCCTGTCGACCGAGCTGGCTCTGTCCGGCGCGGCCCCGATGGTGTTCGCCATCACCGCTGAGGACGCGTCGGCGGAGGGCGACTACAAGGCCACGGACCTGAAGGCGTCCGGGTCGTGGACCGCGGGTGATGGTGCCGGGGGCTTCTCGTACGCCAACGCGGTTCGGCTCCCTCCGGCGGAAGGGCCGCTCCCGGAAGTTTCCCTCAACTACTCGTCCCAGGTCGTGGATGGCCGGATGGCCGGTGCCAACAACCAGGCCTCGTGGATCGGCGACGGCTGGGAGTACGCGCCAGGTTTCGTCGAACGCACCTACGTCACCTGCACGGATGACCGCGACGCTGTCGCCGGGAAGGATCCGAACAACAAGGACAAGAAGACCGACGACCAGTGCTGGAAGGGCGATTCGCCGAACGTCACCATCTCGCTCAACGGCGTCAACGCCTCCCTCATCAAGGACGACTCGACGGGTGTCTGGCGCGCACAGAGCGACAGCAACTGGAAGATCCAACTCGCGGGCACCCCGGCCGCAGCGAGCAGCGCGACGTCCGAGCGGTGGACCGTCACCACGCCGGACGGCACACAGTACTTCTTCGCCAGCGAGGTCGCCTCGGCGAACTCCCGGTGGACGGTCCCCGTGTTCGGCAACCACTCCGGCGAGGATTGCCACGTCAGCGCGTTCAAGGATTCGTCGTGCAAGCAGGCGTGGCGCTGGATGCTCGACAAGGTTGTGGACGTGCACGGCAACACGGTCCGCTACTACTACGCGCCGGGCGAAACCGGCTACTACGGTGCCGCGGGCGACAAGGACAACCGGGTGTCGTTCACCCGGGGCGGAAACCTAGCCAAGATCGAGTACGGATTGCACGCGGATCACCCCACGGTCGCTGCCACCGCTCGGGTGCTCTTCAGCACGGCTGACCGCTGCCTCGTCGCGGAATGCTACAAGGATGGCAAGCCGGTCAAGGCGAACTGGCCGGACGTGCCATGGGACCGGGAGTGCGCCGAGGCCCCCTGCACGGACAAGCTGGCACCGGTCTTCTTCAGCACCAAGCGACTGACGAAGGTCACCACCCAGGTACGTGAGGGCAGCGCGTTCGCCGACGTCGAGTCGTGGAGTCTGAGCCACGAGTTCAAGGCGCCGAAGGTGGCCGGTTCGGCGTCGCTGTGGCTCAAGGATCTGGTCCACGCCGGGCACGTCGGTGGCACGGTCACGGATCCGCCGGTGCGGTTCACCGGGGTGGAGTTGGTGAACCGGGCCAATGTCCTGGCGGGTGCGCCGTTGTTTTCTCGGTGGCGGATCCAGAACATTCGCACCGAGTCGGGTGCTGACATTCACGTCACGTACTCCGAGGCTGACTGTGATCTGAACGATCTGCCGGGTTCGCCGGAGGCCAACTCGCGGCTGTGTTACCCGGTGTACTGGACTCCGGACGGGTACGCGGACCCGAAGCGGGACTGGTTCCACAAGTACGTTGTCACGGAGATTTCGGAGATCGACCGGACGGCTGATCAGCCGGCGATCACGACGCGGTACGAGTACAGCACCGACGGGGGTGGCACGAGCGTTCTGTGGGGCTACGACGACGGTGAGTTCACGAAGAAGAAGCACCGCACCTACGGGCAGTGGCGTGGCTATTCGCAGGTGGTCACGAAGGTCGGTGAGCCGGGTCGGGGCGTACCGCTGACGACTCGCAAGCGGTTCTACCGGGGCCTGGACGACCAGCCGTTGCCGAATGGCACCAGGCGTAGCGTCGAGGTTTTCGACTCGGAGTCCAACAGGCACACGGACCATCCGGCGTTGGCCGGTTCCCCACTCGAGGAGGCGACCCTCGACGGGTCGACCATCGTCGAGGCGTCCACCACGCAGTACTGGACCCGCCAAACGGCGGCGCGGACCCACACCGGGGGCACCGACCGGGCGTACCTCAGCCGCCCGTCGGTCGAGAAGACCCGCAAGTTGCTCGCGCCGAACAAGTGGGCGCGGACCGAAACGCTGACCACCTACAACTCCGACGGCCTGCCAGAGGCGGTCTCCGACCTCGGCGACGCAGGCCGGGCGGGCGACGACACCTGCACTCGCACCACGTACGTCACGAACACCGACAAGTGGATCCGTGAGGCCGTGTCCCGGGTGGAGACGGTCGCCAAGGCCTGCGCCGACGCCCCGTCCCGCCCGGCTGACGTCATCTCCGACGTGAAGACCTACCACGACGGGTCGGACACTCACGGCGCCGCTCCCAGCAGGGGCCTGGTGACCCGCGAGGACACCCTCGACACCTGGGGGAGCGGCCCCAGCTACGCGGTCACGTCCCGCAGTTCCTACGACGCGCTGGGCCGGAAGCTGACCGCCACCGACGCGCGGGGCGGCGTGACCACCACCACCTACACTCCGGCTGGTCCCGGCCCGGTGACCGAGACCGTCACCCTCAACCCGCTCCAGCACAAGACGACCACCACCCAGCAGCCGGCCTGGGCCGAACCAACCGTGATCGTCGACGCCAACAACAAGCGCACTGTCCTCGCGCACGACCCGCTCGGCCGGTTGGCCAAGGTGTGGCTCCCCGGCCGCGCTGAGCTGGCCCAGACCCCGAACATGGAGTTCGGGTACGTGGTCCGCAACGACGGGCCGCTGGCGGTCACCACCAAGCGACTCGGACCCAACGGCACCTACCTCACCGAGGTTGGTCTCTTCGACTCGCTGTACCGGTCCGTCCAGACACAGGAGGACGCCCTGGGCGGGCAGCGCCTGGTGGAATCGACCGGCTACAACGACCGAGGTCTGGAGGCGTACAAGTCCGGGCCTAATTACCTCACGGGAGCGCCTTCCACCGCCTTCGTGCTGCCCACTCTCGGTGGGGATCGCGTGCGGACCGTATTCAGCCACGACGCGCTGGGGCGGGTGACCAACGAAGGCACCTGGTCGAGCAGCGGCCAGTTGTGGGCGACAGCCACCACCTACGGCGGCAACCCCGACGGCTGGCAGGTCGCCGTCACACCACCGCAGGGCGGCACCGCCACCGTCACGATCAGCGACGTCGACGACAAGACGACCGAGCTGCGGCAATATCGCGGTGCGACCCCGAGTGGTGACTTCGACGCCACGACATACACCTACACCCCGCGTGGCGATCTGGCGAGCGTCAAGAATTCGGCAGGCAAGGTCTGGCGCTACGAGTACGACCTGCGCGGCAGGGAGGTGAAGACCACCGACCCGGACAAGGGCGAGACCACCCTCACCTACGACAACGCGGACGACGTGACGTCGTCCACCAACGCCCTGGACGAGGTGGTATCCACCGAGTACGACGCCCTGGGGCGTCAGAAGCTCCGTCGAGTCAATGGTCAGCTGACCGCCGACTGGACCTACGACACCGTCGCGAAGGGGCACCTGACCAAGCAGCGCTCGATCGTCGGCGGGCATCAGTTCACCCGTGAGGTGTTCGCCTACAGCAGCGCGTACCAGGTCGCGGACGAGGAGTCGGTCGTGCCGGCCATGCCCGGCCTGGAGGCTGCCGCCGGCACCTATGTCTCCACCTACACCTACAAGGCCGACGGCTCACCCGACCGGATGAACGTTCCGAAGGTCGGCGCGCTCGAACGGGAGACGATCGCCCACACCTACGACGACCTGGGCAACGTGACCCGACTGGTCGGCACCTCGTACCCGTCGGGGACGAACACCGTCTACGTCGACACCGCCACCTTCTCGCCCTACGGTGAGGTGCTGAAGCGCAAGCTCGGCGTCAACGACAAGCCGCAAGCCCACCAGACATACGTCTACGACGACGTCACCCGTCGGCTTCAGGAGTTCTACTTCGACCGCGACGCCACGGTGACCAATGTCGCCGCGCTCAGCTACCGCTACGACGCGGCGGGCAACGTGCTGTCGATGGCCAACCGTCCGCTGGACAACGCTGACAACCCGCGGTCCGCCGACAGTGACGTCCAGTGCATGAAGTACGACTACCTGCGGCGACTCACTCAAGCGTGGACGCAGGCGCTTCCCACCTGCGCGGACGGGGTGACCGCCGGGGACGTGGGCGGCGTCTCCCCGTACTGGAAGTCGTACGAGTACCACAAGTCGGGCTCCCGGAGTGCGGTGACCGACAAGCGCACCGGGGTGACCTCCAGCTACGGCTACGGCCAGGAGGGCGCCGACAAACCGCAGGCAGTGCGGACGGTGACAACGGGCGAGCGGGTCGATCACTACGACTGGGACGCGACCGGCAACCTCACCTACCGCCGGGTCGACGGGGTCAGCGAGACGCTCGACTGGAGCCCGCAGGGCAAGCTGACCGAAATCACCGGAGCCGCCGGCACCACACGGATGGTCTACGACGTCGACGGCAACCGGATCGCCCGGATCGATCCGAACGGCCAGGCCACGGTGTTCGTCGCCGGGCACGAGCTGAGCGTCGCGGGGCAGGACAAGACGGCGACCCGCTACTACGACCATGCTGGTGACACGGTCGCCTCCCGCACGTCGTCCACCGCCACCGGTCCAAAGGACATCGTCTGGCTGGCCTCCGACCAGCACGACTCGGCGAACTGGGCGGTCAACTCGGTCACCCGGGTCGACACGATCAGATACTCCGACCCGTTCGGTAACTCCCGATCCGGCGGCGTTGGTGGTACCTGGCCCGCGGGACAACGTGGCTTCGTCGGAGGTATCAGCGACCCGACCGGGCTGTCGTTGCTCGGCGCCCGGTTCTATGACGCGGCGCTCGGCGCGTTCATCTCGGTGGATCCAGAGACGGACGAGTACGACCCGCAGCGCCTGCACCCGTACGCGTACGCGAACAACAACCCGGCCACGTTCGCCGACCCGGACGGCCTCTTCTGGGGCAAGATCAAGAATGCGGCGAGCCGGGCCGGCAATGCGGTGGCCAGCGCCACCAAGTCGGCGGCCAGGGCCGTGGTCAACAACGCGGGCACCATCTCAACGGTTGCCAGCACGGTCGCGATGGTGGCCGCCGTGCTACCACCACCGGCGCAGGTGGTGGCGGTCGCCGCCGGTGCGGTGGCTGCGGTGGCGGGGGCTATCGACACCGCCAAGACCTGTGCGGGTGGGGACACCGCGGGCTGCGCCATGGGCATCGCCTCGATGGTCCCGGGTGTCCGGCAGGCCAAGACCGCCGCGCGAGGTGCAGGCGCGGTGAAGAACGCCGCCAAGAACAGGCCGGGCCCCCTCGACAGCTGTCTGACCCCCAACAGCTTCCTGCCAGGCACTGCCGTGCTGATGGCCGATGGTACGTACAAGGCCATCGAGAAGATCGCGATCGATGACGTGGTCAGGGCCGTGGACCCGGAAACCGGCGAGGAGGGGGCCCGCCCGGTCACCGCATTGATCACCGGTGTCGGAAACAAGAAGCTCGTCGAGATCAGCGTCGACTCGGACCGGGACAGCAGGGCCGGCGGCACCCTGACCGCCACTGACGGGCACCCGTTCTGGGTCGACAACCGGCGGGAATGGCTGAGCGCGGAGGCCCTGCGGCCAGGCGACGTGTTGTTGAATCCTGACGGAGTTCGCGTCAGCGTGATCGCGGTCGTCGCGTACGGAGCTGCCGCGACCGTCCACAACCTCACCGTCGACGACATCCACACTTTCCTCGTACGAGCCGGCGATGACCCGGTCCTCGTCCACAACTGCGGGGGCAAGCATCGTGCCAAGGGAAAGTCGAGTCAGGCCGCAGACTACGAGCCGACTCACGGCCGGGATCTGCGCAGTCACGGGGCACCGAGTCTCGCTATGCGACTGCTGCCCCCCTGGGTGCGCGCAGGGCTCAACGGAGCTGTCGAGGGCGCCTCGGAGGTCTACGACAGGAGCACCTACAACAAGCTCGTGGCTTGGCTGCCCTCCAACCATTGGTCCAAGCAGGCGGCGGAGTACGGAGGTCGGGCCTATTACGCGGCCCGCACCGCGAAGAAGAGCTATCAGGCTGCCGGTGGGGGCTACGCTGCACACCGCAAGCCCAAGGTCTACCGCGGGACGCACCGTTACGCACCGCAGCATCGGGTCACGTACAACCCGTTGAAGATGACGGGTATCTAGCCACGGCCGGCCAGCCAACCAGGCACTTGATCAGGGTGCGGGGGACGGGGGGATCGTGACCGTCACGATCGGCGGTGGCCTCTACGCGGTGCTACGTCGCGCCGCAGGCGAGGCTGCCCGGCTCAAGCAGGTCAGCGTCGGCACCGACGACCTCCTCTTCGCGCTGCTGGGTCGGTATCCGCGGCTGCGTCCGGCGGTTCCGGTACGGGCACAACCGCGGGAGCCGGCGGCCTCGGATGCCACGGACGACGTGTCCGGGCTGTCGGTCGAGGTCTCGTTCGAGCTGGTTCGAGCGCTGCGCGAGGCGTACTGGCGCTCATTCGGGTGGCCGGGTCCGGCCGCTGACCGACTCGCCGGAGCAGTGGGGTGGGAGCTCGAGGCAGGGGCCGTGCTACGGATGGCCGCTCAACTGGCCCTACACCGTCGGGCTCGGTGGGTGGGCAGCGACCACCTGCTGGAGACGCTTCTGGAGGGGCCTGGTGACCGGGCTCAACGTTACGTCGACCTGGATCGTCTGATCCCTGGTCGGCTCGACGACGCGGTGGCACAGACCTGGCCCCACGGTGACCAGGAGCCGCCGTGGTTGGGGTTGGCGACACCACTGCAGCAGCTCGGGGTGCTCACCAGGCCCGAAACCGAGGCCGTGCGGCGCGGGCGGCTCGCGACGCGCCTGATCTCCTCGGCCAGCCGGTTGCTCAGCCAGACTACGCCCGCCCTTGGCTGGTTGGAGTTGGAGGCGGTGGCTGAGACGGTACGTGTCGGACACGACAGGACCTCACCGGCCCATCTGATCCTGGCCGTGTTGGTGCTGGAGGAAGAGATGCGCGCTGGGGAGCTGCGTCCAGCAGGGCCCTCCGGCGGCGCGAACGAAGCCCTGCTCGATCAAGTTGGGCTCACACGGCAGGAAGCAGGTCTTGTCGTGGCGGCGGCGAGGTACGGAGGGGAGTTCGCCGGCCCACAAGCCAAGCGGGCCTGGCGCACCGACCGGACCAACCCGCCGTGGACGGTGGCGGCGGCCCGGATCGCCGAGCGTGCGCGTGAGCTGAGCACACTCGGCGCCCGACTGCCGGCCGGCAGCATCCACCTGCTGCACGCTGCGCTGACCGACCCGGACGAGGAGGCCCGGCGGTTGCTCTTTGAGCTGGGCGTAGACCCGTCCGTGGTTCGCGACCTGGCGGCTCGCCGTCTCGGCCTGGTCGAACCTTGAGCCTGCCCGCGCGTGTCGCTAGCGATCGGACGTGGTTTCGAGGTTCGCGTCGCGTGGTGCGGGAAGTGCCGGCGTGGTGGGCCAGGGGATCTCGGGTGCGCGGTGGAAGGTGATCCCGGCCGTTGCCCAGCGCGGGCCCTGGCCGGCCAGGCGGTCGCGGAAGTCGACCCAGTCGTGGCGTGCCCGGGGTGACCAGCCCAACTCGGCGATGGCCGGGAGGCGGGGCAGGAGCAGCAGTTCGATGTCGGCCAGCGAGGTGACCGATTCGGTCCAGAGCGGGGCCTCCACACCGAGAACCGCCTCGGTGGGTACGCCGGCGACGTGCGTGCCCGGATCCCAGTCGTACGCCTTCCGCACGTCGATGAGGCCGGCCCAGTCGTGCCCGATCGGGGTGTCCGAGGCGTACTTCATGTCCAGGTAGGCGTGGTTGCCGGGGGAGACGATCAGCCGAGCGCCCCGGCGGACGGCGTCGACGGTGGTGGGGTCTTCGCCGTTCGTGCCCCACCACTGCAGAACCCGCCCGTCGAGGTGGGCGGCCGGCGCGAGCTGGTGCCAGCCGACGACGGTCTTGCCGAGGTCGGCCACGATGCGCTGGACCCGCTCGACGAAGCCGGTGTAGACCTCGCCCTTGACCTTGAACGCCTCGTCGCCGCCGATGTGCAGCCAGGGGCCGGGGGTGAGCGCGGCCACCTCGCCCAGCACGTCGGCGACGAAGTCGTACGTGCGCTCGTCGGCGGGGTCGACGTAGCTGAAGCCGACCTCGGTGCCGGTGTACGGCGGCGGGGCGATCTTGTCCGGTGCCAGCTCCGGGTACGCGACCAGCGCGGAGTTGGTGTGCCCCGGGAGGTCGATCTCCGGGACGACGGTGATGTGGCGGGCTGCCGCGTAGGCGACGATCCGCGCGTACTCGGCCTTCGTGTAGTGCCCGCCGGGGCCGCCGCCGACCTCGGTCGTGCCGCCGATGCTGGTCAGCTTGGGCCAGGAGTCGACGGTGATCCGCCAGCCCTGGTCGTCGGTGAGGTGCAGGTGCAGGTGGTTGAGCTTGTATCGGGCCAGGTGGTCGACCACCCGCAGCACGTCCTCGACGGCGAAGAAGTGCCGGGCGACGTCGAGCATCGCGCCCCGGTAGGGGAACCGGGGTGCGTCGGTGATGGTCCCGCCGGGCAGCACCCACCGTTCGGTGACCGGAGTGGGGCTCTCGATCGCCGCTGGCAACAGTTGGCGCAGTGTCTGTACGCCGTGATGGAGGCCGGCGGCGGTGGTTGCGGTGACGTTCACCCCGTCGGTGGCGATGTCGAGGCGGTAGCCCTCCGCGCCGAGGTCGGTGCGGTCGTCGAGCACCAGCGCGATGCCACCGGCGGGCTCCGGCGTGGTGGCGTCGGTGACCGGCAGCGGGTAGCCGGTGGCCGGGCGCAGGAGCTGGGCGAGCTGCTCGGCGACCGCCAACGCGGCGGGGTCGGCGCTGGACACGATGACGGCTTCGGCGTGCAGCGCCCAGTCGGCGGTCGGGTCCGGCTGGACCTGCTGTGGGGCGGGCACGACATCGGTCAGCCGGTGGGGGGCGGCCGGGGCCAGCAACGCGCCCGCGGTCTGCTCGGCCGTGCGGGCCAGCGTGGCCGCGTCCGGCTCTCCCGTCGACCGGGGCGCGGGGACGGGGGTGGGGCCGGGGGAGGAGGTGGTCGACACGGCGGCGACTCCGGGGGTGTATTCGCGTCGGTTATGGCAAAAGTGAGGTTCACCGGCTGGCGTGGCGTCAAGCGTACGACGCTCGGCCGGGATGCGTGATGGTGCGCATGGAAGCGTTCCCAAAAACCGGTACGAACACGGATAGTCGTGATAGCTGTGCCAATTGTCACCGAACGGTCCCAGGTCACTCGATGGTCGCTTAACCTTCGCCCACCGATCGACGTCGACCCCGGGATTACCGGCGGTCCGTCCCGGGGAAGAAGAAAACTGAACCTTCGTTAAGTGTCAGTCCGGCGCGTGTGTTGTGGAGGCTCTGGTGGCAGCGCAAGAGACCGTCGATCACAAGTACGTCTACGACTTCTCCGAGGGCAACAAGGAGCTCAAGGAGTTGCTCGGCGGCAAGGGGGCGAACCTCGCCGAGATGACCAACCTGGGCCTTCCCGTTCCGCCCGGCTTCACCATCACCACCGAGGCGTGCCAGGCGTACCTCGCCACCGGACGGGAGCCGGCCGGGCTCGCCGACCAGATCGAGGCGCACCTGGAGTCGCTGGAGCGCGCGATGGGCAAGCGCCTCGGTGACCCGCAGGACCCACTGCTGGTCTCCGTCCGCTCCGGTGCCAAGTTTTCCATGCCCGGCATGATGGAGACCGTCCTCAACGTCGGCCTCAACGACCAGAGCGTCGACGGACTCGCAGCCCAGGCCGGCAACAACGAGCGGTTCGCCTGGGACTCCTACCGGCGACTGATCCAGATGTTCGGCAAGACCGTCTGCGAGGTGCCGGGTGAGGAGTTCGAGCACGCGCTCGACGAGGCCAAGAACGCCAAGGGCACCCACAACGACCTGGATCTCGACGCCGACGACCTGCGTGGGCTGGTCGACGCGTACAAGAAGATCTTTTTGAAGCACACCGGCCGGGAGTTCCCGCAGCAGCCGCGCGAACAGCTCGACCTGGCCATCCGGGCGGTCTTCGAGTCGTGGAACGCCGAGCGCGCCGTGCTCTACCGCCGCCAGGAGCGCATCCCGGCCGAGCTGGGCACCGCGGTCAACGTGGTGACGATGGTCTTCGGCAACCTCGGGCCCGACTCCGGCACCGGTGTCGCGTTCACCCGTGACCCGGCCAGCGGCGCGCAGGGCATCTACGGCGACTACCTGGCCAACGCCCAGGGCGAGGACGTGGTCGCCGGCATCCGCAACACGGTGCCGTTGCAGGAGCTGGAGCAGCTCGACAAGGCGTCCTACGACGAGCTGCTCGGGATCATGGCCCGGCTGGAGGAGCACTACCGGGATCTCTGCGACATCGAGTTCACCATCGAACGCGGCAAGCTGTGGATGTTGCAGACCCGGGTCGGCAAGCGCACCGCCGCCGCCGCGTTCGTCATCGCCGGGCAGCTCGTCGACGAGGGCCTGATCGACCTGGACGAGGCGCTGCACCGGGTCAACGGCGCGCAACTGGCCCAGCTGATGTTCCCGCGCTTCCAACTCGACCACGAGTTCCAGCCGGTCGCCACGGGCATCGGCGCGTCGCCGGGTGCGGCGTCCGGCACTGTGGTCTTCACTTCCGCCCGGGCCGTCGAGCTGGCCGCCGAGGGGAAGTCGGTGATCCTGGTGCGCCGGGAGACCAACCCGGACGACCTCAACGGCATGATCGCCGCGAAGGGCATCCTCACCTCGCGCGGCGGCAAGACCAGTCACGCCGCGGTGGTGGCCCGGGGCATGGGCAAGACCTGCGTCTCCGGTGCCGACGAGATCGAGGTGAACGTGCCGGCGAAGCGGTTCACGGTCGCCGGCCAGACCGTCGCCGAGGGCGATGTGGTGTCCATCGACGGCACCACCGGCAAGGTTTACCTCGGCGAGGTGCCGGTCATGCCCTCCGAGGTCGTGCAGTACTTCGAGGGCAGCCTCGACCCCGAGCACGTCGACAACGCGCTGGTCCGGGCCGTACACCGGATCATGACGCACGCCGACGGCAAGCGGCGGCTGGCGGTCCGCACGAACGCCGACACCGGCGCGGACGCCGCCCGGGCCCGGCGCTTCGGCGCCGAGGGCATCGGGTTGTGCCGCACCGAGCACATGTTCCTCGGTGACCGACGGGAGCTGGTCGAGCGGCTGATCCTGGCCCGGGCTCCGGGTGAGCGGGAGGCGGCGCTGGCGGCGCTGCTGCCGTTGCAGCGGGCCGACTTCGAGGAGATCTTCCGCGAGATGGACGGCCTGCCGGTCACCGTCCGGCTCATCGACCCGCCGTTGCACGAGTTCCTGCCGCCGTTGGAGCAGCTCGCCGTCAACGTGGCGGTCGCGCAGGAACGCGGCGAGGACGTGGCCAAGGAGGAGGCGCTGCTGGCCGCCGTCCGGCGGATGCACGAGGAGAACCCGATGCTCGGGCTGCGGGGCGTACGCCTCGGCCTGGTCATCCCCGGCCTGTTCGCGATGCAGGTCCGCGCCATCGCCGAGGCGGCCGTCGCGGTCACCCGGGCGGGTGGCACCGCCTGCCCGGAGATCATGGTGCCGCTGGTCGGTGCGGTGCAGGAGTTGGAGACGGTTCGCGCCGAGGCCGAGAAGATCATCGCCGAGGTGGTCGGGGAGAGCGGGGTCGAGGTGCTGATCGGCACCATGATCGAGGTGCCCCGGGCGGCCCTGACCGCCGGGCAGATCGCCGAGGCCGCCGAGTTCTTCTCCTTCGGCACCAACGACCTGACCCAGATGGGCTGGGGCTTCTCCCGCGACGACGTCGAGGGCGCGTTCTTCTGGCGCTACCTGGAGTTGGGCATCTTCGGCATCTCGCCGTTCGAGTCGATCGACCGGGACGGTGTCGGCCGGTTGGTGCGGATCGCCGCCGAGGAGGGCCGGGCCGCCCGCCCCGGCCTCAAGCTCGGTGTCTGCGGTGAGCACGGCGGTGACCCGGATTCGGTGCACTTCTTCCACGAGGTCGGCCTGGACTACGTGTCCTGTTCGCCGTTCCGGGTGCCGGTGGCTCGGCTGGAGGCCGGTCGGGCGGTCGTGGAGACCGGCGGGTCGGACAGCCGCTGACGCACGCCGGCGGCGGCCCGGTCACCCGGCCGCCGCCGGCGCTCAGATCGGCGGACGACGCCAGGTCGGTCGGGACGATCGGCGCAACTGCGCCGGCAGGGTCGCCATCGGGGTACGCGTGGCCAGCGGGGCGTGCGCGTCCGGTACGGCTGTCGCGCCGATGCCCCCGCCGCGAATGTCCAGGAACGACCCTGCCCGACGGGCCACCGCCCGCGCCTCCGCGTGCAGCGCCTCCAGGTCGTCCGCCGCCGATGCGGTGACGAGGGTCAGCAGGGCGCTGCGCCCGGCCGGGTAGGTGACCACGCAGCCCGCTGTGGTGCACACGACCGATTCCCGGAACTCACCACGCCGGACGGTGTCGGCGACCCGGTGCCCGAGCCCGAAACTCGCGGCGGCGAGCGCGGCGAGGTGGGTGGCGTCGGTGCTCGGTAGGTCGCTGGAGATGAGCAGGCCGTCGGTGCCCGCGAGCACCGTGCCGGCGATGTCGGGTCGGCGCTGGCGCAGCCCGCGTAGCTCCGGTCCCACCACCGTGTCTGCGTCCACGAGCGTTACCCCTCACCGGTTGGCTCTGCGTGTCAGTCGGCTCGTCACGTTCCGCGCTGGGAACGCTACCGGTGGCGACTTCCGTCCGCGAGACCGTAACCCTCGGCGATCGGTCGGCAACTGGGGGCCAATCGGTGGTTGTGTGCCGTTCGTCGATGCGTCGTGAGCGGGTCGGGCAGTGGTGGCGGGCGTAACCTTGGCTCGCTCGCACACGGCCGATTGGGCGCCGCGTCGAACGGGAAGAGGTGACTGCATGACGAGTGTCTGGGAGAGCCTGACTGTCGACGCCCGCGATCCGGCCCGACTGGCCCGTTGGTGGGCCGAGGCGCTCGGCTATCAGGTCGTCACCGAGAAGCCCGACGAGGTGGAGATCCGCCGGTCCGCCGACCGCCTGCCCGGCCTGGTCTTCGTGCCGGTGACGGAGGGCAAGGAGCGCAAGAACCGGCTGCACCTCGACCTGCGCCCCGCCGATCTGGAGGCTGAGGTCGAGCGCCTGGTCGACATGGGCGCCCGACACGTCGACATCGGCCAGGGCGACGTCGAGTGGACGGTGCTGGCCGACCCCGAGGGCAACGAGTTCTGCGTCCTGCGTGGGAAGTGAGCCGGGGGCGGCGGAAGCCCGGTTGGTCGAGGAGCCGCCCAAGGACACCGGGCATCGCCGGTCGCCGTACGAGCGCGACCGGGCCCGGGTGCTGCACTCGGCGGCGTTTCGCCGGCTGGCCACCAAGACCCAGGTGCACACCGCGGGCACCGACGACTTCCTGCGTACGCGGCTGACCCACTCGTTGGAGGTGGCCCAGATCGCCCGGGAGATGGGTTCCCGGCTGGGCTGCGACCCGGACGTGGTGGACGTCGCGGGGCTCGCGCACGACCTCGGGCACCCGCCGTTCGGGCACAACGGCGAGGCCGCGCTGGATCTGCTCGCCACGCCGTGCGGCGGCTTCGAGGGCAACGCGCAGACCCTGCGGGTGTTGACCCGCCTGGAGGCGAAGGTGCTCGCCCCGGACGGCTCGTCCGCCGGGCTGAACCTGACCCGGGCGTCGCTGGACGCGATCGGCAAGTACCCCTGGCCGCGCCGGCCGGGGGAGCGCAAGTTCGGGGTGTACGCCGACGACGCGGCCGTCTTCGACTGGATCCGGGCCGGCGCACCCGGCGACCGGCGGTGCCTGGAGGCCCAGGTGATGGACTGGGCCGACGACGTCGCGTACTCGGTGCACGACGTGGAGGACGGCATCCACGGTGGTTATGTCACGTTGCACCCGCTGCTCACCGACCCCGACGAGCGGGCGGCGCTCTGCGCCGACGTGGCCGCCGCCTACTCCGGGGAGTCGGCGGCGGACCTGGCCGAGGTGCTCGTCGATCTGCTGGCCGGTCCGCTGCTCGCCCCGCTCGCCGGCTACGACGGCAGCCATCGCGCGCAGGTCGCGTTGAAGGCCACCACCAGCGGGGTGACCGGGCTGTTCGTGTCCGCGGCGGTGGCGGCGACGGAGGAGCGCTTCGGTCCGGGCCCGCACCGCCGCTACGCCGCCGACCTGGTGGTGCCCCGCCTGGTGCGGGCGCAGTGCGCGCTGCTCAAGGGCATCGCGTTGCGGTACGTGATGCGTCGCAGCGGCTTCCGGGGCCGCTACGAGCGGCAGCGGACGATGCTCGCGGAGTTGGTCGCCGCGCTGGTCCGGCGTGCCCCGGAGGGGCTCGACCCGATCTTCGTCCCGCTGTGGCGGGCCGCCCCGGACGACCGGGCCAGACTGCGGGTGGTGATCGACCAGGTCGCCTCGCTCACCGACCCGGCGGCGGTGACCTGGCACACCCGCCTGGTCGGCAAGGGGACACCCCCGGCCGACCACCAGCCAACTTAGGCTAACCTAACCGACATGACGGAACGCCCCAGGAACGTCACCTCGGCCCGGGTGCTGCGCACCGAGCGGCCCACCCCGCACCTGATCCGGCTCGTCCTCGGTGGGGACGAACTGGTCGGCCTACCGGTGGGCGAGTTCACCGACCACTACATCAAGGTGGTGTTCCCGCAGCCGAACGTCGCGTACCCGCAGCCGTTGGACCTCGCCGCGATCCGCCGGGACCTGCCCCGGGAGCAGTGGCCCCGGCTGCGCGCGTACACGGTGCGGCGCTGGGATCCGCTGGCCGGGGAGCTGACCGTCGACGTGGTGCACCACGGCGACGAGGGGTTGGCCGGCCCGTGGGCCGCCGCGCTGCGTCCCGGCGATCCGGTGCACTTCGTCGGCCCCGGCGGCGCGTACGCCCCGGACCCGGACGCGGACTGGCACCTGCTGGTCGGTGACGAGAGCGCCCTGCCGGCGATCGCCGCCGCGCTGGAGCGCCTTCCGCTGGGCGCCCCGGCCCACGTCTTCGTGGAGATCGCCGACCCGGCGGAGGAGCAGAAGCTGCTCAGCCCGGGGGCGGTCGAGGTGACCTGGCTGCACCGCGGCGGACGCCCGGTGGGCGAGGCGCTGGTCGCGGCGGTCCGCGCGTTGGAGTTCCCGGGTGGCCAGGTGCACGCGTTCGTGCACGGTGAGGCCGCCTTTGTCCGGGAGTTGCGCCGGCTGTTGCGCGGCGAGCGGGGCGTACCCCTCGACCGGCTCTCCATCTCCGGTTACTGGCGGCGCGGCATGGACGACGAGGGCTGGCGTTCCACCAAGGCCGACTGGAACCAGCAGGTGGCGGCCGAGGAGACGAGCGTCGCCGAGCCGGCCGGGGTGGCCTGAGCGCCGCTCATCCCTCGGGCGTCTGGTTCGCCTGGCCGGCCTTGGCCAGTCGTCGGCTGACCAGGACGGCGTACCCGACGACGGCCAGGGAGAGCAGCGACAGCATCAGCCTCGGCTGGTGCACCCTCGCGGTGATCAGCGAGACCGAGACCACCCCGTAGACGGCGATCGCCAGCCGGGCGCGGCTCGGCCGGGCCCAGAGCCAGTAGAGGGCGAGCCCGCAGAGCGTCCAGATCACCATCGACGCGCCGAGTAGCAGCCGCAACTCCAACGGCAGGTGGTTGGCGTTGTCGTCGACCAGCCGGACCACCTGCCCGAGCGACCAGCCGAGCAGCAGCAGCGCACCGCCCAGCGGAATGTGCAGGTAGCTGTACGCCTGGCCGCCGCGTAGCCGGGGCTGGAGCAGGCGGGTGGTGACGAAGGTGGTGTAGACCCACCAGACGGCCGCCGGGATCAGGAAGGCCAACGCGGCGGTGAGGATCATGTGGGGCGGGGGATGGTCCGGCACGGCGAAGAGCAGGCTGGCCAGCGCGCTACCCAGCACGATGATGGTGAACTGCCCGATCCGTTCCGGCAGGTGCCTGTTGTCCACCGGCCAGCGGTTGAGCCACCGCGCCCCGACCCAGGGCGTCGCCAGTTCGATCAGCATCGCGACGATCCACAGGACGGGCCGCAGCTCGGTGGGCACGATCAGCGACACCAACCAGATCAACCAGCCCGACCCGAAGCCGATCAGGTAGATGGTCGTCACCATCCGGGCCATCGGGCTGGTGGAACGGGCACGTAGGTACAGCAGGAGCAGCACACCCCGCACGATCAGGTACCCGATGGGCAGGAGGACGCTCTCCGGAACCTCGTCGACCCCGAGCGTCATCGCGCCCGCGCCCACGAGCGCGACGAGCACCAGCACCCGGTGCAGCGCGTCGTCCGGGTCGAACCGGGTGTCGTAGTAGACCTGTCCCATCCAGGCCCACTGGATCACCACGAAGAGCCCGGTCACGGCCAGTACGTCGGTCGGTGACGGGCTCGGCTCGTCACCCAGCCGCGCCACCACCGCCGCCAGCGCGTACACGAAGATGAGGTCGAGGAAGAGCTCCAGCCAGGTGGCGTGGCGGTGTCCGGCCTCGTCCGCACCCGGGGTCTGATCGGGTAGCCCGACCCGGCCGGCCAGCCATCTCGGCAGGCGGGGGGCTTGGCTGCGTACCCGGCGCATCTGGTCATGGTCCCCGCGCGGACCCGGCCGGCGGGCCGGAACCGCCCAGCCGGTAGCGGCCGCCGCCACACCGGCGTCCCCCGGCCGGCGTGTCGTCGGTCCGGCAGGGCAGGATGTACGGCGAGGGGGTGGCGCATGGCTGGGCGGATCCGGGACGAGGACATCGCACTGGTCCGGGAACGCACCTCGATCGGGGATGTGATCTCCGAGACGGTCACCCTGAAGTCCGCCGGCGGCGGCAACCTCAAGGGCCTGTGCCCGTTCCACGACGAGAAGAGTCCGTCGTTCAACGTGTCCCCGGCCCGCAACGTCTGGTACTGCTTCGGCTGCGGGGCCGGCGGGGACGCGATCAAGTTCCTGATGGACGCCGACCATCTCAGCTTCGTGGAGTCCGTCGAGCGGCTGGCCGGTCGTGCCGGCATCCAACTGCGCTACATCGAGGACGACAAGGGCGCCCCGCGCCCCCGACCACAGCAGGGCCAGCGGCAGCGCCTGGTCGCCGCGCACGCCGCCGCCGTCGAGTTCTACAGCGCGCAACTGAGCACCGCCGGCGCGCGGCCGGCACGGGAGTTCCTGGCCCGCCGGGGCTTCGACCGGGCCGCCGCCGAGCGCTACGGCTGTGGATTCGCGCCGGAGGGGTGGGACCCGCTCACCAAGCACCTGCGCCAGCAGGGCTTCACCCACCAGGAGCTGGTCACCGCCGGGCTGTCCCGGGAGGCCCGGTCGGGCTCGCTGATCGACCGGTTCCGCCGCCGGCTGCTCTGGCCGATCCGCGACCTGGCCGGCGACGTGATCGGTTTCGGCGCGCGCAAGCTCTTCGACGACGACGACGGCCCGAAGTACCTGAACACCCCCGAGACGCCGATCTACAAGAAGTCGCAGGTGCTCTACGGCATCGACCAGGCCAAGCGGGAGATCGCCAAGCAGGGTCGGGCGGTGATCGTCGAGGGTTACACCGACGTGATGGCCTGCCACCTGGCCGGGGTGACCACCGCGGTGGCGACCTGCGGCACCGCCTTCGCCGCGGACCACATCTCCGTCCTGCGCCGGCTCCTGTTCGACAGCGACGAGGTGGCCGGCGAGATCATCTTCACCTTCGACGGTGACGCCGCCGGGCAGAAGGCCGCGCTGCGCGCCTTCGAAGACGACCAGCGCTTCGTCGGGCGCACGTTCATCGCGGTCAGCCCCGACAACATGGACCCGTGCGACCTGCGGCTGGCCAAGGGCGACCTGGCGGTCCGTGACCTGGTCGCCCGCCGCGAGCCGCTCGTCGACTTCGCGCTGCGGCACGTGATCAGCCGCTTCGACCTGGACACCGTCGACGGCCGGGTCGAGGCGATGCGCCACGCCGCGCCGCTGGTCGCGCGCCTGAAGGACCGGGAGAAACGCCCGGAGTACGTCCGCAAGCTCGCCATGGACCTCGGCATGGAGATCGAGCCGGTGCAGCGGGCGGTGCTCGCCGCCGGCAACACCGCGCCGTCCGGCACCCGCGAGGCCACCCCCGCCGCCCGGCCGACCCCGGCCCGCCCCGAACCGGCGGTGGACAGCCCGCAGTCGATGGTCGAGCGGGAGGCGCTCAAACTCGCCCTCCAGCAACCGGTCCTGGCCGGGCCGATGTTCGACACGGTCGAGGCCACCGAATACCGCCACCCGGTGCACGTCGCGGTGCGTACGGCCATCGCGGCGGCCGGTGGTGCCGCGTCGGCGACCGGCGGCGCGGTCTGGATCGAGTCGGTCCGCGACGCCTGCGACGACCTGGCGGCCGCGGCGCTGGTCGGTGAGTTGGCCGTCGAACCACTGCGGATCGACGGCGAACCGGACCCGCGCTACGTGTCGATCACCATGGCCCGCGTGCAGTTCGGGTCGGTGACCGCCCGGGTCCGCGACCTCAAGTCACGCATCCAGCGGATCAACCCGGTCAACAACAAGGACGAGTACTTCGCCGCGTTCGGTGAGCTGCTGTCCCTGGAGCAGCACGCCCGGGCGTTGCGCGAGCAGGCTGCGGGAGGCCTCTAGATGGGACTGTTCAGCCGCAAGCCGAAGCTGCCGCCGGCCGACCGGCCGCCGCTGGACGCTGACGAGCGGGTGCTCGCCTGGGCCGCAGCCGGAAACGGCGAGGGCGACGGGGTGGTGGTCGCCACCAATCTCGGGTTGTGGCTGCCCGGTCGAGGGCACCGGTTCGGTTGGCACACCATCCTCAAGGCGGTCTGGTCCGGCCGGGAGTTGACGGTCACCCCCGCCGAGCCCGTCGTCGAGCGCGACGGCTACACCGTGGTCGCCGACGGGCCGGCCGAGACGTACCTGCTGCTCGACCCGGGGGAGTTGCCGCACCAGGTGCGGGCCCGGGTGACCCGTTCGGTCGCGTACACCGAGCACCAGCCGGTGCCCGGCGGCGCGGCGCGGGTCGCGGCCCGACGCGTGGCCGGGGTCGACGGTCTGACCTGGACGGTCCGACTCGACCCCGGCACCCCGACCGACGACGAGGCCGTGCTCGCCGACACCGACCGGCTGGTCGGTGTGGCCCGCGCCGCCACCGCGCCGGCCGACGGCTGACCGGTCGGGTCAGTTCGCGCCCAGGTCCTTCAACGCCTTCTCGGCGCCCCGGTGCAGCGGCACCGGCAGCGTCCTGCGGGCCTTTTCCAGCGAGATCCCCTTGGCCGCCGGGTTGGCCTGGGCCAGAGCGTCGCGCTTGTCGAACACCGTCTTGGTGATCGCGCAGGCCACGTTGGCGTCCAGGTCCTTGCGGACCAGCAGCACGTTGGGTACGACGATGGTCGGGGTGTCGCTCGCCGTCTTGTACGCGTCCCGGCCGATCGTGCCTTCCTGGTAGCCGGGGCTCAGCGCGGTCATCTTCGGCAGCAACGGTGCGATGTCGACGAACTTCACCGAGCCCCCGGCCGTGGTGAACAGGTCGGTGATGCCACCGGTCGGCAGACCACCGGACCAGAAGAAGCCGTCGACGCTGCCGTCCTTGATCCCCTCGACAGTCTTGGTGAGGTCCAGTCGCTGCGCCCGGATGTCCTTCGCCGGGTCCAGACCGGCGGCCTGCAACAGCCGGTTCGCGATCACCTCCGTGCCGGACTTCGGTGAGCCGGTGGAGATCCGCTTGCCGCGCATGTCGGCCACCGAGGTTATCTGCGAGTCGTTGCGGACCACCACCTGGGTGTAGTTGTCGTAGATGCGGGTCAGCGCCTGCACCGGCTGTGGCGCGGTGAAGCTGCCCGTGCCCTCCACCGCGTTGACCGCCGTGTCGAACAGTGAGAACGCCACGTCGTACTGGCCACCGACCAGTTGCTCGACGTTCTGCACCGAGGCGCCGGTCTCGGCGGCGGTGCCGGTGAGCTTGCCGCCGGTGGCCCCGGACAACTGCCCGGCCAGAGCGTTGCCGACCACGTAGTAGACGCCCGTCGCGTTGCCGGTGGCGATGCCCACGCGGGTCTCCTTGGTCACTTCGCAGGTGACCTCGCTGGCCGTGTCGTCGGTGGCCGCGCCGCCCTGCTGACCTCCGCAACCCGCGACGAGGGCGAGCACGCCCAGGCCCGCCGCGAGCCGTACGTCGATTCGTCTCACAGTTGTTCCTCCACAGGATCGGACGATGAACGGCTGGCGGATCCGCGTCGGACGAGGACACCCACCGCCGCCACGGCGGCCAGCGCCGTGCCGACCGTGACCGGCACGGGTTCGAGCCAGAGCAATGTGACGCCGGCGAGCGCGCCCAGCACCCGCTCCGGCACGCCGGCCGGGCCCACACCGGGCAGCCAACCGCCGGCGGCGACGGCGAGCACCGCCACGCTGAGCGCGGTGACGCCGGCGGCGAAGGCGATCCGTTGGACGCCACCGATGCCGAGCAGACCGAGCCCGGCCGGCGTGATGACGAACGCGATCGGGGTCAGGTAGGCCGGCAGCGCGTACCGCAGGGTCTGCCACATGGTCGGCACCAGCCGGCCGCCGGTGACCGCGGCGGCGGCCACCGCGGCGAGCGCGGTCGGTGGGGACACCTCGGACAGCACCGCGAAGTAGAAGACGAACATCGCCGCCGCCGGCGCGGTGACGCCCAGGTCGAGCAGGGCCGGACCGACGATCACCCAACCGATCACGAACGACGCGGTGACCGGCACGGCCAGGCCCAGCAGGCTGAGCGCGACGGCGGCGAGCAGCGCGGTGAGCACCAGCACCAGGGTCGGGTCCGACGTGGCCGCCTGCGCCCCGCCGATCAGCAACGCTGCCGCCTGCGGGCCGAGGCCGGTCTTCGTGGTGGTCGCCGTGATGATGCCGGCGGCGGCGCAGACCGCGGTGACGGCGAGGACGCCGCGTACGCCGGTGACGAGCGCGGTCACCAGCCGGCCCGGGGTGAGTCGATGCGTGCGGTCCAGGTAGGAGAGCACGACGGCGAGGACGATGGCGAACACGACGGCGCGCGTCGCGGACAAACCGATGGCGAGGAACACGATGATGGCGATCAGGGAGGCGAAGTGGTAGCCGAACCGGGCCAGCAGCCGCCAGGGCGAGCCGACGTCGATCACCACCGGGCGTACGCCGGAGCGGCGGGCGTCGATCTCCACGGCGAGCAGGATGCCGAGGTAGTAGAGCACCGTCGGCACCGTTGCCCAGCCCAGCACCTGGAGGTACGACACGCCCAGGTACTCGGCGATGATGAACGCCGCCGCACCCAGGGTCGGCGGGGAGAGGATGGCGCCCACCCCGGCCGCGGCCAACATGCCGCCGGCCCGCTCCGGCGGGTAGCCGGCGCGGCGCAGCAGCGGCCAGGTGACCGCGCCGATGCTCACCGTCGTCGCCGCGCCGGAGCCGGAGACGGTGCCGAGCAGAAAACCCGAGGCCACCGCCGTCCGGCCGGCGGCGGTCCGGGAACGTCGGAACGCCGCGGCCGACAACTCGACGAAGAACCGCCCGGCCCCGGACAACTCCAGCACCGCGCCGTAGATGGTGAACAGCACGATGTACGAGGCGGCCACGTCGAGCGGCGTGCCGTAGAACCCGCTGTCGGAGTTGTAGAACGCGTCGACCAGTTGACTGAAGTCGAGCCCGGCGTGCGCGACCGGCCAGGACTGCGGCAACAACCCGCCGTAGTAGCCGTAGCCGAGGAACAGCAGGCAGACCGCCGGCAGGATCCAACCGGTGGCACGTCGGCACGCTTCGAGCAGCAGGAGCAGCAGGACGGTGCCCAGCACCAGATCCGTCGCCGCCAGCAGACCCTGCCGATCGAGGAACGCGTTGTAGCCGCCGCCACCGCTGCCGATCCGGATCGGCAGGACGGGGTAGAGGCAGGCCGCAACCGCCAGGGCGCTCAACGCCCAGTCGGTCACCGTGGGCCGCGTCGACGCGGGTGCCGGGACGCGGCTGTCGCTGTCGCTCCCGGTGGCCTCGGCCCGGTTGGCGCGTGGTCGTCGGGCGCGTGGTCGTCGGGCGCGTAGGCGGGCCGGCAGTCGCAGCTCGGCCGGGTAGGCGAGGAAGACCAGCGGGAGTACGCCGGCCAGGAAGATGATCAGGTAATACTTGCTGCCCTGCGACAGGGGGCGGAACACCTGCCACAGGGCGAGAGCGCCGACCGCCAGCGCCGCCCCGGTGAGGAGCAGACCCGCCGGCCCGGAGAGCACCCGCCCTGGTTTCTCGTCCTCGAACTGGGCGGCCAGGTCCCGAGTCGCCTGCTCGGCGACGCTCGGCTCGGTCGGCTCGGTCGGGTCGCTCGGGCCGCTCGGGTCGGTCGGGTCGCTCGGCTCGGTCGGCTCGGCGTCAGGTCGCGGTCGGGGCGGCCCGGCGGGGCTCGCTGCGGGCCCCTCAACGGAGGAGTTGGCTGGTAGGGCACGTGACTGGGAACCATCGGGCGAGCTGATGGGCGGCACAAAAGGACGATACACGTCGATTGGCTGACGGGTGGGGCATCGATCGGCGTTTCGCCGTCGGTGGTCCGGAAACCGGGGTGATCGGCCGGCCGCCGGCGAATAAATGCGTGCAGGGGTGTCGGACCGGGCGGTTAGGGTCGGGCGGTGACTGCGGGGCGACCACTGATTCAGGCTCGTGGGCTGGTGAAGCGGTTCGGCGATTTCACCGCCGTGGACGGCATCGACGTCGAGGTTCGCCCGGGTGAGGCGTTCGGCTTCCTCGGGCCCAACGGCGCGGGCAAGTCGTCCACCATGCGGATGATCGGCTGCATCTCCCCACCGAGCGCGGGTGAGCTGCGCATCCTCGACCTGGATCCGGTGGCTGACGGGCCGGCCATCCGGGCGCGCCTCGGGGTCTGCCCCCAGCTGGACAATCTCGATCCGGAGCTGACCGTCCGGGAAAACCTGACCGTCTACGCCCGCTACTTCGGCATCTCCCGCCGGGCGGCCCGGGAGCGCGCCGCCGAGTTGCTCGACTTCGTCCAGCTCACCGAGCGGGCCGACAGCAAGGTCGAGCCGCTGTCCGGTGGCATGAAGCGTCGACTGACCATCGCCCGCGCGCTGGTGAACGATCCGGAGATCGTGCTGCTCGACGAGCCGACCACCGGGCTCGACCCGCAGGCCCGGCACCTGGTGTGGGAGCGGCTGTTCCGGCTCAAGCGGCAGGGCGTCACGTTGGTGCTCACCACCCACTACATGGACGAGGCCGAGCAGCTCTGTGACCGGCTGGTGGTGATGGACGGCGGCCGGATCGTCGCGGAGGGCTCGCCCCGCGCGTTGATCGAGCAGCACTCGACCCGTGAGGTGGTCGAGCTGCGCTTCGCCGCCGAGTCACAGGAGCCCTTCGCTGGCAAGCTCGACGGGCTGGGGGAGCGGGTCGAGGTGTTGCCCGACCGGGTCCTGCTCTACGTGCCCGACGGCGACGCGGCGGTCACCGAGGTCACCGCGCTGGGGCTCCAGCCGGCTAACGTGCTGGTCCGGCGCAGTGGCCTGGAGGATGTCTTCCTGCACCTGACCGGCCGCACCCTGGTCGACTGATCCACTCGGTTTCCTGCAAGTCGGGGTCATACGGCGGCTTTGACACCGCGACTTCCTGAAACCCGAGTCGATCACGCACCGGCCAGGACCGTAGGGTGACGGCCGTCTGTCGTTCCCCGGGGGAGTTTCATGTCTGATCTGGTCACCGCCAACCGACGTCAGGCCGGGCTGACCGCCCTCTACCTGGGCATCTTCGCGATGGTCTGGTTCAGTGTGCCGGCGGCGGAGCAGCCGCTGCGTGCCCTGCTCGTGGTGGGCAGCATCGCCGCACTGCTCACCGCAGTGCTGGGCGGTGTGCTGGCCTCCCGACTGCGGCGGGCCGGCAGCCCTCGGGACCGGGCCGCCGACCGCCCGTACCTGCTCATCGTCGTGGCCGAGTTCGTCGCCGCCGGCCTGGGTGCCGCCGTGCTGGTCGCCGCCAACTGGTCCGAGTACGTGTCGGTGCTGGTCTGCCTGGTGGTCGGTCTGCACTTCTTCCCGCTCGCCCCGCTCCTGCGGGATCCGTTGCTTCGTCCGCTCGGTGCCGCGCTGTGCCTGGTGGCGGTGGCGGGCCTCGTCACCGGCCTCGCCTCGGCGGTCTCCGCCGGTCTGGTGGTCGGCGTCGGCGCGGGCGTGCTGCTGCTCGCTTACGCCGTGCAGGCGTTGATCCGCGGCTACCGGCCGGCCTGACCGGCACAGCTCGCCGAGGTCGGGGCCGCCCGCCCGTCGACACCTCGGCTCGGCCCACTGAGCAGCCGGTCCGACCACGATTCAACCGTCCGATCGTTGGCAGCTCAGCAGCAACCGTTCCGGCGTGTCGAGCTGCTGAGCTGCCAACGATGACCGCTCAACGGGCTCTGGCCCAGGTGAGGAACCGATCGGTCAACCGGTCCTGACCGGCCTGGCCGGCGAGGTCCCCGGCCGCCTCGTACAGCAACGTGGCGAGGAACATGAGCAGGCCGATCCGGTCCTCGCGGTACTCGCCGAGCAGCGCCAGCCGGGCCGGTGAGCAGGGCCACGCCGCGCCGCAGACCCGGCAACGCCAGGACGGGCGTGCCGCGACGTGTGGGCGGTACCGGGGCATCACAGCCTGCCGCCGTCGTGAGCCGGCCAGGTGAGTCGCACGGGGGAGAACCTCCATCGGGTGGGTGGGGAGCGCCCCGGATCGGGGGTCACGGGGCGCTCCCGGCCTGGTTCCGCCCGCCGTCTGGATCCCGTGAGCGGTTCCGCTGCGTGACAGTCTGCTGAGGCCCCGACTACTGTGGGAGGTTCCGCACGCCGACGACCAGCGCGTACGGCAATCGGCCCGGCACGGTACGGGAATGTACGGAGGGTGTCCGTGGAGAGTTCGTCCATGCTGGAGCACTTCGCCGAGGAGCTGCGGCTGGCCCGGGCCGCCAACGGGATGTCACAGGCCGCGCTGGCCGAGACGTTGAGCTATTCCGGGGCGTTGGTCGCCAAGGTGGAGACATCCGAGCGCCGCCCGAGTCTGGACTTCGCCCGCCGGTGTGACGCCGTGTTCGCAGCCGACGGCCGGTTCGAGCGCATCCAGCGACGGATCAGCCGGGAGGCGGTGGTGCCGTGGTTCCGCGACTGGGCCGGCATCGAGCAGGAAACCACAGCGCTGCGCTCGTTCGAGCCGCTGTGCGTGCCGGGCCTCTTGCAAACCGAGGGGTACGCCCGCGCGCTACTGGCCGGCGGCGGCTTGTTCGCGGCGGACGAGGTCGAGCAGCAGGTGGCAACCCGGCTGGACCGTCAGAGACTGCTCACCCGAGACCGGCCTCCGCTGCTCACTGCCGTGATCGACGAGCACGTGCTGCGCCGATGTGTTGGTGGGCCGGACGTCATGCGCGAGCAGATTCAGCACCTCGTGAAGGTTGGCACGGCGTTCCCGAGGGTCCGGATCCAGGTAGTGCCGACTCCCGCCGGTGCTTACGCTGGCCTCGGAGGGCCTTTCGTGATCGCAAGCTCGTCGCAGGGGGAGGACCTTGTCTACCTCGCTGGACAGCGTCACGGGCAGGTCATCGACCGGGCCGACTACGTCCGTCAGATGGTCGAGGTATGGGAGTCGATCCGCGGTGAGGCACTAACGCACGGGCAATCTCTCGATCTCATGGCGGAAGTGGCGGAGACATGGATTTAACCGGTGCCCGGTGGCGCAAGAGCATTCGTAGTGGCCCAGATGGCGGCAACTGTGTAGAGGTTGCCGGCAACCTGCCTGGGGTGGTGGCCGTCCGGGACTCCAAGGACCCGACCGGCCCCGTGCTGGTCTTCGCGCCCGACACGTGGCGCGCGTTCGTCGGGTCCGACGCCGTCCGCCGCTAGTTGGTGCGGTGATCACGAACCCACCCCGCTCTCCAGGAAGTCGGGGTGTTGGGGCGGCTCTGACACCGCAACTTCCTGAAAACCGGGGTGGATCAACGGGCGGGATCAGCGGAGGCCCAGGGGGACGCGGCGAAACCCGGGCGACACGTCGGCGGGGTCGTCGTAGGGTGACCGGCGGTCTGTCGTACCCGATGGGTAGACAGGTCGTGGTGGTCGGCGCGGTGGGCGGGGTGATCGGGTGAGTGCGACGGGATCGGCGCGGTTTCCCTGGGTGCCGGCGTATGCGGTGTTCGAGCACTACCTGGTGGGTCTGCGGCGCACCTGGCGGGCCGGGGTGTTCTCGTCGTTCCTGCTGCCGCTGCTGACCGTCGTCGGGTTCGGGCTGGGCGTCGGCGCCTACATCGACCAGGGCGTCGGCGGGGTGCGTTACCTCGACTGGTTGGTCCCCGGGCTGATCGCCTCGACCGCGCTCCAGGTGACGGTCGGCGACTCGACCTGGCCGGTGTTCAGTAACTTCCAGTGGGTCAGGACCTACTTCGCGCAGGGCGCGTCGCCGCTGCGGGTGGGTGACATCGTGGCCGGGCACCTGGCCTTCGTGCTGTTCCGGGTGCTCACCACGATTGTGGCGTTCCTGCTGGTCACCGGCCTGTTCGGGGCGTTGCTGTCGCCGTGGGCGGTGGCCACCCTGCCGGTGGTCGCCCTGCTCGCGCTGGCCGTCGCCGCGCCGACCTTCGCGTACTCCGCGTCGGTGTCGGGCGACAACTGGCTGGCGATGCTGTTCCGGTTCGCGGTCATCCCGATGACGCTCTTCGCCGGGGTGTTCTTCCCGGTCGAGTCGTTGCCCGACGCGCTGCGCTGGCTGGCGTACGCGACGCCGCTGTGGCACGCCGTCGACCTGTGCCGCGCGGCCACGCTCGGCGTAGCCCCACAGTGGTCGGTCGTGGGGCACCTGCTCTACCTGGCCGCCTGGGCGGTCGCCGGCTGGTTGCTGGCGGTGCGCGCGTTCCGTCGCAAGCTCGTCGTCTGAGCAGCGGCTCGTCTTCCCGACAGCAAGCAGAGAGGGTGTCGTGGTCACGCTGATCCTGCCCCGCCTGGTCGACGTCTCCGCCGCGTCCCGGCGGTCGGCGTCGGTGGTCGGGCGCAACGTCGCGGCGTTGAAGCCGGCCTACTGGCTGCTGTTGCTCTCCGGCTTCGTGGAGCCGCTGCTCTACCTGCTCTCCATCGGGGTAGGCGTCGGTGCGCTGGTCGGCGATCTGCCGCTGCCCGACGGGCGGCTGGTCGCGTACGCCGCGTTCGTGGCTCCGGCGATGCTCGCCTCCTCGGCGATGACCGGGGCGCTCTCGGAAACGACCTTCAACTTCTTCGGCAAGATGAAATACATGAAGCTGTACGACGGGATGATCGCCACCCCGGTACGGCCGTTCGAGATCGCCGTGGGCGAGTTGGCGTGGGCGATGCTGCGGGGCAGCGCCTACTCGGCCGCGTTCCTCGGGGTGATGGTCGCGCTGGACCTGACCAGCGTCACCCGGGCGTTGACCGCTCTCCCGGCGGCGGTGCTTGTCGGTTTCGCGTTCGGGGCACTCGGCATGACGATCTCCACCTTCATGCGCAGTTGGCAGGATTTCGACCTGATGGCCTCCGCGCAGTTCACGCTCTTCCTCTTCTCCGGCACCTTCGTACCGGCGCAGGCCTATCCGCCGCTGCTGCACTGGCTCGTCGAGGTCACCCCGCTGTACCGGTCGGTGCACCTGATCCGAGGGGTCACGCTGGGCAGCGGTGGCTGGGTCTGGCTGCTCGACGTGCTCTACCTGCTGGCGATGATGGCGTTCGGCCTGCTGGTGGCCTCGCGCCGGATGGCGAGGTTGCTCTACAGGTAGGGGTTATCCGCGCCCGTCGACGGGGCATGTCCGGAGGTGACACCGCCGACGAAGAGCCGGAGGTGACACCGCCGACGAAGAGGAGGGGCGATGGCCTCGAACGAGTCTTCCGCCCAGCGGGAGCGTGACCGTGATCCCGCCACCACACCGGTCGGGCCCGACGCCGGGCCGGACAGCCCGACCGACCTGCCCGGCAGCGGCTGGAAGGCGGCGCTGCGGCGGACGATCACCGAATTCCAGGACGACAGCCTGACCGACTGGGCGGCCGCGCTCACCTATTACGGGGTGCTGTCGATCTTCCCCGGCCTGCTGGTGCTGATCTCGATCCTCGGTCTGCTCGGCGAGAGCGCCACCGAAGGCGTCAAGGACACCGTCAACCAGGCGGTGCCGAACGACAGCATTCAGCAGATCATCACGGACGCGATCGGCGTCGCGGACAAGAACGGCGGCCTGGCCAGCATCGCGGCGATCATCGGTCTGTTGGCCGCGTTCTGGTCCGCGTCCGGTTACGTCGGCGCGTTCATGCGCGCGTCCAACACCATCTACGACGTGCCGGAGGGCCGGCCGATCTGGAAGACGCTGCCCATCCGGGCCGGCGTGACAGCGGTGATCGGCGTGCTGCTGCTGGTCTGCGCGGTGATCGTGGTCTTCACCGGCCGCCTCGCCGAGGCGGTGGGCGACGTGATCGGGCTCGGCTCGACGGCGGTCGCGGTCTGGGACATCGCCAAGTGGCCGGTGCTGCTGATCCTGGTCAGTCTGATGTTCGCGATTCTCTACTGGGCCTCACCGAACGCGCGACACGGAGGCTTCCGCTGGGTCAGCCCGGGCGGAGTGCTGGCCGTGGTGATCTGGTTGGTGATCTCCGGCCTGTTCGCCTTCTACGTGAGCAACTTCGGTTCGTACGACAAGACGTACGGGACCCTCGCTGGGGTGATCGTCTTCCTGGTCTGGCTCTGGCTGAGCAACATCGCGATCCTGCTCGGGGCGGAGTTCGACGCGGAGTTGGAGCGTGGCCGGGCCATCGCGGCCGGCCACTCGGTGGACGACGAGCCGTACGTGGAGCTGCGCGACGACCGCAAGCTCAAGAAGAAGCGCAACCAGCGCGGTGCGGCCGGTTGAGGCGACGCGTCAGTGGCTGTCGGACCCATCACGGGTCCGACAGCCACTGACGACCATTGTCAGGAGTTGAGCGTCAGCTACAGGCGGTGGTGAGGCACCAGCCGTTAAGCGTGACCACCTGGAGGTCGTTCACCTTGTGCCAGCCGGGGTAATACTTGTTACCCACGCTGTCGTAGTAAATGTATCCGCTCGGCACCTGGAAACCGTCAGTGTCCCGGAATTCGTAGTAGTACCTCGAATCGGATGCGCTGCCCTGGCCGGCTGGAAGCCACATCGTCTTGCTGTTGGTCGGCCAGTTTCCCGAAAGTTTGATGGATCGGCCGAGGCGGTTCTTCACCTCGCCGCAGAAAATCCCCGCGGTGCAGTTTCCGAGGGTGCCGAAGTCGCCCTCGGCAGTGCTGGAAGCAGCCTGCCGGACGGGTGCCGCAGCGGCAATGCCCACGTCAGAGCTGGTCGAGGACGGTGCCGCCTGGGCTGCCGATGGTGAGAACAGCGCGACGAACGCTACTGCGGACATGGCCGCGATAAAGCGCGTCGGTCGTTTCATTGGGGTCCTTCCCGTCGGGGTATTCGGGCACGACAGAACGGAAGGTCATCGCGATTGGAGAATTGCGGTGCGCGACTCGCCCCGTAGCTGTCGATGCTCAGGAACGTTAACGACCATGTAGACGACTGTCAACGTCCCTTCCAATTATGGCGACGTCGCAGTCGTTGATTTGGCGTGTCGCGGGCACCCGCCTCGGTCGCGTAATCGCTGCTTGAGCGCCTCGGTGCCGACGTACCGATGGCCATCGATGGAGATTCGCGCTCGCCCGTCGGGCACTCCCGGAGCCCGGCGGCGCGGCGGCGCGGTCGGGGCGTCTCGGCGCTCGCCGCACCCGCTCGGCGGGCGTCGGTGCGGCGGGGTGCGCAGCGAAACCGATCCATCCCGTCGCAAGCGCGACCGAAACTTCTGTCCGTTTGAGCAAAAGTTAGCGTCGGAACAGCCGAAGCTCTGGACAGGCGATCCGACCGCTCCTACTGTGTCGGACACAACACACCGACATTGCGTCGATGTGAACGCTGCCAATGAAGAGGGGGCCCGGGTGCGCACCGTCGACCCCCTGCACGTGCGCCTGTTACGGCTGCTCCGCGACGAGGGCGCTGTCTCCCGGGCCGAGCTGGGCGACCGGCTCCAGATGCCCCGACCGCGCATGCTGGCCGAGCTGGATCGTCTGGTGGCGTTGGGTTACGTGGCCGAGGCCGGGCTGGCCGCATCCCGAGGCGGGCGTCGCTCGACTCTGGTCGAGCTGAACCCGAAGCTGCGCTTCGCCGCCGTCGACCTCGGCGCCAGTTCGATGGACGTCGAGGTGGTCAACGGCCGCCTCGAACCGGTGGCCCACTACGCCGAGGCGGCCGACATTCGCAACGGCCCGAAGGTGACCCTGCAACGGGTCAACGAACTGCTGCACAAGGCCCGGGTCGACGGCGCGTACGAGCGACTGGACGCCGTCGGCGTCGGCGTGCCCGGCCCGGTCAGCTTCCGCGACGGCGTGCCGGTTTCCCCACCGATCATGCCGGGCTGGGACCGGTTCCCGGTGCGTGAGCTGCTCAGCCGGGAGCACGGTTGCCCGGCGGTGGTCGACAACGACGTCAACATCATGGCGATCGGCGAACGGCACGGCGGGGTCGCCCACTCGGTGGACGACTTCCTCTTCGTGAAGATCGGCACCGGCATCGGGTGCGGCATCTACCTCGCCGGCGAGGTCTACCGGGGCACCGACGGCTGTGCCGGCGACATCGGCCACATCCAGGTCGACTCGCACGGCCCGATGTGCTCCTGCGGCAACGTCGGTTGCCTGGAGGCGCTGTTCAGCGGTGCCGCGCTGGCCAAGGACGCCGCAGCCGCCGCCCGCAGTGGGACGTCACCGGCGCTGGCCGAGCGGCTGGCGCTGCGCGGTGTCGTCACCGCGCTGGACGTCGCCGAGGGCGCCGTCGAGGGCGACGTGACCTGCATCCAGCTGATCCGGGACGGCGGACGGCGGGTCGGCGGAGTGCTCGCCGGTCTGGTCAGCTTCACCAACCCGTCGATGATCGTGATCGGTGGCGGGCTGGCCCAGTTGGGCCACATCCTGCTGGCCGAGATTCGCAGTGTGGTCTACCGGCGCTCACTGCCGTTGGCCACCGGCAACCTTCCCGTCGTCCTGTCCGAGCTGGGCAGCCGTGCCGGCGTCACCGGCGCGGCGGTGCTGGCGAGCGACGTCGCCTTCGGGGAAGCCGCATGAAGCTGTTCGAGATTCCGTCGTGAGCGAGGAGGAGACTGTGGCTCTGCCCGAGGATGACCCCGCCACCGCGTCGGCCGAGGCCGTCGCCGAGGCGCCGCTGGTCGAGGCTCCCGCCGACACCGTCGCGGGCGAGGTGGTCCTGCGCCTCACCGATCTGGTGAAGACCTTCCCCGGCGTACGCGCGCTCGACGGCGTGCAGCTGGAGGTGCGTGCCGGCGAGGTGCACTGCCTGCTCGGGCAGAACGGCGCCGGCAAGTCCACCCTCATCAAGGTGCTGGCCGGGGTCCACCAACCGGATTCCGGGCTGGTGGAGTGGCGCGGCGAGCCGGCAACGTTCGCCAACCCGCAGGCCGCCATGAAGGCGGGCATCGCCACGATCTACCAGGAGCTCGACCTCGTCGAGGATCTGTCGGTGGCGGAGAACGCGTTCCTCGGGCACGAGTACCGCAGCTTCGGTTTCGTCCGGCGCGGCCGGATGGCCCGGCACACCCGCCAGATCCTCAGCCGGCTCGGCCACGGTGAGATCCCGCCGAATCGGATGGTCCGCTCCCTGCCGGCGGCCGGCAAGCAGATCGTCAGCATGGCGCGGGCGCTGTCGCACGAGGCCCGACTGATCATCATGGACGAGCCGAGCGCGGTGCTCGCCCACGACGAGGTCGGCAACCTGTTCCGGATCATCCGGGAGCTGACCGCGCAGGGCATCGCCGTCATCTACATCTCCCACCGCATGGAGGAGATCCGCGAGATCGGCGACCGGGTCACGGTGCTCAAGGACGGGCGCACCACGGCGGCGAACCTGCCGGCGCGCGACACCCCGACCCGCGACCTGGTGAGCCGGATGACCGGCCGCACCATCGAGTACGTCTTCCCGGACCGGCCGGCCGACGACCCCGCCGGCGCCGACCTGCTCCAGGTGCAGGGGTTGACCCGCACTGGCGAGTTCGCCGACGTGTCGCTGAACGTGCGTGCCGGGGAGATCGTGGGCATCGCGGGTCTGGTCGGCTCCGGTCGTTCCGAACTGCTGGAGACGATCTACGGTGCCCGCCTCCCGGAGGCCGGCACGGTGCAGATGGACGGGAAGGTTCTGCGGCCCGGCGTCGGCGCCGCGGTTCGCGCCGGGATGGGAATGGCCCCGGAGGAGCGCAAGAGTCAGGCGCTGCTGCTCGGCGAGCCGATCTACCGCAACGTCACGCTGGCCACCTTCGGCCGGTACGCGCGCCTCGGCTTCACCAACGCCGCCAAGGAACGTGCCGAGGCGGACCGGATCGCGGAGACCCTGGAGCTGCGGCCCCGGGACGTCGACCGGCCGGTACGAACGCTGTCCGGCGGTAACCAGCAGAAGGTGGTGGTCGGGCGTTGGCTGCTCGGCGGCACCAAGTTGCTGCTTCTCGACGAGCCGACCCGAGGCGTGGACGTGGGCGCCCGGGCCGAGCTCTACCAGGTCATCCGGGAATTGGCCGCTCAGGGCGTGGGGGTGCTGCTGGTCTCCAGCGAGGTGCCCGAGGTGCTGGGTCTGGCCGACCGGGTGCTGGTGATGCGGGAAGGGCGGGTCGTCCGCGAAGCCGCGGCCGGCGAACTCGACGAGAACACTGTGCTTGACCTCGTGATGGCGGGGTCCTTGATGGAAGGCGCACCGGCATGAGCGACGCGACTCCCACTCCCACCGCGACACCGGAGCGCCCGCAGCTTCCGGCGCAGTCGCCTCCGGTGGATCCGGCGGAGACGGCGGTGGCCAGCGACAAAGCAGGATCCGGGGGCAAGCTCTCCTGGTGGCGGGGTGACGGTGGCGACGGCGCCAAGCGCAACCTCGGCCTGATCGGGGTGCTGGCCGCGCTCATCGTGGTCGGCGCGGTCACCAAGCCCGACCTGTACGGCGACCCGAACTGGGTCTGGAACAACGTCCTGGCCATCCTCCAGTTGGCCTCGGTCGTCGGCGTGGTCACGGTCGGCATGACCTTCGTGATCATCGGCGGTGGCATCGACCTGTCGGTCGGCGCGATCGTCGCGCTCGCCGGGGTCTGGTGCACCACAGTGGCCACCCAGAGCTACGGCGCCGCCGGCATGATCTTCACCGCCCTCGCGGTCGGCGTCTGCGTCGGCCTCGTCAACGGTGTGCTCATCTCGTACGGCCGGCTGGTTCCCTTCATCGCGACGCTCGCGATGCTGGTGGCCGCGCGAGGGCTCGCGGCCTCCATCTCCAACAAGCAGACCCAGGTGTCGAGCAGCACCTTCATCAACGACATCGCCGCGCGCAAGATCATCGGTATCCCGATCCTGGTCTACATCCTCGGCGCGGTGGTGCTGGCCGGCTGGGTGGTGCTCAACCGCACGACCTTCGGCCGGCGGACCATCGCCGTCGGCGGTAACCCGGAGGCGGCCCGGCTGGCCGGTATCAACGTCCGGCGGCACACCATGCTGCTCTACGCGCTCTCCGGTCTGTGCTGTGGTATCGCCGCCATCATGCTCACCTCGCAGGCGACCTCGGCGCAGGCGGCGATGGCCAACCTGTACGAGTTGGACGCGATCGCCGCGGCGATCATCGGTGGGACGCTGCTCAGCGGCGGCCGGGGCACGATCGTCGGCTCGCTGCTCGGCGTCATCATCTTCGCCACCATCACGAACCTCTTCGCCATCAACGGCCTCTCCATCGAGGCGCAGAACATGGTCAAGGGCGGCATCATCGTCGCCGCCGTCCTGGTCCAGCAGTTCCAGTTCAAGTCCGTCACTCGGCTCCTCGCGCGGAACAGGGTCACCACCGCAACCTGACGCACCGCACCGTAGTCCTGGCGACGTCGAGAACCTTCGACGGTGGCCGGGCCTCGCACACCCTCGATAAGTCACATCCCGCTCCCAGGAGGTCATTCATGACCCAGCACAGTCGCGACCTGTCGCGCCGCCGGTTGCTCTTCGGTGGAGCCGCAGTGGGCGCTGCCACCCTCCTCACTGCCTGCACCAGCAACGAGACCCCGGCCGCCAGCACCCAGACCAAGGCCGCCGGAAACAGTGAGGGCAACAACGCCCCGGGCAAGAAGGTCGTCATCGGCTTCTCCGCCCCGGCCGCCGACCACGGCTGGATGGGCGCGATCCACGCCAACGCCAAGGCCCAGGCCGCGGCCTACTCGGACGTGGAGTTCAAGGAGGTCGACGGTGGGTCGAACTCCGAGGCCCAGCGCTCCACGCTCGGCACCCTGATCGCCCAGAAGCCGGACATCATCGTCGTGCTGCCGCACGACGGCAAGGAGGTCAACGCCGTTGCCCTCCAGGCCATGCAGGCGGGCATCCCGATCGTGAACCTCGACCGGGCGTTCCCCGACGCGCTGGCCTCGCGGCTGGTCATCAAGGGCGACAACTACGGCATGGGCGTCTCGGCCGGTCACTTCATCGGCAAGATGCTCAAGGACAAGGGCGTCGCCAACCCGGTCATCGGTGAGATCGCCGGCCTGGAGATCCCGCTGACCGTCGAGCGCAGCGAAGGCTTCAAGGCCGCCCTGGCGACCTACGGGTTCACGGTGCGCAACCGTCGCTCGGCCGAGTTCACCTCGGACAGCGGCCAGCGTGAGGCCTCGCAGCTGCTCCAGGCGCTGCCGAAGATCGACGCCATCTGGAACCACGACGACGACCAGGGCATCGGTGTGCTCGCGGCCATCAAGCAGGCCAACCGGTCGGAGTTCTTCATGGTCGGCGGCGCGGGCTCCAAGCTCGCGATCGACGCGATCAAGGCCGACAACACCGTGCTGAAGGCCACTGTCACCTACAACCCGTCGATGGCCTCCTCGGCGGTCTCGCTCGCGCGGCTCATCGCGCAGGGTCGGGGCCTGGGCGACCTGACGGAGCTGCAGGTGCCCAAGGAAGTGACCCTGGCCTCGGAGACGATCACCAAGGAGAACGCGAGCAGCTACGACAAGCTCGGGTTCTGACATACCGGGGGGAGACCCACCTTGTCCACGACAGACAAAGAACTGCGGGTCGGCATGGTCGGCTACGCGTTCATGGGCGCCGCGCACTCACAGGCGTGGCGCACCGTGAACCGCGTGTTCGACCTGCCGACGCGGGCCCGGATGGCGTTGATCTGCGGCCGAGACACAGCGAAGGTGGCGGACGCCGCCGACACACTCGGCTGGGACGCGTACACCACCGACTGGCGTGACCTGATCAACCGGGATGACATCGACGTCGTCGACATCTGCACACCGGGCGACAGTCACGCCGAGATCGCTCTCGCCGCGTTGGCCGCGGGCAAGCACGTCCTGTGCGAGAAGCCGTTGGCCAACTCGGTGGAGGAGGCACGGGCGATGACCGCTGCGGCGGACGTCGCCCGGGCCGCCGGAGTGCGGTCGATGTGCGGGTTCAACTACCGCCGGGTCCCCGCGGTCACGATGATGCGCCAGTTGGTCGCCGACGGACGGCTCGGGGTGATTCGACACGTCCGTGCCACGTACCTGCAGGACTGGATCGTGGACCCGCAGTTCCCGCTGGTCTGGCGGTTGCAGAAGGACAGGGCGGGCTCCGGCGCGCTCGGTGACATCGGTGCGCACATCATCGACCTGACCCAGTTCGTCACGGGTCAGCGGATCAGCGGCGTCAGCGCGGTCACCGAGACGTTCGTCAAGGAGCGGCCGTTGCCCGCCGAGTCGAGCGGTCTGGCGGCCTCGGTGGACGGCCACGCGGCGCCCACCGGGACGGTCACCGTCGACGACGCCGCGGTCTTCGTGGCGCGACTCGACGGTGGCGCCCTGGCCACGTACGAGGCGAGTCGCTTCGCGACCGGCCGGAAGAACGCGCTGCGCGTCGAGATCAACGGTTCGCTGGGCAGTGTGGTCTTCGACCTGGAGCGGCTCAACGAGCTGGAGTTCTACGACGCGACCCGTCCGGCCGTGGAGCAGGGCTTCAACCGCATCCTGGTGACCGAGGGCGAGCACCCGTACATGTCGGCGTGGTGGCCTCCGGGCCACATCATCGGCTACGAGCACTCGTTCACGCACGAGATGCGCGATTTCATCGAGGCGGTCGCCACCGGTGTCGACCCGACTCCCTCCTTCGCCGACGCGTTGCAGGTCCAGCTGGTGCTGGACGCGGTGGCCCGGTCGGCGGAGCTCGGCTCCTCGTGGGCCGAGGTGGAACCGACGCTGACCGCGGCGGCTGTCTGACCATCGACCATCCGCGACGGCGGTGTCCGCACCGCCATCGCCCGACCGGCTTTCCGGAGCCGACCGGCGAGGGACCAGCCACGGATTGCGCCCCGTGGCCGGGACAGAGGTCGGCTTCGGAGAGCGTGCAGCCGGGCCCCACGGCCCGGTGGCGCACGAGCAGGACGGTCGTCCGGTGCGACCGGACCGGGATTCCCCGGCCGCACCGGAGGACCGCCACCACCGGTGACCTCCGGAGGACCTGAATGACACCGCCCGCCGCCGCCCCCGCCCCTACCGCATCCGCTCGCCGATTCCCGGCGGGTAGTGGTTCGGTCGGTGTTCCGGTGGGCGCGGCGGCCTGAGACGCCCGGCCGGGGCACACCAGTGCCCCGACCGGCCGGATGCGGGGGAGGCAGGGTCGAGACGCCGACCCGACCCTGCCTACCAGCCCCGTCTGCTCGCACCACCCGGGATCCGGTCCGGCGTCGTCGCCGCCGACGCCGACGTCGGAAGCCGGTGCTGTTCCGGTGCGGGGCGAGCGGACGGGGCCCACTCCACCCGGCCCGAAACTTTTCCGAAACCGGGCCGTATCTTTCCGAAACATATTCTGATATTCCTATATTTAGCGGTACCGACGGTTCCTCGGAAATGGGGAAGGAGCACCATGCGAACAGGTGTCTGGCTGGTAGGAGCGCGCGGTTCCGTCGCGACCACCAGCATCGTCGGGGGGCTCGCGCTGCGGGCCGGCCTGGCCGGGCCCACCGGCTGCGTCACCGAGCTTCCCGAGCTGCGCGGCCCGGCCCTGCCGGCCTTCACCGACCTGGTCTTCGGCGGACACGACCTGGCCACCACTCCGCTGTGCAAGCGCGCCGAGGCCCTCGCGGACGCCGGTGTCATCCCCTGGCGGCTGGTCGCCGCGCTCCGCGACGAGCTGGGCGTGGTCGAGCAGGAGCTGCGCCCCGCACCGGTCGGCGACACCCAGGCCGAGCGGGCCGAAGCCGTGGTCCGCGACCTGACCAGCTTCCGCGAGCGGCACGAGCTGGACCGGGTGGTGGTGGTCAACGTCTCCGCCACCGAGCCGGCTCCCGGACCGCACCCCGCGCACGCCGACCCGGCCGCGCTCCGCGCCGCCCTCGACGGTCCGGACGAGGTGCTGCCGGTCAGCTCTCTCTACGCGTACGCCGCGGTCCTCGCCGGCTGCCCGTACGTCGACTTCACCCCGTCCACCGGGCTGCGGCTGCCGGCGCTGGCCGCGCTGGCCGAGGAGGCCCGACTGCCGTACGCCGGGCACGACGGCAAGACCGGGGAGACCCTGGTCAAGTCGGTGCTCGCGCCGATGTTCGCGATGCGCAACCTGGCAGTGGGCTCCTGGTCCGGGGTCAACCTGCTCGGCGGTGGCGACGGCGCCACCCTCGCCGACCCGGCCGCGAACGCGGCGAAGGTGCAGAGCAAGCAGCGGGTGCTCGGCGAGACGCTGGGCTACGTCCCGCAGGGCGGCACCCGCATCGAGTACGTCGAGGAGCTGGGCGACTTCAAGACCGCCTGGGACCTGATCACCTTCAGCGGATTCCTCGGCACCGGCATGCGGATGGAGTTCACCTGGCACGGTTGCGACTCGGCGCTGGCCGCGCCGCTGGTCCTCGACCTGGCCCGACTCACCGCCGCCGCGCACGCCGCCGGGCAGGTGGGGCCGCTGGCCGACCTGGGCTTCTTCTTCAAGGACCCGTTGGGCACGCCCACCCACTCACTGGGCGAGCAGTGGGCCCGGCTGACCGCCTTCACCCGGCAACTGCACGACGGGAGCGACGGTGATCATGACAACGTTGGCTGATCTCGCCGAGCTGGTCCGGGCGCCGGCCGCGCTCTCGGTGCCCGGCGACGTGATCGCCGGGGCCGCGGCGGCGGGCGCGCTGAGCCCGCGTACCCCCGCCCTGGCCGGCGCGTCGGTGCTGCTCTACTGGGCCGGCATGGCCGCCAACGACTGGTCCGACCGGGGTCTGGACGCCGAGGAACGGCCCGAGCGGCCGATCCCGAGCGGGCGGGTCACGCCGGCCGCCGCGGTCGGTCTCGCGGCGGGCCTCACGGCCGCCGGCGTGGGCCTGGCCGCCGCCGTGGGCGGCCGCCGCGCCGCCGCGCTCGCCGTGCCGCTGGCCGCCACCATCTGGGGGTACGACCTGCTGGCCAAGAACACCGCGGCGGGCCCGGCCGTGATGGCCGCCTGCCGCGGGCTGGACGTGCTGCTCGGCGCGTCCGGTGGCCGGATGAGCCGGGCGTTGCCGGCGGCAGCCACCGTCGCCGCGCACACCTGGACGGTCACCGCGCTGTCCCGCCGCGAGGTCACCGGCGCCGACGCCACCCTGCCGATGCGCACTCTCGCCGGCACCGCGTTGGTCGCCACCAGTGCCGTCGTCGCCGTGCCGGGCGCCCGGCACGCAGCCCGGCGAACCGCGAAGCCCGCCGGGGCCACCGACCGGGCCGAGACCGTCGACGAGACCGGCGGGCGCGCCGGGCGGAGCCGTTCGGCCACGATCGCGGCGCTGCTGCCCGCGGTGCTGGCCGGGTGGTACGCCGCCCGCTACGGCGCGGCCCAGGCCGAGGTTGTCCGGGACCCGTCGGCCGGGCGGGTCCGCGCGGCCGTCGGCGCCGGGATCACCGGGCTGCCGGCCCTCCAGGGAGCGCTCACCGCACGCGGTGGCGCAGGTCTGCTCGGGGTGGCCGTCGCGGCGGCCGCGCCGCTGGGTCGACGGCTGGCCCGGAAGGTCTCCCCGACATGAGCGTTCCCGAGCCACGGCCCGGTGCGCCGGCCGCCGACGCCACCACGCTGCGCCTCGGGTACGGCACCAACGGGTTCGCCAACCACCGCCTCGACGACGCGCTCGCCGTCATCGCCGACCTCGGCTACGACGGGGTGGCGCTCACCCTGGACCATGACCACCTGGACCCGTTCGCGCCCGGGCTCACCCGCCGGGTCGCCGCTGTCGGTCGACGGTTGGAGTCGCTGGGCCTGGCGGTGGTCATCGAGACCGGCGCCCGCTATCTGCTCGACCCGTGGCAGAAGCACGCCCCGACGTTGCTGCACGACGACCCGACCCGGCGGATCGAGTTCCTGCGCCGGGCCGTGCGGATCGGCGCCGACCTGGGCGCGGAGGCGGTCTCGTTCTGGGCCGGTGTCCGACCCGAGTCGGTGTCACCGCAGTGCGCCTGGGACCGGCTGGTGGCCGGCTGCGCCACAGTGGTCGACGCGGCCGACACCGCGGAGGTCACCCTCGGCTTCGAACCGGAGCCGGGCATGCTGGTGCAGGACATCGCCGACTGGCGTCGGCTGCACGCCGCACTGGACAACCCGGCCCGCTTCGGCATCACCCTCGACATCGGTCACTGTCGGTGCCTGGAGCCCTGGCCGGTGCCGCAGTGCGTCGCCGAGGTGGCTGACCACCTGGTCAACGTGCAGATCGACGACATGCGCCGGGGCGTGCACGAGCACCTGGAGTTCGGCGTCGGCGAGATCGACTTTCCGCCGGTGCTGGCCGCGCTGCGCGACGCCGGCTACCGCGGTCTGGTCGCCGTGGAGCTGCCCCGGGACTCGCACGCCGCACCGGCGGTGGCCGGCCGGTCGATCGAGTTCCTGCGGGCCGCCGCACTGGCCGGCCGCACGAAGGACGAACTGCCGGCAGACATTCCTGGAGTGCCTGCGTAGCAACATGGGGAGGAGACGGGATGACACCGGATTCACTGCGGGCCGCGCTGGGAGGCGTACCCGATCCCGACTGGCTGGACACGGCGCTGCGCCGGGTCACCACCGAGCCCACCGCGATCACCCGGCTCTTTCCCGCCGTCGGCCGACGCTGCGGGCGGGCCGCGCTGCCCGACGCCCCCGGCTGGACCGCCGACGACGCGGCCCGGGTGCTGCTGCTCACCAGCCTGCCCGGCGAGCACGCGGCGTACGCCGAGCGCCTCTACCAGCACGGTGACGCGGCCGAACGACGAGCAGTGCTGCGCGCCCTGCCGCTGCTGCCGATCGGCGCCGACGCGGTCCCGTTGCTGCACGACGCGATCCGGACCAACGACACCCGGTTGGTCGCCGCCGCGCTCGGCCCCTACGCCCGGCACCTCGACCAGGCCGCCTGGCGGCAGGCGGTGCTCAAGTGCGTGTTCAGCGGCGTACCCCTGGCCGGGGTGGCCGACCTGGACTCCCGGGCCGACAGCGAGCTGACCGCCATGCTCGCCGCGCTGGCCGCGGAACGACACGCCGCCGGCCGTGACCTGCCCGCCGACGCCACCGACCTGCTCGACCGGCTCACCGCCGCACTGCCCCGGGAGGCGTGAATGCGCATCTTCGACCCCCACATCCACATGACCTCACGCACCACCGACGACTACGAACGGATGGCCGCCGCCGGAGTGCGCGCGCTGGTGGAGCCGGCGTTCTGGCTGGGTCAGCCGCGCACCAGCGCCGCCTCGTTCACCGACTACTTCGACTCGCTGATCGGCTGGGAGCCGTTCCGGGCCGCGCAGTTCGGGGTGCGCCACTTCGCCACCATCGCGTTGAACCCCAAGGAGGCCAACGACCCGCGCTGCCGGCCGGTCCTCGACCTGCTGCCCCGCTACCTGGACAAGGACGCGGTGGTGGCGGTCGGCGAGATCGGGTACGACTCGATGACGCCCGAGGAGGACGAGGCGTTCGCGGCGCAGCTCGCCCTCGCGGTGGCGTACGAGCTGCCGGCGCTGGTGCACACCCCGCACCGGGACAAGGCGCGCGGCTGTGAGCGGACGCTCGCCGTGGTCGCCGAGTCCGGCATCGAGGCGGGGCGGGTGGTGGTCGACCACCTCAACGAGGTGACGGTGAAGCTGGTCCGCGACAGTGGCTGCTGGCTGGGTTTCTCCATCTACCCGGACACCAAGATGACGCCGCAGCGGATGGTGGAGTTGCTGCGGGAGTACGGCACGGAACGGATGCTGGTCAACTCGGCAGCCGACTGGGGGCGCTCCGATCCGCTGCTGACCCGAGCCACCGGCGAGGCGATGCTCGCCGCCGGCTTCAGCGACGACGACGTCGACAAGGTGCTGTGGCGAAACCCGGTGGAGTTCTACGGGCAGTCGGGGCGACTCGACCTCAGCGACCTGGACGCCGCCGCCGCCGTCGACCCGCAGACCGGCAACTCGATCCTGCGGGGCGGCAGCTGATGCGGCTGCGACATGCCGGCGGTGAGACCGTCCACCTGGGCTACTGCACCAACGTGCACCCGGCCGAGGATCTCGCCGGGATCCTCGGTCAACTGGACACCTACGCGGTGCCGGTCCGCGAGGCGCTCGGCAGCGACCTGCTCGGGCTCGGCCTGTGGCTGGCCGCCCCGGTCGCCGCCGAGCTGGCCGCCGACCAGACGCTACGCCGCCGGTTGCGCACCGAGCTGGACGCGCGTGGCCTGGAGGTGGTCACCCTCAACGGCTTCCCGTACGCGGCCTTCCAGGCCCCGGTGGTCAAGCAGGACGTGTACCACCCGGACTGGACCACCGAGCAGCGCCTGACCTACACCCTGGACCTGGCCCGGGTCCTCGCCGACCTGCTGCCCGACGACGCCGCCCGGGGTTCGATCTCCACGCTGCCGCTGGCCTGGCGTCAACCGTGGGACACCGATCGGGCGGACGCGGCCCGACGCCGACTGGACCAGCTCGCCGCCGGCCTGGCCGACGTGCAGCGCGACACCGGCCGTGAGGTGCGCGTCGCCTTCGAGCCCGAGCCCGGCTGCGTGGTGGAGAGCACCGGTCAGGCGGCCGCGCTGCTGTCCGGGATGGACACCGAACGGCTGGGTGTCTGCGTCGACCTCGCCCACCTGGCCTGCGCCTGGGAGGAGCCGGCCGAGGCGCTGGACCGACTGCGGGCGGCCGGACTGCCGGTGGTGAAGGTGCAGGTGTCGGCCGCCGTCGAGGCCGCCGACCCGGCCCGCGACGCCGAGGCGTTGCGCCGCTGGGTGGAGCCGCGCTTCCTGCACCAGACCCGGGGCGCCGGTTGCGCCGGTCTGGCCGACCCGGCTGAGCCGACGTACGCGGCCGACGACCTGGACGAGGCGTTGGACCGGGCGCTGCCCGGGCCGTGGCGGGTGCACTACCACGTGCCGTTGCACGCCCCACCCGAGGAGCCGCTCGGCTCGACCCTGCCGGTGCTCCGCGCAGCCCTGAGAGCGCTCTTCGACGGCCCGACCGCCGGCTGCGACCACCTCGACGTCGAGACGTACACCTGGGGGGTGCTGCCGGCCGCACGACGGCCCGGCACCGACGGAGAGCTGTCCGCCGGCATCGCCGCGGAGCTGGCCTTCGCCCGGGACGAACTGGTCGGCCTCGGCCTGACCGCAGAGCGAACCGTGAGCATGGGAGTGACGCGATGAGCCGGCGACTGGTGGTCCTCGACGTGGTGGGGTTGACACCCCGACTACTGGCCCACATGCCTCGACTGCGCGGGGTGGCCGACGGCGGCTTCCGGGCCGAGCTGGGCACCGTGCTGCCCGCCGTGACCTGCTCGGTGCAGTCCACCTTCCTCACCGGCGAACAGCCCAGCGGGCACGGGATCGTCGGCAACGGGTGGTATTTCCGGGAGCTGGGCGAGGTGTTGCTGTGGCGGCAGCACAACGCGCTGGTCGGCGGGGACAAGCTCTGGCAGGCCGCCCGCCGGGCCGAGCCCGGCTACACGGTGGCCAACGTCTGCTGGTGGTACGCCATGGGCGCCGACGTCAACTGGACGGTGACGCCACGCCCGGTCTACTACGCCGACGGGCGCAAGGAACCGGACTGCTACACCGACCCGCCGGAGCTGCACGACGCGCTCACCGGGCGGCTGGGCACCTTCCCGCTGTTCACCTACTGGGGGCCGACCGCCGGGTTGCCGTCGTCGAAGTGGATCTGCGAGGCGGCCGAGCAGATCCTCGCCGACGTGTCACCCGACCTGACCCTGGTCTACGTCCCGCACCTGGACTACGACCTGCAACGCTTCGGCCCCTCGTCGGCCCAGGCGGCCGCGGCGGCAGCCGAGCTGGACGCGGTGCTCGGCCCGCTGCTGGACGCCGCCCGGGCCCGGGACGCCACAGTGGTGGTGCTGTCGGAGTACGGCATCACCGACGTGTCCCGGCCGGTGGACGTCAACCGGTTGCTGCGCGCTGAGGGCCTGTTGCGGGTGCACACCCAGGCGGGCATGGAGTACCTCGACCCGTGGACGTCGAAGGCGTTCGCCGTCGCCGACCACCAGATCGCGCACGTCTACGTCAAGGATCCGGCCGACGTGCCGGCGGTGGCGAAGCTCTGCGCCGGCCTGCCCGGGGTGGCCGAGGTGCTCGACGCCGAGGGCAAGGCCGCGCACGGGCTCGACCATCCGCGCGCCGGTGAGCTGGTGCTGGTGGCCGAGCCGGACGCCTGGTTCACCTACTACTACTGGCTGGACGACGCCAACGCACCGGACTTCGCCCGGCTGGTGGAGATCCACCGCAAGCCCGGCTACGACCCGGCGGAGTTGTTCTTCGACCCGGCCAACCCCGGTGCCGCGAAGGCTCGGGCCGGGGTCGCCCTGGCCCGCAAGAAGCTCGGCATGCGGTACCTGATGAGCGCTGTCGGCCTCGACGCCGGTGCGCAAGCGGTGCGGGGCTCGCACGGGCGGCTGCCGGACGACCCGGCCGACGGCCCGGTGCTGCTCTGCTCCGACCCGACCGCGGCCCGGGACAAGATCGCGGCGACCGAGGTCAAGGCGCTGCTGCTGGAGCTGGCCGGATTAGGCGTCGACGGTGCGAGTGGCTCGGGGGAGCGGACATGACGGTCACCGTCGCGCCCACCGACGCCAGTGAACTGCGGGCACGCTTCGACGCGGAGTTGGCCGGTTTCCTCAGCCGGCAGGGCCCGGACTGGCCGGACGGGGCGCCGCGGGGCGTGTTCACCGCGCTGCAACGGTTCGTGCTGGCCGGTGGCAAGCGGTTACGGCCGCTCTTCTGCTACTGGGGTTGGCGCGGCGCGGGAGCGCCCGACGGCACCCCGATCGTGGTGGCCGCGGCGGCCCTGGAGCTGTTCCACGCGTTCGCGCTGATCCACGACGACATCCTGGACGGCAGCGACCGCCGCCGGGGTGAGCCGTCGGTGCACCGGCTCTTCGCCGACCTGCACGCCCGCTCGTCGTGGCGCGGTGACCCCGAGGCGTACGGCCGCAACACCGCGCTGCTCTGCGGGGACCTCTGCGCGGCCTGGTCGGATCAGATGTTCCACGAGTGCGGTCTGAGCACCGAGCAGGTGCACCGGGGGTACGGCGTGTTCGCGCTGATGCGTACCGAGGTGATCGCGGGGGAGTACCTGGACCTGGTCTCCGGGGTGGGCGACGGCTCGGTGGCCAGCGCGCTCACCGTGATCCGGATGAAGGCAGCCCGCTACACGGTCACCCGGCCGTTGCAGATCGGTGCGGCCCTGGCCGGCGCGGGGCCGGAGCTGATCGCCGCGTTGGGCGAGTTCGGTGACCCGCTGGGTGACGCGTTCCAGCTCCGCGACGACGTCCTGGGCGTCTTCGGTGACCCGGCGGTGACCGGCAAGTCGGTCCTGGACGACCTGCGTGAGGGCAAGCCCACGGTCATGATGGCGCTGGCCCGCAGCGCCGCCGACCGGCCGCAGACCGTCCGGTTGCGGGAGCTGTTCGGCAACCCGGCGTTGGACGCCGAGGGCGCGGCGGAACTGCGCGAGATCATCGAGGCGACCGGCGCGCGGGAGCGGATCGAGCAGATGATCCGGGTCCGGACCGAGGCGGCGCTCGCCGCCCTGCGCAACGCCGTGGTGGCCGACGAGGCCCGCGCGGCCCTGGTTGCGCTGGCCGGGCAGGCGATCGACCGACGCGCCTGACCGGCGACTTTCGATCAAATCGACAAAAGTTGATGCTGAACTGCCGGAAGGTATGGACACATCGACACGTGCGACTTAGTGTCGTGACCAACACGAACATGTTTCGTCAGGGTGAACCGGCGGCGCGGTAACCCATCGACCCCTCACCACCGCTACGGCATCCGGCGCGACGGCGCGCGCCCGGCCTGGCAGTCACACGTCAGGAAGGGACAGCACAGATGTCAATGAAAGACGCTCCCCGACAACGGTCCCGACGATGGTTCTCCGCCGGATCCGCGCTGCTGCTGGCGGTCGCCGCCGGCACCGTCACCGTCGCCGCCGGCTCGGCCCCCGCCCAGGCACACACGATCGTCGCCAGCGACTTCCAGCAGGTCGAGTTGGCTCGCGGCGTGACCGACATGGGTGAGCCGATGTCGCTGGCAGTGCTGCCGGACCGCTCGGTCCTGCACACCGCCCGCAACGGCACCCTGCGCCGTACCGACGCCAACGGCACCACCTCGGTGATCGGCACCGTCTCGGTCTACACGCACGACGAGGAGGGGTTGCAGGGCGTCGGGATCGACCCGGGCTTCGCCAGCAACCGCCAGATCTACCTCTACTACGCCCCGCCGCTCTCCACCCCCGGCGGCGACGCGCCGGCCACCGGCACCGACTTCTCGGCCTTCGACGGCGTCAACCGGCTCTCCCGGTTCACCCTCAACTCGGACTTCACGCTCAACCAGTCCAGCAAGGTCGACGTGCTCGACGTCCCGGCCAGCCGGGGCGTGTGCTGCCACGTCGGCGGTGACATCGACTTCGACGCCGCCGGCAACCTCTACCTGTCCACCGGCGACGACACGAACCCGTTCGAGTCGTCCGGCTACTCGCCCCTGGACGAGCGGACCAACCGCAACCCCGCGTACGACGCGCAGCGCAGCGCCGGCAACACCAACGACCTGCGCGGCAAGATCCTGCGGATCAAGGTGAACGCCAACGGCACCTACTCCATCCCGTCGGGCAACCTCTTCGCCCCCGGCACCGCCAGGACCCGGCCGGAGATCTACGCGATGGGGTTCCGCAACCCGTTCCGGATCAGCGTGGACAAGGCCACCGGCGTGGTCTACGTCGGTGACTACGGGCCGGACGCCGGCTCCACCAGCTCCACCCGCGGACCGTCCGGGCAGGTGGAGTTCAACCGGGTCGCGGCACCGGGCAACTACGGCTGGCCGTACTGCACCGGCACCAACACCAGCACCGAGACGTACAACGAGTTCGACTTCGCGACCAGCGCCAGCGGCGCGAAGTACAACTGCACCGGCGGGCCGACCAACAACTCGTTCCGCAACACCGGCCTGACCACCCTGCCGCCGGCCCAACCGGCCTGGATCCGGTACGCCGGTGACGCCGGCACCCCGACCGAGTTCGGCGGCGGCTCCGAGTCGCCGATGGGCGGCCCGGTCTACCGGTACAACGCCTCGTCGACCTCCACCACCAAGTTCCCGCAGTCGTTCGACGGGCAGTTCTTCGCCACCGAGTTCGGCCGGGGCTGGATCAAGCCGATCCACGTCAACTCCGACGGCTCCCGGGGCACCATCGACACCTTCCCCTGGGTCGGCAAGCAGGTGATGGACTCGGCGTTCGGCCCGGACGGCGCCTACTACGTCCTCGACTACGGCACCGGTTACTTCAACGGTGACGCCAACTCCGCGCTCTACCGCTTCGACTACGTCGGCGGCGGCAACCGGGCGCCCACCGCGAAGGCCAGCGCCAACCGCACCTCCGGCGCGGCCCCGCTCGCTGTGACGTTCTCCTCGGCCGGCTCGTCCGACCCCGAGGGCGGCACGTTGACCTACGCCTGGGCGTTCGGTGACGGCACCACCTCGACCGCCGCGAACCCGACGAAGACCTACAGCGCCAACGGCACCTACACCGCCACGCTGACCGTGCGGGACCCGCAGGGCGCCACCGGCAGCAGCAGCGTGCAGATCAGCGTCGGCAACACCGCGCCCACCGTCACGATCAACAACCCGGGCAACGGTCAGCTGTTCGGCTTCGGCGACACGGTGCCGTACAGCATCACGGTGACCGACCCGGAGGACGGCACCATCGACTGCACGAAGGTCAAGATGACCTACGTGCTCGGCCACGACCAGCACGGGCACCAGATCACCTCGAAGACCGGCTGCTCCGGCTCGATCACCATCCCGGTCGACGGTGAGCACGACGACGCGGCGAACATCTTCGCGATCTTCGACGCCGAGTACACCGACGCCGGAGGGCTGACCACGCACACCCAGCACACGCTGCCGCCGCGGCACCGCCAGGCCGAGTTCTACGGCACCTCGTCGGGGATCAACGTGTTCAGCAAGACCCCGGCCGAGGGTGGCAAGACCGTCGGCGACATCAACAACGGCGACTGGATCGCGTTCCAGCCGTACCGGCTGGGCAACGTGACCTCGTTCAACGCCCGGGTCTCCTCGGCGGGCGCCGGCGGCACCCTCCAGGTGCGGGCCGGCTCGGCCACCGGCACCGTGCTCGGCTCGGCCACGGTCCCGGTGACCGGCGGCTGGGAAACCTTCACCACCGTCACCGGGACGATCAGCAACCCGCCCACCGGCACGACCACGCTCTACCTGACCTTCGCCGGGTCGGGCACCGGGGCGCTCTACGACCTGGACGCCTTCACCTTCGTCACCGGGACGCCCCCGGCCGGTGGGGCCGGGCCGATCAAGGGTCTTGCCGGCAAGTGCCTGGACGTGCGCAACGCCGCCACCGCCGACGGCACGCAGATCCAGATCTACACCTGCAACGGCAGCGCGGCGCAGACCTGGGCCGTGACGCCGAACTCGACGATCAAGTCGTTGGGCAAGTGTCTGGACGTCGCGGCTGCCGGCACCGCCGACGGCACGAAGATCCAGCTCTACACCTGCAACGGGACCGCCGCACAGAACTGGGTGGCCCAGGCCGACGGCACCCTGCGTAGCCCGGCGTCCGGCAAGTGCCTCGACGTCTCCGGCAACAACTCCGCCGACAGCACCGCGGTCCACCTCTGGACCTGCGTCAGCGGTGCCGCCAACCAAAAGTGGATCCTGCCCTGAGCTGACAGGTGGGGGCCCCTCGGCACGCCTAGTGTGAGGCGAGGGGCCCCTCCTAACCGCAGTTAGGAGAGCGATATGCGCAGACGTCTGCGACCCGTCCTCGGTGCGGCCATGGCCGCACTCGCCGTCATCGCCTGCACCACCCCGGCCACCCCGGCCAGCGCCGCCGACGCCCCGTACGACGTGCTGGTCTTCTCCAAGACCGCCGGTTTCCGGCACGACGCGATCCCGGTCGGCATCCAGACCATCCGGGACCTGGGCGCGGCGAACAACTTCACGGTCACCGCGACCGAGGACGCCGCCGCGTTCACCACCAGCAACCTCAACCAGTACGAGGCCGTCGTCTTCCTCAACACCACCGGCGACGTGCTCAACGCCAGCCAGCAGACCGCCTTCGAGTCGTACATCGGCTCGGGCCGCGGATACGTGGGTGTGCACGCCGCAGCCGACACCGAGTACGACTGGCCGTTCTACGGCAACCTGGTGGGCGCGTTGTTCAACTCGCACCCGGCGATCCAGCAGGCCAACATCAAGGTGGAGGACCGGGGTCACGCGGCGACCGGCCACCTGCCGCAGACCTGGACCCGCACCGACGAGTGGTACAACTACCGGACCAACCCCCGGTCGACCGCGCACGTGCTCGCCACGCTCGACGAGTCGTCGTACTCCGGTGGCGGAATGGGTGCCGACCACCCGCTGAGCTGGTGCAAGAGCTACAGCGGCGGTCGGTCCTTCTACACCGGCGCGGGGCACACCCAGGCGTCGTACGCCGAGGCGGGGTTCCGCAACCACCTGCTCGGCGGCATCCGGTACGCCTCCGGCCGGAGCAAGGCCGACTGCCGGCCCGAGACCGGCTACACCCCGCTGTACAACGGCTCGACGGCCGGTTGGTCACAGGCCGGCCCGGGCAGCTTCACCAACACCGACGCCACCCTGACCTCCGTCGGCGGCATGGGGCTGTTCTGGTACAACGCGAAGCAGTTCACCAACTACTCGCTCAAGCTGGACTGGAAGCTCGCCGGGGACGACAACTCCGGCATCTTCATCGGTTTCCCGCCGTCGAGTGACCCCTGGTCGGCGATCGACAACGGCTACGAGGTCCAGATCGACGCCACCGACGCCGCGGACCGCACCACCGGGGCGGTCTACACCTTCAAGTCCGCCGACATCGCCGCCCGCGACGCGGCGCTCAACGCGCCGGGGGAGTGGAACACGTACGAGTTGCTGGTCGAGGGCGAGCGGCTACAGGTCTTCCTCAACGGCGTGAAGATCAACGACTTCACCAACACCAACCCGGTACGGTCGCTGGCCGGCCACATCGGCATCCAGAACCACGGCACCGGTGACGACGCCTACTTCCGCAACATCCGGATCAAGGAGCTGGGCGGCACCCCGCCGCCGACCGGCAACACCACGATCCAGGCCGAGGCGTTCAGCTCCGCCAACGGGGTCTCCGCGTTCACCAAGGCGGGCGCGAACGGTGGGCAGACCCTCGGCTACATCGAGCCGGGCGACTGGGCCGCGTACAACGGGGTCAACCTGGCCGGGGTCACCTCGTTCACCGCCCGGGTCGTCTCCGGCGGCGCGGGCGGCACCATCCAGGTGCGCACCGGCTCGGCCACCGGCCCGGTGCTCGGCTCGGTGGCGGTGCCCAACACCGGTAGCTGGGACACCTACGCCAACGTCACCACCACGCTGTCCAACGTCCCGTCCAGCACCCAGAACCTCTACCTCACCTTCACCGGTAGCGGCACGGGGCTCTTCGACCTGGACGACTTCACCCTGGTCAAGGGCACGAGCAGCACCGGGGTGGGCCCGATCAAGGGTCTGGCCAGCAAGTGTCTGGACGTGCGCAACGGCGGCACCGCCGACGGCACCCAGATCCAGCTCTACACCTGCAACGGCAGCGCCTCGCAGACCTGGACCGTGACGCCGAACTCGACGATCAGGGCGCTCGGCAAGTGCCTGGACGTCAACGGCAGCGGCACCGCCAACGGCACCAAGATCCAGCTCTGGACCTGCAACGGCAGCGGGGCGCAGAACTGGGCGGCTGCGTCCGACGGCACCCTGCGCAACCCGTCGTCGGGCAAGTGCCTCGACGTCTCCGGCAACAACTCTGCCGACAGCACCCCCGTACACCTCTGGACCTGCCTCAACGCAGCCAACCAGAAGTGGATCCTGCCCTAACCAGGTAACCCCTGGAGGGCCGACGGCGTCGCCGGCCTAGGCACCCGGCCGCCGCCGCGGGCGCGGTCAGTCCTGCAACTGCCGGC
>NZ_JBEYSY010000017.1:0-158945 GCF_040704315.1 Micromonospora sp. NPDC047644
GGCGCCACCCCCTACTTTAACTGGTTGTTCTACCCCCCGACTGGTGGGGCGTATTTCTCAATCCGGTTGCGCACCCGGGGGGGGGGGCCGGCGCGCCCTTCGCTGATGCTGTGGTTCGGGAACTACATGCTGGAGATGTCGCCCTGCTTGGCGCGGACGGCTTCGGCAGCCTCCAGGAGGCTGGCGCGCTCGTCGGCGTCCAGGTCGGTCTCGACGACCCGCTTGACGCCCTCGGCGCCGATCTCGGCCTCGACACCCAGGTAGACACCGGAGATGCCGTACTCGCCGTCGACCCAGGCGCAGACCGGCATGACCTCGCCGGAGTCCTCCGCGACGGCCTTCGCCATCCGGGCCGCGGCAGCGGACGGGGCGTAGTAGGCCGAACCGGTCTTGAGCAGCGCGACCACCTCGGCGCCACCGTTGCGGGTCTTGACGACCAGCTCCTCGATCTGCTCGGCCGGCATGGCGTCGCGCAGCGGCTTGCCATTGACGGTGCTCTTCGACGGCACCGGGACCATGGTGTCGCCGTGCGAGCCCAGGGTCAGGGTGCGTACCGATGCCACCGGCACGTTCAGCGCCTCGGCGACGAAGTTGCTGAACCGGGCGGTGTCGAGCATTCCGGCCTGGCCGAGCACCCGGTTCTTCGGGAACTGGGTGGCGAGCTGGGCCAGCGCGGTCATCTCGTCCAGCGGGTTGGAGACCACGATGACGACGGCGTTCGGGGCGTACTTGGCGACGTTCTCGGCGACCTGGCGGACGATCTTGGCGTTGGTCTCCAGCAGGTCCATCCGGCTCATGCCGGGCTTGCGCGGCAGACCAGCGGTGATCACGACGACGTCGGAGCCCTCGATGCTCTCGTAGCCCTCACCGTTGGGGCCGGTGGTCACGCCGACCACCTTGGTCTCGAAGCCCTCGATGGCCCGGGACTGGTTGAGGTCGAGCGCGAGGCCCGCGGGCTTGCCCTCCACGATGTCGGTGATCACTACGGTGTCGAAGACGTCGTACTCGGCCAGGCGCTGTGCGGTGGTGGAGCCGTAGAAGCCAGCCCCGACGACAGTGACCTTCTTACCCATGGTCGTCCCACTCCCTGATACCAGTCGGTTTTCCGGACCGTATCAGTCATCCTGGCACCGAACAGGGCAGGGGCGGCGGCCGTCGCCGGGATGGGGCGAACGTCACCGACGTCGTCGCCGTCCGGTTCAGCCGCGCTCGGCGCGCTCGACGACGTTGCTGAGCAGCATGGCCCGGGTCATCGGGCCCACGCCGCCGGGCATGGGGACCAGCGCGCCGGCCGTCTCGGCCACCTCCGGGTCCACGTCGCCGGTGTAGCGGCCCTTGCCGTCGGCTCCGATGACGCGGGTGATGCCGACGTCCACCACCACCGCGCCGGGGTTGATCATGTCGGCGGTGAGCAGACCCGGTACGCCGGCCGCGACGATGACGATGTCGGCGGCGCGGGTGTGCGAGGCGAGGTCGAGGGTGCCGGTGTGGCAGAGGGTGACGGTGGCGTTCTCGCTGCGCCTGGTGAGCAGCAGGCCGAGCGGTCGGCCGACCGTGTTGCCGCGACCGACCACCGCGACGGTGGCCCCGCGCAGCGCCACGTCGTGCCGGCGGAGGAGCTCGACGATGCCGCGCGGCGTGCACGGCAGCGGACCGTCGTAGCCGAGCACGAGCCGACCCAGGTTGACCGGGTGCAGGCCGTCGGCGTCCTTGTCCGGGTCGATCAACTCCAGCACCCGCTGGGTGTCGAGGTGGGCCGGCAGCGGCAGCTGGACGATGTAGCCGTGGCACGCCGGGTCGGCGTTCAGCTCGGCCAGTACGTCGTCGACCTGCTGCTGGGTGGCGTCGGCGGGCAGTTCGCGGCGGATCGAGGCGATGCCCACCTCGGCGCAGTCGCGGTGTTTGCCGTTGACGTACGCCTGGCTGCCCGGGTCCGCCCCGACCAGCACCGTGCCGAGCCCGGGGGTGATGCCGCGTTCCGCCAGTGCCTTCACCCGGATGCGCAGCTCGTCTTTGATCTCCGCTGCGGTTGCCTTGCCGTCCAGAAGCGTCGCCGTCACGACCAGATCGTCTCACGGCCACCGCCTGCGGATCAGACGACCTCGCTGCGGACCGTCCGCCGCTCCACTGCGGTGGGGCGGCGGACGGACGAGCCGTTGAAGTAACCGTGCGTGAGGTGTTGCTAGTCACTTTCTGTGACGCTTTATGGATTCGGTCACTGTCGAACCAGACAGGCCAGACCGTATCCACGGAGAAGGGATGGCAGCCCCAGGCGGCGCCGACATGACCGGGAGGGGGTCGAACACACCGTCGAACGCCGGGATTTCAGCAGGCCACGTCAATGAGTCCGGTTTGGGGTAGCAGATTCACCCGCCCCCGACAACCGAATCAACCCCGGACCGTTACCCACCCGCAACCGCGTCGTTGTCGAAGACCCGTCACCGACCTACCGTTACCGCTTGTTGCGCAGCGTAAACCCAGCGTCGGGCCTGACTGCGCAGCGTGAGGAGATGAGGAGGCTCAATGCGAGTTCGTAGACTCGCCGCCTGGACCGCCCTCCCGCTCGCGGTGACGCTGGGCCTCGCGGCCTGCGGCAGCGGCGGAGACGGTGGATCCGGTGGCAGCGACAGTTCGGTGGTCAGCATCCAGATCGCCGAGCCGAAGCACCTGGTTCCCACCAACACCACCGAGACGTCCGGTTCGCAGGTCATCGCCGGCCTGTTCAGCCCGCTCGTCGACTACGACGCCCAGAACAAGCCGTACGAGGTCGCCGCGCAGTCGGTCACCTCGTCCGACAACAAGGTCTGGACGATCAAGCTCAAGGACGGCTACACCTTCCACAACGGTGAGAAGGTCACGTCCCAGAGCTACATCAACGCGTGGAACTACGGCGCGTACGGCCCCAACGGCCAGGACACCAACCCCTTCTTCGAGAAGATCGCTGGTTACGCCGACCTGCAGGGCAAGGCGCCGAAGGCCAAGGAGATGTCCGGCCTGAAGAAGGTCGACGACCTCACCTTCACCGCGACGCTCTCCGAGCCGTACATCGACTTCAAGACCACGCTGGGCTACAACGCGTTCTTCCCGATGCCGGACGCCGCGTTCTCGGCTCCGGGCGTGCTCAAGGACTCCTACGAGCAGGCCCCGATCGGGCAGGGCCCCTTCAAGATGAAGGGCACCTGGCAGCACGACAGCAAGATCGACGTCGAGCGCTACGACGCCTTCCCGGGCGAGAAGCCCAAGGTCAAGAACATCGAGTTCCGGATCTACCAGCAGCTCACCGCGGCCTACGCGGACGTCCTGGCGGACAACCTGGACGTGCTGCCGACGATCCCGACCGAGAGCCTGAGCACCGCGCCGAGCGACCTGGGTGACCGGTACAAGACCAGCCCGATGTCGTCGTTCCAGTTCCTCGCGTTCCCGACGTTCGACAAGGACTACAGCAAGCCGGACGTCCGCAAGGCCATCTCGATGGCGATCGACCGTGACGAGATCACCAAGTCGGTCTTCAAGGGTTCGCAGACGCCGGCACGCTCCTTCGTCTCGCCGGTGCTGCCGGGCTACCGGGACGACACCACGGGCAAGTCGGGTGAGTTCAACCCGACCGAGGCCAAGAAGCTCTACCAGGCCGCCGGTGGTCCCTCGAAGATCGTCATCTCGTACAACGGCGACGGCGGTCACAAGGACTGGGTCGACGCCACGGTCAACCAGCTCAAGACCAACCTGGGTGTCGACGCGGTGGGTTCGGCCGAGCCGAAGTTCGCCGACCTGCTCACCAAGGTCGAGAAGAAGACGCCGGTGGGTGCGTTCCGGATGGGTTGGGTCATGGACTACCCGACCATGGAGGACTACCTCGGCCCGCTGTACAGCACCAACGGCTCGTCGAACTACTACGGCTACAGCAACCCGGAGTTCGACAAGCTGGTCAAGGAGGGTTCCGCCGCCAAGACGCAGGACGAGGCGATCGCCAAGTACCAGCAGGCGGAGGACATCCTGGCCAAGGACATGCCGGTGATCCCGCTCCGCTTCGGCGAGAACGTGTTCGGCCACTCGTCCAAGGTCAAGAACGTGGAGATGGACCTGTTCCAGCGGGTCAACCTCGTCAAGATCGAAGCAGCCAGCTGAGCTGAGCACGGTGCGGGCCACCCGGGCGACGAAGCCCGGGTGGCCCGGACCGCACCACCGGGGGCCGGACCGCAGCTGCGGGTCCGGCCCGGTGGTGCCGGCTCCCCCGGGCCGGACGCCGCGTCTCGGATATTTCGGGTACGACCAGAGATGCCGTCCTGCGACCCTTTCGCACATTTCCGGAGAGACTGCTAAGCATGTTCCGCTACATCCTGCGGCGCCTACTGCAGATGGTCCTGGCGTTCTTCGGGACCACCCTGATCGTCTACGCGCTGACATTCGCCGGGCAGGGCGACCCGATCCAGGCGCTCGCCGGCGAACGGCCGGTGACGCCAGCGCAGCGGGCCTACCTGACCGAGAAGTACCACCTGGACGCCACGGGCGTCGGCGGCTTCTTCTACCGCTACTTCGACTACGTGAAGAACCTGCTCCAGGGCAACCTGGGCGAGTCACTCACCGGTCGGAACATCGGTGACATCCTCCAGCAGGCCTGGCCGGTCACCGTGCGGCTCGCGCTCATCGCGCTCGCTGTGGCGATCATCTTCGGCGTCACCGCCGGTGTGCTCGCGGGCATCCGTCGGGCCAGCATCTTCGACAACTCGACGCTGGTGCTGACCCTGCTGGTGCTGGGCATCCCGACCATCGTGCTGGCGCCACTGGCGCAGTACTTCCTGGGTGTCAAGTGGCAGCTCTTCCCACCCACCGCCGGCTCCGACCCGACGTTCTACGCGCTCCTGCTGCCCGGCATCGTGCTCGGCTCGCTGTCGTTGGCCACCGCCCTACGACTCACCCGGGCCTCGGTGGCGGAGAACCTGCGCGCCGACTACGTCCGGACCGCCCGGTCCAAGGGCCTGGTCAAGCGACGGATCGTCGTCGTCCACGTGCTGCGCAACTCGCTGATCCCGGTGGTCACCTTCCTCGGTGTGGAACTGGGCAACCTGATGAGCGGCGCGATCATCACCGAGGGCGTCTTCAACATCCCCGGCGTGGGCTTCAACCTCTTCCGCGGCATCCGCACCGAGGACGGCCCCCTGGTGGTGGGCATCGTCAGCGTGCTCGTCGTGGTCTACCTGGTCTCGAACCTGGTGGTGGACGTCCTGTACGCCGTACTCGACCCGAGGATCCGCTATGAGTGAGCTGGCATGAGTGACTTCGAAACTGTGGCGGCCACCGAGAACCAGGCCGCGCGACGTGGCCCCTCGGGGGAGCCGGGCACGCCCAACCAGGTCGGCGCCGCGAACAAGCCCCGCAGCCTGGCCGGGGACGCCTGGCGCGACCTGCGCCGCAACCCGATCTTCTGGATCTCGCTGGCGCTGGTCGTCATCTTCACCCTGATGGCCCTGCTCCCCGGGGTCTTCACCGCCAACAACCCGAACGACTGCCTGCTCTCCCGGCAGCACGCCGGGCCGTCCGGCGGGGCCATCTTCGGGTACGACTTCCAGGGCTGCGACACGTACTCCCGGGCGGTCTACGGCACCCGGGCTTCACTGCTGGTCGGCGCGCTCGCCGCCCTCGGCACCGGCATCATCGCGCTGGTGGTCGGCATGTTGGCCGGTTACTTCGGCCGCTGGGTCGACGCGGTGCTCTCCCGGGTGATCGACGTGGTGCTCGGCATCCCGCTGCTGCTGGCCGCGATCGTGCTGCTCAAGCGGGTGTCCAGCGACAGCCAGGCGGCCCGGATCGGCGCGGTCGTCTTCGTGCTGGCCCTCCTCGGGTGGACCACCGCCGCCCGCGTGGTCCGGTCCTCGGTGATCACCGCCAAGGAGCAGGACTACGTCGCGGCGGCCCGGATGCTCGGCGCCGGCAACGGCCGGATCATGTGGCGGCACATTCTGCCGAACTCGCTGGCCCCGGCGATCGTCGTGCTGACCATCGCGCTCGGCTCGTTCATCGCGGCCGAGGCGACGCTCTCCTTCCTCGGCATCGGCCTGAAGGCGCCCACCATCTCCTGGGGGCAGGACATCGACACCGGCCGGATCCACATGCGGGAGGCGGCCACCCCGTTGATCGTCCCGTCGGCCTTCCTGGCACTGACCGTGCTGGCGTTCATCATGCTCGGCGACGCGATCCGTGACGCCTTCGACCCGAAGCTGCGGTGAGATCATCATGACCGTCAATCCCACTCCCGCCTCCGCCACTCCCGAGGGCGGGCACCTGCTGGAGTTGCGGGACCTGCACGTCGAGTTTCGCACCAACGAGGGTGTCGCCCGGGTGATCAACGGGGTGTCGTACCACCTGGACGCCGGCGAGACCCTTGCCGTGCTCGGCGAATCCGGCTCGGGCAAGTCGGTCACCGCCCAGGCGATCATGGGCATCCTGGACACCCCGCCCGCGTTCGTCCGCTCCGGCCAGATCCTCTACCAGGGTGAGGACCTGCTCACCCGCTCCGAGGAGCAGCGCCGGCAGGTACGCGGCAAGGAGATCGCGATGATCTTCCAGGACGCGCTCTCCGCCCTGAACCCGGTCTTTCCGGTCGGCTGGCAGATCGGTGAGACGCTGCGTCAGCGCGGCGGCATGTCCCGGGCCGACGCTCGACGGCGTGCCGTCGAGCTGATGGATCTGGTCAAGATCCCGGGTGCCGCCAAGCGGATCGGCGACTTCCCGCACCAGTTCTCCGGCGGCATGCGGCAGCGCGTCATGATCGCCATGGCGCTGGCGCTGGACCCGAAGGTGCTGATCGCCGACGAGCCCACCACGGCCCTCGACGTGACCGTGCAGGCCCAGATCATGGACCTGCTGGCCGACCTGCGCCGGGAACTCAACATGGCGATGATCCTGATCACCCACGACCTGGGTGTGGTCGCCGGTGTCGCGGACCGGATCGCGGTCATGTACGCCGGCCGGATCGTCGAGCACGCCGACGTCCGCTCGCTCTACAGGGCGCCCGCCCACCCGTACACGAAGGGTTTGTTGGAGTCGATCCCGCGCCTGGACGTTCGCGGCCAGGAGCTGTCGACGATCAAGGGGTTGCCGCCGAACCTGATGCGCATCCCGTCCGGCTGCCCGTTTCACCCCCGGTGCCCGTACGTCCAGCAGGTCTGCGTGGACGAGGTGCCGCACGACCTGGTCCTCGGCGACGGCCGGACCAGCGCTTGCCACTTCGCGCAGGAGGTCCGTGATGACAGCGTCGCCCGCTAACCCCACGAAGGTCCGCGGCGAGACCATTCTCTCCGTCGACAACCTGGTGAAGCACTTCCCGATCACCCAGGGCGTGCTGTTCCAGCGGCAGATCGGGGCGGTGAAGGCCGTCGACGGGGTGAGCTTCGAGCTGCGTCGGGGCGAGACGCTCGGTGTGGTCGGCGAGTCCGGCTGCGGCAAGTCCACCCTCGCCCGGCTGCTGATGCGGTTGGAGACGCCCACCTCCGGGCGCGCCACGCTGGAGGGCAGGGACCTGTTCAAGGCTTCCGGGGGTGAGCTGCGCCGGCTGCGCCGCAACATGCAGATGGTGATGCAGGATCCGTACACCTCGCTGAACCCGCGGATGACCGTCGGCGACATCATCGGCGAGCCGTTCGAGATCCACCCGGATGCCGCGCCGAAGGGCAGCAAGGCCAAGCGGGTCCAGGAACTTCTGGACCTGGTCGGGCTCAACCCGGAGCACATCAACCGGTACCCGCACCAGTTCTCCGGCGGTCAGCGTCAGCGCATCGGCATCGCCCGCGCCCTCGCGCTGAAGCCCGAGATCATCGTCTGCGACGAGCCGGTGTCGGCGCTGGACGTCTCCATCCAGGCCCAGGTGATCAACCTGCTCAAGCAGCTGCAGGGCGAGCTGGGGCTCTCGTACATCTTCATCGCGCACGACCTGTCGGTGGTGCGGCACATCGCCGACCGCGTCGCGGTGATGTACCTCGGTCGGATCGTCGAGATCGGCACCGAGGACGAGATCTACGAGCGGGCCACCCACCCGTACACCCAGGCTCTGCTCTCCGCGGTGCCGGTGCCGGACCCGGAGGCCCGCGACCAGCGCAACATGATCCGGCTGGTCGGCGACGTGCCCAGCCCGGCCGACCCGCCCAGCGGGTGCCACTTCCGGACCCGCTGCTGGAAGGCCCAGGACATCTGCGCCACCCAGGACCCGGCGACGGTGCCGAGGGCAGCGGACCCCCACCCGTCCGCCTGCCACTTCGCCGAACTCCGCCCCACCACCACACCCTGACCCCACCCCACCCCACCCCGGCCCCGGCCCCGGCCTCGGCCGTTGATCATGAAGTTATTGCCCTGCACATCGGCGTGTCAGGGCAACAACTTCATGATCGACGAGGTCGAAGCCGGCGGGTCGAAGCCGGCGGGTCGAAGCCGGTGGGTCGAAGCCGGTGGGTCGAAGGGTCAGTGGAAGAAGTGGCGGGTTCCGGTCAGGTACATCGTCACGTTGGCCTTCCTGGCCGCTTCGATGACCTCCTCGTCGCGGATGGAGCCGCCGGGCTGCACGATGGCCCGGACGCCGGCGTCGATGAGGATCTGCGGGCCGTCGGCGAACGGGAAGAACGCGTCCGAGGCGGCGACCGAGCCGCGGGCCCGGTCGGCGCCGGCGCGGGTGACAGCGAGCTGCGCCGAGTCGACCCGGTTGACCTGACCCATGCCGACCCCGACGGTGGCACCGCCCTTGGCCAGCAGGATCGCGTTGCTCTTCACGGCGCGGACCGCCCGCCAGGCGAACGCCAGGTCCCGCAGCAGCTCCTCGTCGGCGGCCTCACCGGTCGCCAACTGCCAGTTGGCCGGGTCGTCGCCGGGGGCGTCCACCCGGTCGGCGACCTGGGCCAGGACGCCGCCGGTCACCTGCCGCACCTCCACCAGCGCCGGTGTCCAGGCGGGTGCCCGCAGCAGCCGGATGTTCTTCTTGCCCTGCAACACCTCGACCGCGCCCTCGTCGAAACCGGGGGCGACCACCACCTCGGTGAAGATCTCGGCGACCTGCCGGGCCAGCTCGACCGAGACCGGCCGGTTGACCGCGATGACGCCGCCGAACGCCGACACCGGGTCGCAGGCGTGCGCCAGCCGGTGCGCCTCGGCGACATCTGCGCCGACTGCGATCCCGCACGGGTTGGCGTGCTTGATGATCGCCACCGCCGGCTGGTCGGCGAAGTCGTTCGCGGCCCGCCAGGCGGCGTCGGCGTCGACGTAGTTGTTGTACGACATCTCCTTGCCGTGCAGCTGCTCGGCCTGGGCCAGCCCGGCCGGGGCGTCCGGGTCGGTGTAGAGCGCGGCGGGCTGGTGCGGGTTCTCGCCGTAGCGCAGCGCTGTCGACTTGCGCAGCGCCAGCCCCGCGAACCGCGGCCACGAGTCGTCGGCGGGTGCCAGCTCCTGCGCGAACCACCGGGCCACCGCCACGTCGTACTCGGCGATGTCGGCGAACGCCCGGGCGGCCAGCGCGCGGCGCTGGGCCACAGTGAAGCCGCCCTCGGCGAGCGCGCCGAGCAGCGCCGGGTAAGCGGCCGGGTCGGTGAGCACGGCGACCGAGGCGTGGTTCTTGGCGGCGGCGCGCACCATGGCCGGGCCGCCGATGTCGATCTGCTCCACGCACTCCTCGACGTCGGCGCCGGAGGCGACGGTCTCCTGGAACGGGTACAGGTTGGAGATCAGCAGGTCGAACGCCGCCACGCCCAGCTCGTCGAGCTGCGCGACGTGGGTGTCCTTGCGCAGGTCCGCGAGGAGGCCCGCGTGCACCTTCGGGTGCAGGGTCTTCACCCGGCCGTCGAGCACCTCGGGGAAGCCGGTCACCGTCTCCACCGGCGTCACCGGCACCCCGGCGGCGGCGATGGTGCCCGCCGTGCTGCCGGTGGATACGATCTCCACGCCGGCCGCGTGCAGGGCCTGAGCCAGCTCGACCAGCCCGGTCTTGTCGTAGACGCTGACCAGCGCCCGCCTGATCGGGCGGCGCCCGTCCTGAGTGGGACTCACGGAACCGTGACCTTCCTTCCGGTGATGGTCCAGCCTTCGCGGACCAGCCGACCGACCTGCTCGACGAGCTGGCGTCGCTCGGCTTCCTTGATGCGCTCGGTGAGCGTGTCGACGTCGTCGTCGTCGAGCACCGGCACCGCGACCTGCGCGACGATCGGCCCGGTGTCCATGCCGGCGTCGACGAAGAAGAGGGTGGCTCCGGTCAGCTTCACGCCGTAGGCGAGAGCGTCACGCGGGCCGTGGATGCCGGGGAACGCCGGCAGCAGCGTGTTGTGGGTGTTCAGGTAGCGGTCGCCGAAGGCGGCGAGGAAGTGCGGGCCGACCAACTTGAGGAAACCGGCGGAGATGACCAGGTCGGGCTGGTGCTTCGCGACGTGCGCGGTGAGCGCGCGGTCCCAGTCTTCCCGGGTGTCGTGGTCGCGGACCCGCTCGACGAAGGTGGGCACCCCCGCCGCGTCGGCCCGGTCCAGGCCCGCGATGCCGTCGCGGTCCGCGCCGACCGCGACGACCTGTGCGCCGTACGCGGGGTCGGCGGCGGCGTCCAGCAGCGACTGGAGGTTGCTCCCGGAGCCGGAGATGAGGACGACGATGCGGGCGACAGGCGCGGGCTCGGTCACCGGGCCACCCTATCGGGCAGGTCAGGGACGCCCTTCGACTGGGCGGCTCGCCGATCTTCGACAGTGCCGACGTGCGTCGACCCGGTACGCTGCCGCTCGCTCGGGCCGGACGCCGCACCGGCCCACACCGCCCCTGATCCGGCACGCGAAGCGGTCGACTAGGAGCTTTTTGCCTGGTTTGGGAGACATGTCGTCCTGTTGCTGTACTGGGCTTTGGGAGGACTGACCGCGATCATGGATGGAAATAAGAGCACCAACTGACGGAACCAGTCCAAGGAGCTTCTCGAATGCAGCCCGGTAACCCCGGTCAGGACCCGTACGGCCAGCAGCCCAACCAGGACCCGACCGCTCCCCAGCCGCCGGCCTCCCCGTACGGCCAGCAGCCGACCTCCGGCCAGCCGTACGGTCAGCAGCCCAACGACCCGTACGCCGCGCCGCAGGCCCCGTACGGTCAGCAGCCCACCTCGGGCCAGCCGTACGGTCAGCAGCCCAACGACCCGTACGCGCAGCAGCAGCCCCCGTACGGCGCGGGCCCGACCTACCCGAACGCCGGGTACCCGCAGGCGCAGGGGCAGAACAACACCCTCGGCCTGGTCTCGATGATCCTCGGTATCGCGTCGATCCCGCTGGTCTGCTGCCTGTACCTGGGCATCCCGGTCGGCATCGCGGGCATCGTGACCGGCTACCTCGCCAAGCAGAAGGTGGCCCAGGGTCAGGCCAACAACGCCGGCCAGGCCAAGGCCGGTCTGATCTGCGGCGCGGTCGGCGTCGGGCTGGGCATCCTGCTGCTCATCCTGAGCGTGGTGGCGCAGGTCAACCTGCCCACCCAGCCCTGACGGGTTCGGATGTCGACGGGGCGCTCCGGGTTCACCCGGGGCGCCCCGCGCTCGTCTACTGGGCGGGCCCGCGGGTCAGCGCCCGGGTGGCGGCGGCACCGATCAGCGCGCCGACCGCTATGACACCGGCCGCCACCGCACCGACCTGCCAACCCACCGGGCCGACCTGGGACAGCCGGCCGGCGCCGAGCGGCCCACCGGAGACCGCCGCGGCCGCACCGAGCACCACCCCGGCCACCGGCCCGGCCAGCATCGCCGGCACCAGCAGACCGGCCCAGCGCCGGGCGGCCCGCTCCGGCCCGCCGAGTCGACTCACCCGCCGGGCGAGCAACCAACCGGCGACCATCCCGGCCAGCACCGGCACCGCGAGCAGCAGGGTGCCGAAGCCGTCCACCGGGCCGCGCGGCAGGCCAGCGAGCAGCGGCACGGCCGGCAGCGCGCCGACCGACACCTCGCTGGTGCGGACCGCGGTGTCCGTCCCGACCGCGAACCCCGGCCCGAGCAGGTAACTGGTCGACCAGACCGCCGCGTTAGGCGCGTACGCGACGCTGACCAGGGTGATGCCGGCCTGCCCGGCGACCCCGGTCCGGTACGCCCCGATCATGTCGGCCGCGTCGCCGCCACCGGTGGCCACCGCCAGGCCGGCCGCTCCCGCGCCCGCGCCGAGCAGCAGCAGCCCGGCCACCAGGCCGGTGCGAACGCCGTCGCGCACCGGGCTCGGAAGGCGGGAGACGAGCAGCCGGGTCACGGCGGTGATCCGGACCGCGCCGACCAGCGCGGCGAGTGTGCCGACCGCCGCGAACGTGGCGCCCGCCCGGATCAGCGAGACATTCGGCCCGCCGGTGCCGACCAGCACCGCCGCGAGCGCGCCGAGCAGCGCGTACGCGACGCCGACCGCGACCGCGGCGAGCAGTGCCCGGCGCGGTGAGCGGGTGTCGCGAGCACCGATCGCGCGGCTGACGTGCACGCCGGCGCGGCTCAGCCGCCAGAGCGCGAGCACTGTCAGCGCCAGCGGGGCGAGCCCGAGCGGCCCGGTCTCGGTGTGCAACGGCACGCCGTGCCCGAGCAGCCAGCCGGCCAGCGCGGTGCGCAGGGCGCCGGTCAGGGTGGTGCCATCCGCGCCGAGCTGCACCAGGCCGAGCACGATGGCGACCGGCAGGTACGAGGTGACGGCGGCCCAGGCGGCGGCCACCCCGGCGGCGACGGGCAACGGCGCCCGCCCGCGCGGCGACTCACCGGCGCGAGGCGCGGGCACCCGCCGGGCCGGTGCGGCACGGTCGACCGGCCGGTCGTCGGCGCTCACACCGCCGGGACGGCTGGGACGGTCAGGGGTGACGGGGGACATCCGCTCTACTCTGGCACGTCGCGCGGGCGGTGGCAGTCCGTTAACCCCTCCTAAGGTCGGCGAGTTCACCGAACCGACGTCCTGCCCACCCGGGCCGGTCTAGCCTCGGCCCTGAGGGGGCGCGAGTCGCCGCCACCCGGGACGGGCCCGCCGGTCGCGGTCCAGGCCGGCACGTCGCCCACGAGCGCTCGGAGGAAGCTGTGACGACGCCATACCCGCCTCCCCCGCCACCACCGGCCCGGGGACGCGACCGAACCACCCTCTGGGGCGTGCTGGGCATCGTGCTGGGGCTGATCTGCTGCGGCATCTTCGGCATCGTCTTCGGCTACCTGTCCATCCGCGACGCCCGGCGGTACGGGCAGTCGCCGCTGCTCGGTTACCTCGCCATCGCGTTCGGCGTGATCAACATCATCGGTGGGGCGATCCTGCGCTCGACCGGCAACTACCCGTTCTGGAACAACGACTGACGCGTACGCCGAAGGGGGCCGACCGTGACCGGTCGACCCCCTTCGCGCTGCCAATCGACTTAGGGCCTGTTGCGCCCTAGCTGCCGGACATGATCTCCCGCATCAGCTTCGCGGTCTCGGTCGGCGTTTTGCCGACCTTGACGCCGACGGCCTCCAGCGCCGCCTGCTTCGCCTCGGCGGTGCCGGCCGAGCCGGAGATGATCGCCCCGGCGTGACCCATGGTCTTGCCGGGCGGAGCGGTGAAGCCGGCGATGTAGCCGACCACCGGCTTGGTGACCTTGGCCTTGATGAACTCGGCGGCCCGCTCCTCGGCGTCGCCACCGATCTCACCGATCATGACGATGGCGTCGGTCTCCGGGTCGGCCTCGAACGCCGCGAGGGCGTCGATGTGGGTGGTCCCGATGATCGGGTCACCGCCGATGCCGACGCAGGTGGAGAAACCGATGTCGCGCAGCTCGTACATCATCTGGTAGGTCAGCGTGCCGCTCTTGCTGACCAGGCCGATCCGGCCGGAGCCGGTGATGTCGGCCGGGATGATGCCGGCGTTGGACGCGCCCGGCGAGGCGATGCCCGGGCAGTTCGGCCCGATGATCCGGGTCCGCTCGCCCTGCGCCACGTTGTACGCCCAGAACGACGCGGTGTCGTGCACCGGGACGCCCTCGGTGATCACCACGGCCAGATCGATCGCGGCGTCGATCGCCTCGACCACGGCGGCCTTGGTGAACTGCGGCGGCACGAAGATGACAGTGACGTCGGCCCCGGTCTGCGCCATCGCGTCCGCGACGGACGCGAAGACCGGCAGCTCGGTGCCGTCGAAGTCGACGGTCTGGCCCGCCTTGCGCGGGTTGACGCCACCGACGACGTTGGTGCCGGCGGCCAGCATCCGCCGGGTGTGCTTGGAACCCTCGGAACCGGTCATCCCCTGGACGATGACCTTCGAGTCCTTGGTCAGCCAGATAGCCATGATCAGACCCCCGCAGCTGCCAGCTCGGCGGCCCGCTCGGCCGCACCGTCCATGGTGTCCACCCGCTGCACGAGCGGGTTGTTCGCGCTGTCCAGGATCGCCCGGCCAGCCTCGGCGTTGTTGCCGTCGAGACGGACGACGAGCGGCTTGGTCACCTGCTCGCCGCGCTGCTCCAACAGGGCCAGCGCCTGGATGATGCCGTTGGCGACCTCGTCGCAGGCGGTGATGCCGCCGAAGACGTTGACGAAGACGCTCTTCACGGCCGGGTCGGAGAGCACGATCTCCAGCCCGTTCGCCATCACCGCGGCGCTCGCGCCGCCACCGATGTCGAGGAAGTTGGCGGGCTTGACGTTGCCGTGCCGCTCACCGGCGTACGCGACCACGTCGAGGGTCGACATGACCAGACCCGCGCCGTTGCCGATGATGCCGACCTCGCCGTCGAGCTTGACGTAGTTGAGGTCCTTGGCCTTGGCGGCCTGCTCCAGCGGGTCCACAGCGGCCTGGTCGACCAGCGCCTCGTGGTCCGGGTGCCGGAACGCCGCGTTCTCGTCCAAGCTGATCTTGGCATCGAGCAGCAGCATCCGGCCGTCGCCGTTCTTGGCGAGCGGGTTGACCTCGACCAGGGTGGCGTCCTCGGCGACGAACGCCTGCCACAGGCCGACGGCGATCTCGACCACCTGGTCGGCCACCTCGGCCGGGAAACCGGCGGCGGTCACGATCTCCCGGGCCTTGGCCTCGTCAACGCCCTTCACGGCGTCGATCGGGGCCTTCACGACCTTGTCGGGGGTCTCGGCGGCGACCTGCTCGATGTCCATGCCGCCGGCGACGCTGGCGATGCAGAGGAAGGTGCGGTTCGCCCGGTCGAGCAGGTACGAGAAGTAGTACTCCTCGGCCACGTCCGCGGTCACCGTGATCATGACCTTGTGGACGGTGTGACCCTTGATGTCCATGCCGAGGATGTCGGTGGCCCGAGCCACCGCCTCATCCGGGCCCTCGGCCAGCTTGACGCCGCCGGCCTTACCTCGGCCGCCGACCTTTACCTGCGCCTTGACGACCACACGGCCGCCAAGGCGTTCGGCGATCGCGCGGGCCTCTTCCGGGGTAGTGGCGACGCCGCCGGCCAGCACGGGCAAGCCGTGCCGCTCGAACAGGTCCCGCCCCTGGTACTCGTACAGGTCCACGATTGCGCGTCCCGTCCCGTCTCCGCGGCGCGCCGTCGCGCCGCCACCAGCGTTCAGAAAACAGTTTGACGCCTGTCATCAGTTGAAACAGGCCATTGGCCGCAGCCTAGCGAGGTCGGCACCACCGGCAACCGAGCGGGTGCGCGGTGTGCGGTAATGCACAACCGGACATCAGGTGTGGCCGGTTTCCGGCTATGACCCGGTGGCATCCACCGTCCGGGCGATGTTGCCCGGCTTGCGTAACCCTGCCGTGGGGGCGTCGTTGAGTCAGATGTCGGAGCGCTGAACAGCGCAAAGACGGGATACGGCCGATGCCCTGTCGGTCGAGGGGTGGCGGCGGGGCATCGTGCATAGAGGGGCCGGACGTGTGAGGGGTGCGTCCGGCCCCTCCCCCGTGCCCAGAATCAGTGGGCAGCAGTTCGGCGTTTCCTCAGGAGACCGGCTGGGCCACGTTCTCTCGGACCCACTCGACAATTGCCTGGGTGGTGGCGCCCGGCGTGAAGATCTTCGCGACGCCCAGCTTCTCCAACTCGGGAATGTCGCCGTTCGGAATGATGCCGCCACCGAACACGACGATGTCGCGGGCGTCCCGCTCACCGAGCAGTTCCAGCACCCGCCGGAAGAGCGTCATGTGCGCCCCGGAGAGCACGGACAGGCCGACCGCGTCGGCGTCCTCCTGGATGGCGGTCTCCACGATCTGCTCGGGAGTCTGGTGCAGGCCGGTGTAGACGACCTCCATGCCGGCGTCCCGCAGGGCGCGCGCGACGACCTTCGCGCCCCGGTCGTGGCCGTCCAGGCCCGGCTTCGCGACGACGACCCGAATCCGAGAGCTCATCAGCGCACACCTTTCACCGGCTTGACCGCCTTCACCTTAACGAACGGTAACCCGGCCGGCCCGGCCCGGGAAATCCGGGCTCCGTCACCGGCCGTTACCCGGCGTGTCCACCGCGCAACCTGAGGTGTCCACCCCGGTATCGTCCCGGCTTGGCCCGAGCCGCGCCGCTGGCAGGGCCGGGACGTCATCCCGGCACGGTCCGGAGTCAAGCCGGACGACTCCGCCGGAACGGTCACGCTCGGCGACGAACGGGCAGCGAGGGGGGCACCGTTCAGCGTCACGATGCATGACAATCACGGACGCAAACGGACAGATCGACACGCCAATTTTTCGGTCTAGCTTGTGACTCGCCTGGTGGTTGGCTAACGTGTCCACGGTTGTCATCAGGTCCATGGACGGGTGACGACGCGGTCAGCGGACGCCTCACTGGAGTCTCAGAGGACGTTCCACCGGCCGCTTCGGAACCCCGACAACGGAGGGTGTGCGTGCGCCAGCGCCTGTCGTCTGAGCCCGATCGATATCGCGGTCGCCGCCGCGTACCCACCCCACCCCGCAGCCGCTACGCCGCTGTCGTCACCACCGCGTTCGTCGGTGCCGGCATCGTGGCCCTCGGCGCGAGCGCCCTGCCGGACGCCAAGGACGTCAGCCCGACGGTCCTCGACGAGCTCAAGCAGGCGTCGGTCACCAGCCAGGACGCCGCGGCCCGTGCGGACAACGCCGACCGCGCCTCCCGGGACAGCCGCAGCACGGACAGCGCCGAGAAAGAGGTCTGGCTGCTGCCGCTGCAGGGCTACGACTTCAACTCCCCGTACGGCGTCCGCTGGGGCAAGATGCACACCGGCGTGGACCTGGTCGCCCCCGAGGGAACGCCCTACGTGGCGATCCACGACGGGCTGGTCACCAAGGCCGGCTGGTTCGGTGGGTACGGCAACGCCGTGATCGTCCAGCACACCGACGGCAGCGAGGCCATCTACGGCCACTCCTCCGCGGTCAGCGTCAAGGAAGGCCAGCAGGTCAAGGCGGGCGACCAGCTCGGCCTCGTGGGCCAGACCGGCCACGCGTACGGCACGCACCTGCACCTGGAGATCCATGTCAAGGGGCAGCCGGAAGACCCGGTGCCGTTCCTCCAGGAACGCGGGGTGGACATCAAGCTGCAAGTCGAGGCAATTTACAGCGAGGTAGCCGCCTCCTGACAGCGCGCAACGACCGTTGACCGCCCGGATCTGTCGATCCGGGCGGTTTTTCGTTAGGCGGCGCTCGCCGATGTATCCCGGGTCACAGCAGTGGATGTGACCGACGGCACCCGCCAGCATGATCACTTTTCCGGATGTAGTGCCGCGAAGCGGGTCATATCCGGGCACCCTGCCGTCCGCTCTCCGTCCGAAGGTTCGGTCCCCCCGCCTGCCACGTCTCGGTCCGACACCAGTATTTCGAGGTCAAGTGCCCCTCGACTGTGAAGGTCCGCCGTGCAGGAAGACAGCCCCGTCCAGAACGAGAACACCCCCGACACCAGCCAGACCGCGCCGTCGCGGCGCACCGGCCGGCGGAACCGCCTCATCGTGCTCGGGGCCGCCGCCCTGGTAGCCCTCGGCCTCGGCGGTGTCGCCGTCGCCACCAGCGGCACCAACGCCCCGACACCCGCCGCCGTGTCCCTCGACGCGCAGTCCCGGGCCGAGGCCGCGGACCGGGCCGACCGCTCGGTCCGTGAATCGAGCGCCCCGGCCACCCCCTCGCTCAGCCCGACGCCGAGCCCATCGGCGGTCAGCACCAGCCCGGCCCCCACGAAGACCGTCGCCAAGGCCAAGCCGAAGCCAAAGCCGAAGAAGACCACCAGGCCCACACCCGCCTGGGTCGACCCGATGCCGGGCGCGGGGGTCACGTCCTGCTACGGGCAGCGCTGGGGCACCCTGCACGCCGGTATCGACCTGGCGCTGCCCTCCGGTACGCCGATCCACGCCGCCGCCGCCGGCACCGTGACCCAGGCCGGCGACGCCTCCGACGGGTACGGCAACTCCGTCTTCATCGACCACGGCAACGGCTACCTGACCCACTACGCCCACCAGAGCCGCATCGCCGTCACCGTCGGCCAGGCGGTCAAAGCCGGCCAGGTCATCGGCTACGAGGGCGCCACCGGCGATGCCACCGGCCCGCACCTGCACTTCGAGGTGCACCAGGGCATGTGGAACCAGATCGACCCGGCCCCGTTCATGCGGGCCCGCGGCGTCGACCTGGGCTGCTGAGGCGACATCCCGGCGCTCTCCGCGGGTGACGACAAGGAAAGAGTGGCCTCAGCGGTACGCGAGGCCACTCTTTCCTGATCCAGAAGGGTCAGAGCTTGTCGACCGGGGCGTGCCGGAGCACCAGCCACATGGTCTGGTCGCCGAAGTCGATCTGCGCGCGGGCGCCCGGGCCGTGCCCCTCGACGGCGAGCACCCGCCCCAACCCGTACCGCTGATGGTTGACCCGGTCACCCGCGGACACCTTCGGCCCCTGCGGCAGCTCGCTGGCGGTGGTCAGTCGGCTGGCGTCCACTCCGAGCCGCTGGGCCAGCTGCGCCGCCTTCGGCGTACCCCCGGTGAAGTTGCCACGCGCGCCGGGCGCGCGGTCCGCGCGGCCGCCGACGCCGCCGCCCCCGCCGGCCCACGAGGTGTACGACCCCTCGGTGCGCTCCCAGTGCACCAACTCGGCGGGCAGCTCCTCCAGGAAGCGCGACGGCGGGTTGTAGGACGGCTGCCCCCAGGCCGAGCGGGTCACCGCCCGCGAGAGGTAGAGCCGCTGCCGGGCGCGGGTGATGCCGACGTACGCCAGTCGGCGCTCCTCCTCCAACTCGCGGGTGTCGCCCAGCGAGCGCAGGTGCGGGAAGACGCCGTCCTCCAGCCCGGTCAGGAAAACCACCGGGAACTCCAACCCCTTGGCGGTGTGCAGCGTCATCAGGGTGACCACGCCCTGGTGGTCAGGGTCGTCGGAGGGGATCTGGTCAGCGTCGGCGACCAGGGCCACCTGCTCCAGGAAGCCGGCCAGGGTGGCCCGCTCCCCCTCCTCGCCCAGCGCCTCGATCCGCTCGGTGTACTCGCGGGCGACGCTGACCAGCTCCTGGAGGTTGTCCACCCGGCCGGCGTCCTGCGGGTCCAGGCTCTCCTCCAGCTCGGTGAGGTAGCCGGATCGGGTCAGCAGCGCCTCCAGCACCTCCTCCGGGGTGCCGGTCTCGGCCAGCTCGCGGGCGCCGTCGAGCAGCGCCACGAAGTCCGCGATGCCGTTGGCCGCCCGGCTGGAGATGCCCGGCGCCTCCCGGGCCCGGCGCAGCGCCGCGCCGAACGAGATCCGGTCGCGGCTGGAGAGCGCCTCGACACACGCCTCAGCGCGGTCGCCGATGCCCCGGCGCGGGGTGTTGAGCACTCGCCGCAGGCTCACCGTGTCGTCGTCGTTGACCACCGAACGCAGGTACGCCAGGGCGTCGCGGACCTCCTTGCGCTCGTAGAAGCGCACCCCGCCGACCACCTTGTAGGGCAGGCCGACCCGGATGAACACCTCCTCGAAGACGCGGGACTGGGCGTTGGTGCGGTAGAAGACGGCGACGTCGCCGGGGCGGGTCTCGTCGGCGTCGACCAGCCGGTCGATCTCCCGGGCCACCCAGTCGGCCTCGGCGTGCTCGGTGTCGGCGACGTAGCCGACGATCTGCTCGCCGGCGCCGGCCTCGCTCCACAGTCGCTTGGGTTTGCGGGAGGTGTTGCGGTCGATCACCGCGTTGGCCGCGTTGAGGATGGTCTGGGTGGAGCGGTAGTTCTGCTCCAGCAGGATCGTCCGCGCGTCGGTGAAGTCCCGTTCGAACTCCAGGATGTTGCGGATCGTCGCGCCCCGGAACGCGTAGATCGACTGGTCGGCGTCGCCGACCACGCACAGCTCGGCGGGCTCCAGCCCGTCGGTACCGGAGACCAGCTCCTTGATCAGGACGTACTGGGCGTGGTTGGTGTCCTGGTACTCGTCCACCAGCACGTGCCGGAACCGCCGGCGGTAGCTCTCCGCGACGTGCGGGTGGGACTGGAGCAGGTGCACCGTGGTCATGATCAGGTCGTCGAAGTCCAGTGCGTGTGCCTCACGCAGCCGACGCTGGTAGAGCGTGTAAGCCTCGGCCAGCGCCCGCTCGTTGGGGCCGGTGGCCCGCGCCGCGAACTGCTCCGGGTCGACCAGCTCGTTCTTGAGGTTGGAGACCTGGGCGGCCAGCCCACGCGCCGGGTAGCGCTTCGGGTCGAGATCCAGCTCGCGGGTGACCAGCTGCATCAACCGGCGGGAGTCGTCCGCGTCGTAGATCGAGAACGTCGACTTGAGGCCGGCGTGCTCGTGCTCGGCCCGCAGGATCCGCACGCAGGCCGAGTGGAACGTCGACACCCACATCAGGCGGGCCCGGGGGCCCACCAGCGCGGCGACGCGTTCCTTCATCTCACCGGCGGCCTTGTTGGTGAAGGTGATCGCGATGATCTCACCGGGGTGCACGTCCCGGGCGGCGAGCAGATAGGCGATCCGGTGCGTGAGCACCCGGGTCTTGCCGGACCCGGCGCCGGCCACGATCAGCAGCGGCGAGCCGGCATGGCTGACGGCATCGCGCTGCGGCCCGTTCAGCCCGGCGAGCAGTTGCTGCGGATCGAGACGCGCGGCGGTCGCCCCGGGTCGGTGCGGGCGGGCCGGCGCGGACTCCGGCGCAGGCGGGGACGCGGGGATGTCGAAGAGAGGATGCATCGCCCGACAAGTCTATGCCGCGGGTCGGACACTGCGCCGCTGGCGCTCAGCAGCCCGTGCCCGACGGCCAGCACCATCCGGGCGCCGCCACGGCGCGACGTGCGCCCTTCGCGACGCGGAATGCTTGCGCACTCGGCTGCGGCGTGGGCATACTCGACGGCGTGATCGCTGCGCGCTTCTCCTTTTACTATGGCACCGGGAGTCCGGCTGCCGTAGGTCGCGCCTGATCGTTCAGACCTGCTAAAGCCCCGGGCTCCTGGAGTCCGGGGCTTTTTCCGTCCCAGGTTCCGGGCACCGGGCACCACAGTGCGAGAGGTACCCGATGATGACAGACGTGATGGAGCAGAGCGGCGGCCCGACCCGAGCGGGGCAGCCCGCCGTCCAGGGGGCTGAGCCGGTGGTGGCCGCACCAGCGACGGGCGCGGACGCCGAGCCGGCCGAGCAGCAGACCGGCACCCAGGAGCCGTCCGCTTCGGCGCGGATCGTGCAGATCAGGGAACGGATCGACGAGATCGACAACGCGTTGATCACGCTCTGGCAGGAGCGGGCCGCGTTGTCCCAGGAGGTCGGGGCGACCCGGATGGCGTCCGGCGGGACCCGCCTGGTGCTCTCTCGGGAACGGGAGATCCTGGAGCGGTTCCGGGTCGCGCTGGGTGCCGACGGCACCCAACTGGCCCTGCTGCTGCTCCGCGCGGGCCGCGGCCCGCTGTGAGCCGCCCCAGCACGGCCACACCGGGGCCACGGCTACCTGGGTAAGGCCACACCGCCCGTCCCGGGCGACAGCCGGTTTGCTGACACCGCTGTCCGACGCCGCGTGACCGGTCCGGTCAAGACCTGAACAGACGAAAACCGCCTGCCGTCGTCGTGATGACGACGGCAGGCGGTTTCGGTGACTCACACCTCGTGGGTGGCGACGATCTCGCGCTTCTCCGCGAAGTGGCAGGCGCTCGGGTGGTCCGAGCCCCGGCGGATCTCCAGCAGCGGGACCTGCTCGGCGCAGACGTCCTGCGCCTTCCAGCAGCGGGTCCGGAACCGGCAGCCCGAGGGCGGGCTGACCGGCGAGGGCACGTCACCCGTGAGCCGGATGATCGTCTTGTTGTGCCGCTGGGTCGGGTCCGGCACCGGCACCGCGGAGAGCAGAGCCTGGGTGTACGGGTGGGTCGGTCGCTCGTAGATCTCGTCCTCGGTGCCGATCTCGACGATCTTGCCGAGGTACATCACCGCGACCCGGTCCGACAGGTGGCGGACCACCGACAGGTCGTGCGCGATGAAGACGTACGAGAGGCCGAACTCGCCCTGCAGCTGCTCCAGCAGGTTCATGACCTGGGCCTGGATGGAGACGTCCAGCGCCGACACCGGCTCGTCGCAGACGATGATCTCGGGCCGCAGCGCGAGGGCGCGGGCAATGCCAATGCGCTGACGCTGACCGCCGGAGAACTGGTGCGGGTACCGGTTGATGTGCTCCGGGTTGAGCCCGACCAGGTCGAGCAGCTCACGGACCTTGGCCCGGCGGCTGCCCTTCGGCGCCACCTCGGGGTGGATCTCGAACGGCTCACCGAGCAGGTCACCGACGGTCATCCGCGGGTTCAGCGAGGTGTACGGGTCCTGCATGACCAGCTGGATCTGCCGGCGCAGACGCCGCAACGACCCACCGGACAACTTGGAGATGTCCTGGCCCTTGTAGATCACGTTGCCCGCGGTTGGCTTCTCCAGGTTCATCAGCACCCGGGCGAGCGTCGACTTGCCGCAGCCCGACTCGCCGACCACGCCCAGCGTCTCTCCAGCGCGCAGACCGAACGAGACCCCGTCGACCGCCTTGACCTGACCGACGGTCTTCTTGAACACCACACCCTGCGTGACGGGGTAGTGCTTGACCAGGTCATTGACCTCGAGGATGTTCTCAGACACGGTTCACCAGCTCCTCGGCGAAGTGGCAGGCGCTGGCCCGGGCGGGGCCGACCTGCAGCAGCGGCGGGACCTTCTCCCGACACACCGGCTGAGCCATCGGGCACCGCGGGTTGAACGGGCAGCCCGGCGGGATGTTCATCAGGTTCGGCGGGAGGCCCTTGATCGTCCGGAGCTGCTGCCCCTTCTCGTCGAGGCGCGGGATCGAGTCGATCAGACCCAGCGTGTACGGGTGCGCCGGCTTGGCGTACAGCTCGTACACGTCGGCTTCCTCGACGATCCGGCCCGCGTACATGACCGCGATCCGGTCCGCGACGTCGGCGACCACGCCGAGGTCGTGGGTGATCAGGATCATGCCCATCTGCCGCTCGCGCTGGAGCTCGGCCAGCAGGTCCATGATCTGGGCCTGCACGGTCACGTCGAGGGCAGTGGTCGGCTCGTCCGCGATCAGCACCTCGGGGTCGAGCGCCAGCGACATCGCGATCATCGCGCGCTGCCGCATACCGCCGGAGAACTGGTGTGGGTAGTTGTTGAACCGTCCCTTGGCGTTCGGGATCTTGACCTGGTCGAGCATGTCGATCGCGCGCTTCTTGGCCTCCGCGCGGCCCATGCCCCGCCGGACCCGGAACTGCTCGGCGATCTGGAACCCGACGGTGAAGACGGGGTTCAGCGCGGAGAGCGCGTCCTGGAAGATCATCGCGATGCCCTCGCCGCGGATGCGGCGGCGCTCCTCGGCGGACATGCGGAGCATGTCCTTGCCGTGGAAGCGGACCTGCCCACCGGTCACGAAGCCGGGCGGCGTGTCCAGGATGCCCATGATGGTCTGCGCGGTGACGCTCTTACCGGAGCCGGACTCGCCGAGCACGGCGAGGGTCTCTCCCGCGTCGACGTGGTACGTGACTCCGTTGATGACCTTTGCGACGCCGTCCCGGGTGCGGAACTCCACCCGCAGGTCGTCGACCTCGAGCAGCCGGCCGGAGGGACGCCCGGACCGGCCAGGGCCCGACGCTGACTGCTCGGACACGAGAATGTCGGACACTAGATATCCCCTAGCGGAGTTTCGGATCGAGGGCCTCGCGGACCGCCTCACCGAGCATCACGAAGCTCAGCACTGCGGTGACGAGGAACGCGGCGGGGAAGAAGACCAGTCCCGGCGCGACCCGGACGAAATTCTGCCCATCACTGATCATGATGCCCCAGGACACCACCGGCGACTTCAGACCGACGCCCAGGAACGACAGGGTGGCCTCGGCACCGATGAACGAGCCGACCATGATCGTGCCGTAGACCAGCAGCGGGGCCAGGCAGTTCGGCAGCAGGTGCTTGAGGATGATCCGGCCGGTGCCGGCACCCAGCGCGCGGGCCGCCACGATGTAGTCGGCCTCCTTGGTGGCGAGCACCGATGAGCGCATCAGCCGCATCACGACCGGCCAGCTCAGCACGATCAGGGACGCGGTCACCAGGCCCATGATCTTGTTCTTGCTGTTGCCGGCGCCCGAGCCGTTGAAGGTGGTCAGGATGACGATCGCGCCGAGCACGAACGGCAGACCGAAGAAGACGTCGGCGATCCGGCTCAGCAGCCCGTCCACCCAGCCACCGCGGTAGCCGGAGATGATGCCCATGGTGCCGCCGATGAGCAGGGTGCCCAGCACGGAGAGCACGGCGACCTGGATGGACGCACGCGCGCCGTAGATGACCCGGGCGTAGACGTCGCGGCCCTGCACGTCGTAGCCGAACCAGCCATCGGCGGACGGCTTGTTGAGGCTGCGGGACAGCGAGCCGTTGACCGCGTCGCCCGGGGCGAACAGCGCCGGGAAGGCCGCCATCAGCAGGAAGATCAGAATCAGCGTGGCCGAGATCCAGAACAGCGGCTTGCGTCGCAGGTCGCGCCAGGCGTCGCCGAGCAGGCCACGCGGCTTCTCGTTGCTCTGCGGCTGGCCCGCGGTGGCGAGGGCGGCAGAGTCGGTGGGGTGTGCGCCAGGGGTACTGACGATCGATGCGGTACTCGGGTCACTCATAACGGATCCTCGGGTCCAGGGCGGCGTAGAGCAGGTCAACCAGCAGGTTCATCACGAGATAGACCAGCACCAGGACGACCACGATTCCTACCACCGTGGCGCTCTCCTTGGTGATGATCGCCCGGAAGACCTGGCGGCCGATTCCGTTGATGCCGAAGATCCCCTCGGTGACGATCGCGCCACCCATCAGGGCACCGAGATCGGTGCCGAGCAGGGTCACCACCGGGATGAGCGAGTTGCGCAGCAGGTGCACACCCACCACCCGACGCATCGGCAGGCCCTTGGCGATGGCCGTACGCACGTAATCCGCGCGGCGGTTCTCCGCGATGCTCGTTCTCGCCACCCGGGCGATGTACGCCACTGACGCGCTGCCGAGCACGAAGCCCGGCACGATCAGCTCGGACCACCGCATCTCGGAGGAGACGGTCGGCTTGATGATGCCCCACTGCACGCCCAGCAGCCACTGCAGCACGAAGCCGACCACGAAGACCGGCAGCGCGATCAGGAAGAGGGTGGAGACCAGGACCAGGTTGTCCAGGAAACCGTTGCGCCGCAGACCGCTCAGCACGCCGGCGCCGAGGCCGATGATCGCCTCGATGGCGAGCGCCACGACGGCCAGCTTCAGCGTGTTCGGGTACGCGGTCGCGATGATGTCGCTGATCTCGCGTTGCTGGAACGTCTGACCGAAGTCGCCCTGGAGCAGGTTCTTCATGTAGTTGCCGTACTGCACGAAGACGTTCTGGTCGAGGTGGTACTTCTCGGTCATGAAGGCGATGTACTGGTCCGGGCAGCGACGCTCGCCGCACTTGCCGGCGAACGGATCGCCCGGAACGGCCCAGACGAGCCAGTAGATCAGGAACGTCGTACCGATGAAGACCGGCACGAGTTGGAGCAGCCGTCTCAACAGATAACGGCCCATGGGGTGGTCCTCCAGACAGGGGGCGCGTCGGACGGCCGACACGGTGGTGACAACGTGCGAGTGGAGTGTTGTAACACCCAATCGCGGAACGGCCCCGGGTCGGGCTCACCGGATGTGGCGAGCCCGACCCGGGGTCAGACCGTTCGGATCAGAGCTCGACCGAGGTGATGTCGATCTCGCCGACGTTGTTCAGCTCGAGCTTCTTGATCTTCTCCGAGTGGCCGGACTGCTGACCGTAGAAGTAGACCGGGATGCTCGGAACGTCCTGGTCGACCTTCTCGACCGCCTTGGCGAACGCCTCGTGCGAGGCCTCCAGGCTCGGAGCGCCGCTGGCCTGCTTGGCAAGGGCGTCGACCTCGGGGTTGCTGTAGAGGCCGTCGTTCGAGGAGCCGTTGGTCACGAAGAGCGGGTTGACCCAGTTCTCCACGTCCGGGTAGTCCTGCTGCCAGGCGGCGCGGTACGGGCCGGTCATCTTGTGGGCGTTGATGTTCTGGCGGAACACCGCGAAGGTCGGCACACCCTCGGCCCGAGCGTTGATGTTGAGGTTGGTCTTGATCTGCTGCGCGACGGCGTCCATCCAGTCCTTGTGGGCGGAGTCCGCGTTGTAGTAGAAGACCATCTCACCGGTGAAGCCGCCGGCCTCGGCGAGCAGCGTCTTGGCCGTCTCCGGGTCGAACTTGCAGGCGGTGCAGTTACCCGGCTTGGCGCCCGGGGTCAGCGGGTTGGCCCAGCTGTCGGCCGGCTTGCGGGTACCGAAGAAGATCTTGTCCGAGATCTCCTGCCGGTTGACCGCCAGCGACACCGCACGACGCAGCTTCGGGTTCGCGAAGCGCTTGTCGTAGATCGGGAACGCGATGAACGCGGTCGACGGCGTGACGGTCGAGCGGCCCCGGTCAGCGAGGTCGGTCTTCCACTTGTCACCGGCGAGCGCCGAGGTGGGGACAACCTCCATGAAGTCGAGGTTGTTGGCCAGCAGGTCGGCGTAGGCGGCGTTGTCGTCCTGGTACAGCTTGACGTCGACGTCCTTGATCTTCATCTTGTCGCGAAGATTGTAGTCGTCGAAGCGCGTCAGCTTGATGAGGGAGTTGTCCTCCCAGGACACGAACTTCACCGGGCCGTTGCCGATCGGCTTCGTCTTGCCGAACTCTTCCGGCTTCATGGTGAAGAACACGTCCGGCAGCGGCATGAAGGCGCTGTAGCCGAGCTTGGTCGGGAAGACCGCGGTCGGCGCCGCCAGGGTGACCTCGAAGGTCTGGTCGTCGATGACCTTCAGGCCGGAAAGCTTGTCGGCCGTCGGGGCCGGGGCCTTCTTCGGGCCGTCCGCGCCGTCCGGGTCCGTGGTGTAGGTCTGGTCGAAGCCCGCGATGTCCGCGAAGAAGGTGCCGTTCTGCGCACCGTTCGGCGAGTAGGCGGCCCAGTTCCAGGCGTCGACGAAGTTCTTCGCCTTGACCTCGGTACCGTCGTGGAACTTGGTACCGGCCTTGATCTTGATCGTGAAGACCTTGGAGTCCGTGGTGTTGATGGACTCGGCCAGCGCGTTACGCGGGGCCCCACCGTCGTTCGGGTACTCGACCAGGCCGGTGAACAGCCAGTCGATGATCTTGCCGCCACCGGTCTCCGTGGTGTTCGACGGGACCAGCGGGTTCTCCGGCTGGACGCCGTGAACAACGATCGAGCCATCCGTGCTGGCGGCATTGTCGTCGCTGCCGCCGCTCGAGCAACCGCTCGCGACAAGCGCGGCAGCCGCGCTGAGCGCGATGGCGCTCGTCGCCCGCTTCGAGACTCTCATTCCGAGGGGCCTCCTCTTTCTAACCAGGTTCCGTCGTGGGTTTCACGCACGTTTGGGGGTGACACCGCCCGACCACCCCGGGGCGCGGGTCGCCGGGACCACAGGGAAGTTGGGGACACCCCTGATGTTCCGATCCGCCGGGCTCCCCGCCAACGAGGCGTGACACGACGCAATCGACACAGCCACGGGCCGCCGAGATCGGCAGGATCGTGGTCGTGGGGCGTACGGAGTGCCACACACCGATGGTGAGGTGCTGCCACTGTGACACCCACTGGCCTCTTCCGTGAAGGTGCCGTTATCAAGCCGTTAGTTGCCCGCCACGTTGCCGATACTTGAAAAATGATCATAAAACGGTCGACGCAGGCGGCACTGAGCAGGAAATACGTTGCGCCCGCCTGGCAACCCGGCCCCAGCGGGCGCGCACGCCCCACGGCCACTCGGCCCGATGGGACGTGCGTCACCACTCATGTTTCGACCCATCCGGATGAGGGCCCCTACGGCTACCCGGACACGATCATCGGCTGGGCGTACGAGGGCGCGCCGGCGGTTTCTCTGATCTCCGGCGGTGTCGGCGCTGGTCTCCGGCGGTGTCGACGCGCCGTCACACGAGCCGGCGGTCCGCCGCCCAGCGGGAGAGCTCGTAGCGATTGGACATCTGAAGCTTGCGCAGCACGTTCGACACGTGCGTCTCCACGGTCTTGATGGAGATGAACAGCTCCTTGGCGATCTCCTTGTACGCGTACCCCCGGGCCAGCAGCCGCAGCACCTCCCGCTCGCGGTTCGTGAGCTGGTCCAGTTCCGGGTCGGCCACCGGCGCATCCGGACGGGCCGCGAAGGCGTCCAGCACGAACCCGGCCAGCCGTGGGCTAAACACCGCGTCCCCGTCGGCCACCCGCCGGATCGCGGCAGCCAGCTCGTCCGGGGAGATGGTCTTGGTGACGTACCCGCGGGCACCGGCACGGATCAGCCCGATCACGTCCTCCGCCGCGTCGGAGACGCTCAACGCGAGGAACTTGACCTGCGGGTGCGTACGCCGCATCGCCTCCAGCACCGCGCGACCACCGCCATCGGGCATGTGCACGTCCAGCAGCACTACGTCCGGGCCGACGGCGGCGATCCGGGTGACCGCCTCGGCCACCGTGCTCGCCTCGCCCACCACCTCGACGTGGGCGCCCAACTCCGCGCGTACCCCGGCACGGAACATCGCGTGGTCGTCCACCAGGAACACCCGCAGCCGCTCGGGGCGGGCGTTCGCCGGGTCGACGTGCTCGGTCGGCTGCTCGGCCATGGTCATCTGGTCCTCTCCGCTGCGGACGAGTCCCGGGAGATCGGCAGGATCAACCGGACCTCGGTCCCCTCCCCCGGGCCGGACCGGATCTCGGCCCGTCCGCCGTGCCGCTTCATTCGCCCGATGATCGAGCCGCTGACGCCGTGCCGGTGGTCCTCCACCGTATCGGGGTCGAAGCCCTTCCCTCGGTCCCGGACGAAGACGCTTACCTGATCCGGCTCCACCTCGGCGTAGAGCGAGACGGTCAGCACGCCGGCGTGTCGGGCGGCGTTCACCAACGCCTCACGCGCGGCCGCGACGATCGCCCCGACCTTCTCGTCGGTCTCCCGGTCCCCCACCACCACCGTCTCCACGCTGATCGCGAAGGTGTCCTCGACCTCGGCTGCGGCCTGCTCCAGGGCTGCGGCGAAGCGCTCGCTCGGCGAGGCGGTCGGCTTGTAGAGCCAGTTGCGCAGGGACCGCTCCTGCCCTCGGGCCAGCCGCTGCACCGCCTTGACGTCACCCGCGTTGCGCTGGATCAGGGCCAACGTGTGCAGCACCTGGTCGTGCACCATCGCGGCCAACTCGGCCCGCTCCTGCTCGCGGATGCGCCCCTCGCGCTCCGAGCGGAGCTGGCTGTACGTCCGCCAGAGCACCGGCGCGGCGACCACGCCGACGCCCGCCAGCCCGACCAGCGCGAAGATCACGCCGTTGATCACCGCGTCGAAGTTCTGCGCCGGGGAGTAGACGGCCGCGACGCCGATGATGCCGACCGCGACCAGGATCCCCCCGCCGATGAACCGGAGCACGAAGGCCCGCCGGTCGCTCTCCTCGACGACCGCGCCGAGCCAGGGCACCGGCATCGCGTCGCCCCACTGTCGCCGCCGCTCGGGCGCGGACTGGTGCCAGATGACGCCGGCGCCGACCGCGATGATGGCCACCAACCAACCGGCGGTGCCCGCCGCGCCGACCGAGTCGAAGACCATCACCTGGATCAACAGGACACCGAGCCCGATCCCCACGAACGGCAGGAGTTGGGCGACGTCCCGCCGGGGCGGCACCGCGGTGTCACCGGGACGCAGCGGCACCACCGCCCAGAAGGCCGCGTAGAGCAGCAGGCCGAGCCCGCTCAGCCCGAGCAGGACCATGAACGCGACGCGCACCCGCAGCACCGAGATGCCGAGATGGTCGGCGATACCGGCGGCGACGCCGGCGGCCATCCGGTGCTCCGGGGCGCGATACAGGCGCGGGGGCGAGGTCACGGTGCTGATCGGAGGCTCCCTGGTCACGGTGGCGGACAGGTCGAGGTCGGTGACTCGATCGTCACACGCTGCGGCGTCCACGACCACGGGGACGCCCCCGACATTCCGGCCGCCGGATCTCAGGGTGGGGTCAGGGTCGGGTCCTGAGGTCGTTCGGGTGGACCGGGCAGCAGGATCGAAGCATGACCGAGGAAGCTGCCCCGCCACCCCGACCGGGGTCGGCACAGCCGGGCGGTTCAGCACCGCCCCCGCCCACCACGCCCGCCGAATGGACCGAGCCCATCACCTTCGGTCCGCACGCCGGCACCGACCCGACCGCCGGCACCGTGCCCGGCGAGCCGGCCGGCGGCCACACGCCGCCCGCGGCGGGCCACGGCCCGGGCCCGGGGTTCGCGGCGGGCACCGGCTACGGCCCGGGCGGCACGCCGCCGGGGCCGGGTGGTCCCGGTGCGTCCGCGCCGCCACCGCCGCTGGGAGGCACCGGCTTCACCTCGCGGTACGGGCTGGTCCGCCCGCGCGAGGGGCGGTACCTGGCGGGTGTCTGCGCGGCGATCGGGCGCGCCACCAACACCGATCCGGTGCTCTGGCGGGTGCTGCTCGCGGTGCTCGGGTTCTTCGGGGGCATCGGCATCCTGGTGTACGTCGCCGCCTGGCTGATCATCCCGAACGAGGGCGACACCGCGTCCCCCGTCGAGTCCATGCTCGGTCGTGGTCGCTCCAGCATGTCCCCGGTGACGGTGATCGTCCTGGGCATCCTGGTCGCGGCCAGCTTCGCGTACATCGTCACCGACGCCTTCCGCGCGGTGCTGCTCGGCGCGGCCATCCTGGTCGCCGGCGCGCTCCTGCTCAACCGGGACGGCCGCAACCCACGGCCCGGCACCCCGGGTGGTCCGCCGCCCGTACCGTTCGGCAACCCGGCCGGTCCGGTCGTCCCACCGGTGACCTGGCCCGCACCGTCGTATGGCGCTGCGCCGTCGACCGGCCCGGCGGCGACGCCGCCGATGTTCGGCACCGGTCCGGAGTACGCCACCGCGACGACGGGGCCGGCGCCCACGGTCACCGTCCCGGCGTACGACGCGCCACCGACCAGCGCGACGCAGCCGGTGTCCGGGGTCGGCCCGACGTCCGGGCAACCGGCCGGCACCACGGCCGCCCAGCCCGGCTGGCCGAGCACCGCCATGCCCAGCGTCGGCTGGCCATCCGCTCCGGTGAGCAGCACACCCACTGCGCCGGGCAGCCATCCGACCGCCCCGCCGCCCTCCGGTTTCCGCCCTCCGTTCGCGCCGCACGGCCCGTACGCGTCGCCGCCCCCGGCCCCGCCTCGTCCGGCCAAGCCACCGAAGCCGCCGAAGCGCCCCAAGGAGCGCTCACCGCTCGGTGCGGTGACCTTCTCGCTGATCTTCCTGGTACTCGGTCTGGTCGCCCTGCTCGACCTGCTGGACGTCTTCGCCGTCAGCGCCTCGGCGTACTTCGCGGCCGCGCTGGCCACCATCGCGCTGGGCCTGCTGGTCGGCACGTGGTTCGGGCGGGCGCGCTGGCTCATCGCCCTCGGTCTGGTGACAGCGGCGGCGCTGGGTACGGCGACCGTCGCCGAGTCGTACGACCGGATCCGGGGGGTCGACGGCGCGGTGACCTGGGCACCCACCGACCACCGCGACCTGGCGGACCGGTACGAGAACAGCTTCGGTGACGCCGTGCTCGACCTACGCGGGATCAACTTCGCGAAACGGGACAGCCAGGTGACAGTGGCCGTCAACTTCGGCCAGGCGACGGTGGTCGTACCGCCGAACGTGGACGTCACCACGGTGGCCGACGTCAACGCGGGCGACGCCAACATCTTCGGCAACCGTTCCGGCGGGCTGGACGGCCGCCTGCGGGAATCCACCGACGTCGGCGCGGACGGGCCCGGTGGCGGGACCCTGCGCCTCTACGTTCATGTCAATGCGGGCAACCTGGAGGTGACCCGATGAAGGCTCACCGCACGGATCTGGTGTCGTTCGCCTTCGGGCTCGTGTTCCTGGCGCTGTCGGCCTGGTGGCTGCTCGCCCAGTTGCTCGGGCTCGCACTGCCACCGGTCGGCTGGTTCCTGGCCGGCGCGCTCATCCTGATCGGGGTCTTCGGGCTGGTCGGCGCGCTGCGCTCGGCTCGACCGAATCAGCCGGAGCCCATTGCCGAGGCCGGCGCCGCCGAGGCCGCCGCACCCGTGTCGGGCGCGTCCGTTTCCGGCTCACCAGTTTCCGGCGCGTCCGTCTCCGGTGCCGCCCTGCCGGTCTGGGAGGCCGAACGGTCCACCTGGGACACTCCCTCCTCCGACCCGACGCTCATCTCGGACCCGACGCTCATCTCGGACCCGACGTCGCAGACGCCGACCACCGAGGTACGGGCGCAGAACGTGCCGACCACCGACGTGATTCACCCGGCCTGGCTGGCACATCCGCCGGCGGAGCCGTCGACCGAGCCCATTCCCGGCGACGGAGACGACGAGCCGACCATCGGGAACCTCGCCCGCCCGGCCTCGTCCGAGGGGGACGAGCCGACCCGGTCCGACGAGCCGGTCGGGACCACCGGCGACCAGCCGGGTGACGAGCGCGAGGGTCCGCGCAGGCAGGTCTGACCCCGGGCATCCGTCCGCGTCGGTCCACCGCATCACCACGGCGGTGCGGCCGGCGCGGACGGACGCATATGCTGGCTGGTGGAGATCTCGCCTCCGCCGGCCGGCCCGTCCCGCCCATGGCGGTCCCGCCGCGATTCCCGTCTCTACCCCCGTCAGGAGCCCGCCCGACATGACCCAGTCCCCCGCCGTGCGTACCACCGGCCGGTCCGGTCCGGTCCGCATCGGCGAGCGAGCCGCCCGTACCCTCGTCGCCGAGCTGGCCCGGATCAACGACCCCAAGGCCGCCCTGCTGGTCGGGGTGACCCCGGAATCCGCGGTGCTGGCCGCGGCGGTCGACGCGCTGCTCCCCGGTGACCGGCTCACCGTGGTGCCCGCCGAGCCGTTCGGCGCCGCAGCGCTCAGCGAGCACGTCACAGCCCAGGGCCGCTGGGTGGCCGACCGGGTGAGCGTCGTCGACTCGCTGGCCGAGGCCGAGGCCGCCGAGGTCGTCATCGCCGCTGAGGCGTTCACCGGCACCGCCGAGGCCACCCGCAGCGGCGTCGAGGGGTTGGTCAAGTACCTCACCGACGGCGCGGTGCTGAGCGTGGCGACCGTCGCCACCCCCGGCCGCACCGAGGGTGCCGCCGCCGAACTGGCCCGACAGGACGCCCTCTACGGCGTCGGCGCCGATCTGGTGCTGCGTAACTCGCCGCCGGTGCGGGTCTACCGACTGCGGTTCACCCCGGCCCGCCCGGCCGCCGCCGACAGCCTGGCCCCCGCGTACCGGCCGTCGAGCGTGCCGGTGACCCGGGGGATGCACATCGACTCCAACGGCGTGGCGGCGGCGGGCATCGCACTGGGCCTCGCGGCACTGGCCCGGGTGGCGCGCCCGTCGTCCAAGCTGTGGCTGCTGCCGGCCCTGGCCGCCGGGCCGGTCGCCGCGTTCTTCCGGGACCCCGAACGGGACGTGCCGGAGGACCCGAGCGCCGTGGTCGCCAGCGCGGACGGCAAGGTCCTGTCGGTGCAGCGGCTGCACGACGAGCGCTTCGGCGACGGCGAGTGGCTACGGATCGCCGTCTTCCTGTCCGTGCTGGACGTGCACGTCAACCGCGCTCCGGTCGCCGGCAAGGTGGTGGACTACTTCGTCGCCGACGGCGGCTTCGTCAACGCGATGAAGCCGGACGCCGAGCACAACGTCGCCGCGTACACCGTGCTGGACACCGCTCGCGGCACCGTGGTGGTCGCGCAGCGGACCGGGCTGATCGCCCGCCGGATCGTGCAGCGCGCGCCGATCGGCGCGCTGCTGGCCAGGGGCGAGCGCTTCGGACTGATCCGGTTCGGCTCCCGGACCGACGTCTACCTGCCCGCCGAGGCCGCCGACCCGCTGGTCGGGCCGGGCGACAAGGTGCTCGGCGGGTCCACGGTCATCGCCCGCTGGCGCTGACCCGTAGACGAAGAACGGGGCGCCGCTGACCGCGGCGCCCCGTTCTTTCTGTTCAGATCAAGCGGTACGACGTTGCCGCAGCCAGAGAACCGGCCCGCTGACCAGGTAGCCCACCACGATCAGGGCGAACGTGAGTCGGATGTCGACCAGCGCGCCGATCACCGGGGCCAGCCAGAGCCACGGCGGCAGCTTCACCAGGCGGGCGAGCTTGGCGTACGGGAAGCTCGACACCATCGCGAAGGCGAGCAGCGCCACCCCGGCGACCAGCACGGCACCGGGCACCGGCAGGCCGATCGCCACTGTCACGGCAAGAACCGCGGCGGCCATGGTGGTGGGCACCCCGCAGAAGAACCGGCCGTCCTTCGGCGAGACGTTGAAACGGGCCAGTCGAATCGCGGCGCACGCCGCGACCAGGGCGCACGCCACCGCCGCCGCCGCCGTGGAGACGGAGCCGGCCAGCGAGGCGTAGACCACCACCGGCGCGGCGAGACCGAACGAGCACATGTCGGCCAGTGAGTCCATCTGCGCGCCGAACGGACTGGCCACCCCGAGCCGTCGGGCCAGCGCGCCGTCCAGACCGTCGAAGCCGACGCACGCGATCAGGCAGAGCGCCGCCATGCGCACCTCGCCCTGCATGGCCAGGAAGATGGCCAGCATGCCGAGCATCAGGCTGGCCAGCGTGCAGGCGTTGACCAGGCCGAACTTCATCCGGCGCGCGATGGTGCGCTCGCCGGGGAGCAGCGGGATCGTGTGGGCCTCGCCGGTCTGCGTCATCGGGGGCATCGCCGGACTGACCGGCATGACCGCCTCGACGTCGGCCCGGTCCAGGCCCAGTGTCGGGTCCACGCCCAGTGTCGGTCGGCTGAGCCGGTCCAGGCCGTAGCGACGGCGCTGCCGATCGGCGTACCGGTGCTCGGTCGGGGCCAGGTCGGTCGGGTGCAGGTCCTCGTCGCGGCGACCGACCCGGACCAACAGCACCTGGCGGGCGAACGTGCTGCTGCGGCGCAACCGGCCCGCCCAGCGACGCCCTGCGGGGCGCGGACTGTCAGTAGTACGACGCCGGCGCCATGGGGCTCTCGGCACGTTTCCTCCATCACCGGATCTGCTGACCGCCGAGTGGCGGGTGTCCGGCTGTCTCGTGCCGGACCTTGCATGGCCCGGCAGCCGTTTTGCGGAGTACACCATCGCATAGGGGAACATGGCTTGGCGATAGCTGCCGGCGGTACTTGTATCTGGCTTAAACCGCTCGAACCGCTCGCTTGTTCCCATCCCGGGCTTCATCGCCCGTTTCCTCCATCATTCCCGCCTCTGACTGTACCGGAGGGTCACCAACTCGGCTCACCGAGCGGCGTGCTATCGGCCACTCTGTCCGATTGCCACGGCAGCGATGTCACTCAACGGCAGCTCAGTCGTCTCCTCACGGGTGAACCACCCCGCCCGCGCCGTCGACCCCCCGGCAGACTCGGTGACCACCGCGTCGGTGGGTACGTCCACCAGCACCCGATAGATCACCCGTACGCCGTGCCAGTCCAGAGGCCGACCCTCCGGGCCCAGCGCGGCGGGGTTGTGCAGATTGTTGACGCCCAGGAGCTCCACGACCCGACCCACCTGCCCGCCCTCCTCGACCAACTCCCGCAGCAACCCGGTGGTCGGCTGCTCGCCGTGATCGGTGCCCCCGCCGGGCAGATGCCACAGACCGGCCCCCGGGTAGCCCTCCGCGATCTGGGTGAGCAGGATCCGCCCAGCAGGATCGGTGACCAGCCCGTACGCCCCGAAGCGCAGCCGGCGGTCGGGGTGCTGCGGCGGCAACAGGTCCCGCGACCGGTGCGCCGCCGGCGGCAGTGCGGTGACCGGCAGGCCGAGCGCCTCGGCGGTGAACGGGGTCAGCGACAACCGCTTCACCTCCGCCGGCGAAAGCCAGCGAGCCTGGTCGACCAGACCAGCCTCGACGCCGCGCGACCCGCCCCCGGGCCGCGCACTCTCCCGCTCCGCGCCGTCGGGCAACGCGTTGAGGTCGAACAGCAGCCGGTCGGTGTGCAGCGCGGTCTCGTCCTCCGGAAAGGTGGCCACATCGGCGACCACCGCGAGTAGTCGCGTCACCGCGACCGTCAACCCGGCCTGCTCGTCGACCTGGCGGCTCACGGCGCGCTCCGGATCCTCGGCGTGCCCGACGACACCGCCGGGCAACCGCCAGACCCCGGGAAACTCCCCCTGCGCCCCGTCCCGAACCAGCAGGACCCGGCCCGAGTCCCGCAGGAGGCCGTACGCCCCGACTCGCCGCACGAATTGCACCTTCGCTCGCCTCCGCTCCACACCCGCGTCTGTCGATCAAGAAGCTGTCGTCGTCCCGCTCGCGTTGCGACAATAACTTCATGATCAACGCGAGGCAGCGCACGGAGAGACCGCAGAGGTCGGCGAGCGGGCGCGTCCAGGCCACGGTAGCCAGCCCTTGACGGCGACCGATCAGCCCCGCGAAGAACCCTGAGCCCGTTTCATGACCTGGTCCGTGCCCTCCATCAGCCCTCATTGTGAAGCTCAGTCGCGCTGCCGGGGCCCAGACCGACGGTGATCCACTCGGCTTCACGGAAGGCGCGGTGTTCCGGCGCCTGGAATACCGCGCCACTCAGGTTCACGGAAGGCGCGGTATTCCGGCGCCCGGGATACCGCGTTTTCAAGGAACCCGAGTGGATCATGGGCTTACCGAAGCGGGACGACACTTCAGGCCGCGCCAAGGGAACCGGGACTCCCTGCCCGGGACGCCCATGCGGAACTCCTCAGCGGGGGCGTCCCCACGCTCAAGATCGCGCAACATCCAGGATGTAGTGGCCTCGCCGAGTTGCCGATGCCACTACATCCTGGTTCAAGCACGATCTTGCAGGGCGCACGGCGCGTGGCGCAGCGAGCACGCGGCGCACGGCGCGTGGCGCAGCGAGCACGCGGCGCGGGGCACGGCGCACGGCGCACGGCGGGCGGCGCACGGCGCACGGCGCACGGCGGGCGGGGCACGGCGCGGCGCAGGGAGCGCACGGCGCGGCGCAGGCTCCTCGCGGAGTGGTCGGGGTCAGGTGAGGTGGGCGGCTTGGACTGCTTCGGCGGTCACCTCGGTGAGGCGGTCGGTGGGGAGGGCACCCAACTCCTCGCGGCCGAACCAGCGGGCCTCGCAGGTGGAGCCGCCGACGTCGGCCACGGTCAGTGGGTTGGGCTGGTCGACGACGACCCGGTAGAAGGCGCGTACGCCGTGCCAGTCGATCGGGTAACCCTCGGGGCCGAGCGAGGCCGCGTCGCGGTGACTCGCGACGCCGAGCAGTTCGACGAGGCGGCCGGCCTGGCCGGTTTCCTCGATCAGCTCCCGGATGAGGGCCGCGCCGGGCTGTTCGCCGTAGTCGGTGCCGCCGCCGGGCAGGTGCCAGCAGCCGGCACCGGGGTAGCCGTCGGAGATGCGGGTGAGCAGCACTCGACCGGCGGGGTCGGTGCAGACCGCGTACGCGGCGAAGCGCTGGGCCCGGTGCAGCCCGTCGGGGCCGGGCACGGCGTAGAAGGAGGGGAACTCGGGTGCCTCGTCGGGCACCACGTCGGCCGAGGAGGCGGGCAGCCCGAGAGCGCGTGCGGTGAACGAGCGCAGCGGCAGCTCGCGCGCCTCGTCGAGGGTGTACCACCGGGCCAGGTCGGTGGGGCGCTCACCAACCCGGTCGGCGAGGGTGCCACCGCGCACGGCCACCCGGTAGATCAGCCGGTCGGTGTGGATGGTGATGCCGCGGTCGGGAAGTGCCCGCATGTCGGCGAGCACGTCGGCCAGGCCGGAGACGGCGACGGAGAGGCCGGTTTCGGCGGCGGTCTCGCGGACGACCGTGTGGTTCGGGTCCTCGCCGTGGTCGACCGCCCCTCCGGGCAGGGACCACACGCCGGGGGTGCCGGAGCGCTCCGATGCGCGGACCAGCAGGACTCGGCCGCTTGAATCAGCACAAACTGCGTATGCCGCGATCCTGCGGAGCGGCTTGAGCAAGGTGGTCACGGGAGCAAATTCTCCCCGGGCCGGGTTACCGGAACGGAAAAGAGTCAGATTCCTGACTATCCGGCCCCGGTCAGGGATTGGTCAGGGTAAGGATCCGGGCGGTCACCGAGGGCGGGCGGGGCGCCAGCGCGGACTGTGGGGGTATGACATCGACCACCGCTCCCCACGCCCCGTACAAGCAGCTCCGGCGACCCACCACCGACCGCATGGTCGCCGGGGTCGCCAGCGGCGTCGGCCGGTACTTCGCCGTCGACCCCACACTGGTCCGGGTGATCTTCGCGGTCACCGGGCTGCTCACCGGCGGGCTCGCGCTGTTCGCGTACCCGATCATGTGGTTCCTGATGCCGGAGGAGCCCAGCGGCGCGCCGGCGTGGCCGCACACCACGGGCGCCGCGCCGCAGAACGGCCCGCCGCCCACCGCCGGACCCGCGCCCGGCGGGCAACCGCAGGGGTACGCCCCGACGCCGCCCTACCCGCCGGCGACTGCGGCCAGCCCGCCGCCGGCGACTGCGGCCAGCCCGCCGCCGGCGGCCTGAGCGGCGCTCACTCCCACTCGATGGTGCCCGGCGGCTTGCTGGTGACGTCCAGGACCACCCGGTTGACCTCGGCGACCTCGTTGGTGATCCGGGTGGAGATCCGGGCCACGATGTCGTAGGGCAGCCGGGACCAGTCGGCGGTCATCGCGTCCTCGCTGGAGACCGGGCGCAGCACCACGGGATGCCCGTAGCTGCGCCCGTCTCCCTGCACACCGACGCTGCGCACGTCGGCCAGCAACACCACGGGGAACTGCCAGACACCCCGGTCGAGGCCGGCGGCGGTCAGCTCCTCGCGGGCGATCAGGTCGGCCTGGCGGAGCAGGTCGAGCCGCTGCTGGTCGACCGCACCGATGATCCGGATGGCCAGGCCGGGGCCGGGGAACGGGTGCCGCCAGACCATCGCCTCGGGCAGGCCCAACTGGAGGCCGAGCGTGCGGACCTCGTCCTTGAACAGGGTGCGCAGCGGCTCGACCAGCGCGAACTTCAGGTCTTCCGGGAGGCCGCCCACGTTGTGGTGGCTCTTGATGTTGGCGGTGCCGGTGCCGCCGCCGGACTCCACCACGTCGGGGTAGAGCGTGCCCTGGACGAGGAACTCGACGTCGCCGTGTGCGGCGATCTCGCGGGCCGCGGCCTCGAAGACCCGGATGAACTCGCGACCGATGATCTTGCGCTTCTGCTCCGGGTCGGTCACCCCGGCGAGCGCGCCGAGGAACCGGTCGGTGGCGTCGACCACCTTCAGCTTGATGCCGGTGGCGCTGACGTAGTCCTTCTCGACCTGCTCGGCCTCGCCGGCGCGCAGCAGGCCGTGGTCGACGAAGACGCAGGTGAGCTGGTCACCGACGGCCTTGTGCACGAGCGCCGCGGCGACCGCCGAGTCGACTCCGCCGGAGAGGCCGCAGATGACCTCCTTGTCGCCGATCTGGGCACGGATCCGGGCGACCTGCTCGTCGATGATGTTCTCGGGCGTCCAGGTCGGCTCGATGCCGGCGATGTCGTAGAGGAAGCGGGTCAGCATCTCCTGGCCGTGCGCGGTGTGCCCGACCTCCGGGTGGAACTGCACGCCGGCCCGGCGACCGGCCAGGTCCTCGAAGGCGGCGACCGGCGCGCCCGCCGACTCGGCGGTCACCGTGAAGCCGTCGGGCGCCTCGGTGACGCAGTCGCCGTGGCTCATCCACACCGGCAGGTCCGCCGGCAGGTCGCGGAGCAGCACACCGGGGTCGAGGAGGCGGGGGCGCAGCGGGGTGCCACCGTACTCACGGTTGCCGGTCCTGGTGACGGTGCCGCCGAGCGCCTGGGCCATCGCCTGGAAGCCGTAGCAGATGCCGAAGACCGGCACGTCGGCGCTGAACACGCCCGCGTCGATCTGTGGCGCGTCCGGGGCGTAGACGCTGGACGGGCCGCCGGACAGGATGATCGCGGCCGGGTTCTTCGCCAGCATCTCGGCGATCGGCATCGAGTGCGGCACGATCTCGGAGTAGACCTTCGCCTCACGGACCCGGCGGGCGATGAGCTGGGCGTACTGGGCTCCGAAGTCCACCACGAGGACTGGGCGAGGCAGGCTCATGTGCACGAAGCCTACCGACAGTCACGGCCACTGCCGGCACCGGCTCGCCGGCAATCCACTCTCCCCGCGATCTTGCACTTTCTGCCCCGACAAAGGTCACGAATGCCGCGTAACGACGACCGAAAGTGCAAGATCGCGGAGGTGGCGGCGGGTCACTGTCGCAGCGCGCCGGGGGCGTGCGGCGGGACCGCCGGGTTTTTGGGGGGTACGGGGGGTAGGCGGCGGTACGGGGTGCCCAGGGGCGGGCGGGGGTCTTCTTCGCCCTTGTTGGGCCAGAAGGACATCGCCCGTTCCGCCTGCGCGGTGATCGTCAGGGACGGGTTCACGCCCAGGTTGGCCGAGACGGCCGCGCCGTCGACCACGTGCAGCCCGACGTGCCCGTACACCCGGTGCCAGGGGTCGATCACCCCGTCGGCCGGGGTGGCGCCGATGACCGCCCCGCCCAGGATGTGCGCGGTCATCGGAATGTCGAACGGTTCGGTGAGTGAGCCGCCGGGGTTGCCGCCGATCTCGTCGGCGAGCATTCGGGCCGCGGTGTTGCCGGCGGGGATCCAGGTGGGGCTGGGCGCGCCGTGGCCCGGGCCGGTGACCAACCTGCCGCCGAGCGGGCCACGCCGCCACCGGGTGGTCAGCGAGTTGTCCACGGACTGCATGACCAGGGCGATCACCGTCCGTTCCGACCAGCCGCGTACCGACAGCATCCGCGCCGCCAACCGCGGCTGCCGCACGATGCTGCCCAGCCAGCGGCGCACCCGGTGCGGGCCGCCGTCGACCAGCAGCGACTGGAGCAGCCCCATCGCGTTGGAGCCCCGCCCGTAGCGGACCGGCTCGACGTGTGTCTGCGGGTCCGGGTGGAACGAACTGGTGATGGCCACCCCCTCGGTGTAGTCCAACCGCTCGGACCGGGCCCGTCGACGGGGCACCGAGGCACCGAGGATCGCCTCCGAGTTGGTCCGGGTCAGCTCACCGAGGCGGGGCGAGAGCCCGGGTAGCGCGCCGTCGGCCCGCATTCCGTGCAGCAGTCGCTGGGTGCCGAGCGCCCCGGCGGCGAAGACCACCTGGTCGGCGTGGACGACCTGGCGACCCTTGCGCAGCCAGGCGCCGGTGCGTTCGGTGCGCACCTCGTACCCGCCGCCGTCTGCGGGCCGGACGGCGGTCACCGTGGTCAACGGACGGACCGTGACCCCGAGCCGTTCGGCGAGCCAGAGGTAGTTCTTGACGAGGGTGTTCTTCGCCCCGTGCCGGCAGCCGGTCATGCACGAGCCGCAGTGCAGGCAGCCGGTGCGGTCCGGGCCGGCACCGCCGAAGTACGGGTCGGCGATCCGCTGGCCGGGCCGGCCGATGTGCACGCCCACCGGGGTGGCGTGGAAGGTGTGCCCCACCCCCATCCGCTCGGCCACCGCGCGCATGGCACGGTCCGCGCCGGTGTGCACCGGGTACGTGGTGACCCCGAGCACCCGTTTCGCCTGGTCGTAGTGGTGGGCCAACTCGTCGCGCCAGTCGGTGATGTCCCGCCACTGCGGGTCGTCGTAGAAGGCCGGCAGCGGTTCGTAGAGGGTGTTCGCGTAGACCAGCGAACCGCCGCCCACCCCGGTGCCGGAGAGCACCAGCACCCCGCCGCCGGATCGTCGACCGGCCGGGCGGAGCAGGGTGAGCCGTTGGATGCCGTAGCAGCCCAACCTCGGTGCCCAGAGGAACCGGCGGACCCGCCAGGACGTCCGCGGGAACTCGTCGTCGGCGAAGCGGCGGCCGGCTTCCAGCACCGCGACCGAGTAGCCCTTCTCGGCCAGTCGGAGCGCGGTGACGCTGCCGCCGAAGCCGGACCCGATGACGACCACGTCGTACCGCATGGACGCATCATTACTCGCGAGTAGCGCTCGCGCCAGCGGCACCTTTCGCGCGATCATGCTCCGGCCGACCGACCCGGCGCCTTCCGGCCGCAACCCGGAGCACCCGTCGGAGCGTTGTTCACCAGACGGGTGGGAGGAATCCAGGATGGTTCTCGGGTCGATGGCACCGCGCCGACGGTGGCTGCTGCTGGGGTTGGCGGCCCTCGCCGTCGTCGCCCTGATCGCGGCCGGCACCGTGGTGGTCACCCGGCTGACCGGCGACGACAAGCCGGGCGGCGCTCCGGTGGCCGGCTCACCGACCCCGTCGCCGGCCGGCACGCCGACGCCGAGCCCCAGCGGCCCACCGCCGGGCGCGGACATCACCGGGCCGCTCAACCTGCTGCTGGTCGGTGTGGACACCCGGGTCAGCGTGCCCGGTTGGGAGCCACACTCGGACGCCGTGCTGGTGCTGCACGTACCCAAGGGGTTGGATCGGGCGTACCTCTTCTCGCTCCCCCGCGACCTGCTGGTGGACATCCCGGCGTTTCCGAAGGCCGGCTACAAGGGTGGCAAGACCAAACTCACGCACGCGATGAGCTTCGGTAGCCGGGTGCCGGGCAAACCCAAACAACCGAGCACCGCCCAGGGGTACGAACTGCTGCGCAGCACTGTCAGCGGCTACACCGGGCTGCGCATCGACGCCGGCGCGGTGCTCACCTTCAACGGGTTCGACCGGCTGGTCGACGACCTGGGCGGGGTGGACATCTACATCGACCAGCGGGTCGAGTCGCTGCACCGCCGACCGGACGGCAAGTACCGGGAGCCCGCGCCGGGCGGCTACAAGGGGCCGCAGCAGGTCTACGAGAAGGGCGAGATGCACCTCAACGGCTGGCAGGCGCTGGACTACGCGCGGCAGCGCTACATCACCGGCGGTGACTACGCCCGGCAGCGCCACCAGCAGCAACTGATCCGGGCGATGACCCGCAAGATCCTGGACGAGGGCCTGGCCAAGCAACCCGAGCGCGTCGACAAGGTGGTCTCCTCGCTGGGCGACACGCTCGTCTACGTGGGCGGACGCCGGATCGTCGACATCGCGTACGCCCTCAGTGGCCTGCCGGAAAACCGTTTCACGCTGGTCGGCCTACCGGGTTCCGGCGTGGGCAAGGGCAGCGCCTACCGGGGTGAACAGCTCACCACCGAGGGCCGGAAGTTCCTCACCGAACTGCGCGCCGGCCGCGCCGACGCCTACCTGGCCGCCCACCCCAAACTTGTCGTGAAGAACTGACCGCGGCTCAGAGCCGCTTGGGCTGGGCGGGCTTCTTCGTGCCGTAGAGCCAGGCGTCGAAGAGCGCGTCGAGCTGCTGGCCGGAGATCCGCTCGGCCAGGGCCACGAACTCGGCGGTGGTGGCGGTGCCGTCGCGCTTCTCCGCCGCCCAGGTCTTGATGATCTCGAAGAACGCCTTGTCGCCGACGGCGACCCGCAGGGCGTGCAGGGTCATGCCACCGCGCTGGTACACCGACTCGCTGAACAGTTTCTCCGCGCCCGGCTTGCCCGGCGGTGTCTGCCACACCCGCGCGGACATGCTGGCGTACCGGTTGTCGAACGCCTCCTTGGCGGTGTACGCCCCGGTGTGCTCGGCCCAGAGCCACTCCGCGTACGTCGCGAAGCCCTCGTTGAGCCAGATGTCCTCCCACCTGGCCAACGCGACGCTGTCGCCGAACCACTGGTGGGCCAGCTCGTGGGCGACGACCTCGGTGTTCTCGCCCCGACGGAAGAAGCTCGCCGCGTAGACCGGCCGGCTCTGCGTCTCCAGGGCGTAGGAGATCCGGCTGTCGGAGATCACCACTGCGCCGTACGCGTCGAACGGGTACGGCCCGAACACACTCTCCAGGTAGTCGGCCACCGCGACGGTCTGCGCTATCGACGCGTCCGCGTTCCCCTTGGGCTCGGTGGTGGTGACCGCGTTGTAGACCGGGCGGCCCTTGTGCTCACCGGTGGTGATCCGGAACTTGCCGATCACCAGCGTGCTCAGATAGCTGGCCATCGGCGACTTCTCCGACCACTTCCAGGTGGTCCAACCGCCCGTGCTGGTCTTCCCACCGGGAACGCCGTTGCTGATCGCGGTGAGGCCGTCCGGAACGGTGACCTCGAAGTCGTAGGCCGCCTTGTCCGACGGGTGGTCGTTGACCGGGAACCAGGTGCTGGCCGACTCGGGCTGACCCAGCGCGATGGCACCGTCGGCGGTGTGCAGGAAGCCACCGTCGCCCAGCGCCTCGTTCTTCAGCGGCTTCGGCTTGCCCGCGTAGGTGACCTCGGCGACGAACCCGTTGCCGTTGATCAGCCCGGAAGCCGGCTTGATCACCAACTCGTTCCGGTTGCGGCTGTGGGTCGCCGGTGCGCCGTCCACCGTCACCGCGCTGACGGTCAGGCCGGCCAGGTCGAGGTTGAACGACGACAGGTCGGTGGTCGCGGTGGCCCGCACCGTTGTCGTACCCGTCAACTGGTCCTTGGCCGGGTCGTAGCGCACCTTCACCGTGTACCGCCCGACGTCGTAGCCGCCGTTGCCGTAGGTCGGGAAGTAGGCGTCGCCGACCCCGGCGGCGCCGGCGGCGAACGTCCGCGCCGGCGAGGGGGACGCGCTCGGTGGTGGGGCCGCCTCCGGGTCCGCCGAGTCGCATCCGGACAGTGCGAGCGCACCGGTCACCAACAGGCCGGCAGCCACTCCCAGTCGGTGCCGCGTCCCGCGCATCCCACACCCTTTCCGCGCGGTGGCCGGTCACGGCCCCCGCAGTCCCGCGCGAACGGGCACCTGCCCGCCGTTCGCAGGCGGCAGCATATCGACACCGGCGGCGGGGCCGGGTCACGGCAGTGTGGGAGCCGACCCACCCACCAGCCAGGCGTCGAAGAGCGGACGCAGTTGCCGCCCGGCGACCCGCTCGGCCAGCGCGACGAGGTCCGCCGTTGTCGCGTTGCCCGCCGCCCGCTCGCTGGTCCAGGTACGCAGGATGCGGAAGAAGAGGTCGTCACCGACGGTCCGGCGCAACGCGTGCACGGCGAGCGCCCCGCGCTTGTAGACGGCCGTGCCGAACATCTGCTCCCGGCCCGGCTCGACCGACGGCTGCGTCCAGTCGGTCGCCGCGTACTGGATCTCGAAGTTACGCTGGGCGGTCCGGCCGCCGTCGTGCTCCTCCCACAGCCACTCGGCGTAGCTGGCGAAACCCTCGTTGAGCCAGATGTCGCTCCACCTGGTCAGCGACACGCTGTCGCCGAACCACTGGTGCGCCAGTTCGTGCGCGACGACGCTCGGGTTCGGCCGGTCGTCCGCGAAGAAGCCGGGCCCGTAGACCGGCCGGGACTGGGTCTCCAGCGCGTACCCGATCCGGTCGTCGGCGATCACGATCCCGCCGTACGAGTCGAACGGGTACGGGCCGAAGCGGCTGGCCAGGAAGTCGACGATCGCGCCGGTGCGGGCCAGCGAGGTGGCCGCGCCGCCGGTCGCCGGCAGGCTCGCGGCCACCGCCGTGACCAGCGGTCGACCGGCGTGCGTGCCGGTCACCACCCGGTAGTCACCGATCACGAGCGTGCTCAGATAGCTGGCCATCGGGGCGCGCTCCGACCAGCGCCAGGTGGTCCAGCCGTCGGCGCTGCTCTTCGGCCCGGGTACGCCGTTGCTCAGCGCGGCCAGGCCGTCCGGGACGGTCACCGCCAGGTCGTAGGTGGCCTTGTCCGACGGGTGGTCGTTCACCGGGAACCAGGTGGCGGCCGAGTCGGGTTGGCCGAGCGCCACCGCGCCGTCGGCGGTGTGCAGGAAACCACCGCTGCCCAACGCCCCGTCGTCCACGGCCGTGGGGACGCCCTCGTACTCGACGGTCACGGTGAACTGCCGGCCGCGCGGCAACCCGTCGCGGGGGGTCACCACCAACTCGCCGTCGCCGCGCCGGTGCTCGGCCGCCGCGTCACCCACGCTGACCGCGCGGACCTCCAGGCCGACCAGGTCCAGGTTGAATCGGGACAGGTCCTGGGTGGCGGTGGCCGTGACGACGGCTCGACCGGTCAGCCGGTCGGTCGACGGGTCGTAGCGCACGTCGAGGCCGTAGTGCCCGACGTCGTAACCGCCGTTGCCGTGCCCCGGCACGTACGGGTCGCCGACGTCGGCGGCGCCGGGCCGGAAGCCGTCGCGGTCGTCGCCGGTACAACCGGTGACGGCCAGCCCGATCGCGCAGGTCAGCGCGGCGACGCGCAGTATCCGTCCGGTCCGGACCATCCCCACCCCTCCTGCGGCACTCCGCTCAGGCCGAGCCTAGCCAGCATCGAGGGCCGCGCGGCCGGGATCGACGATCATCAGTTACTTTCGTTGGAACAAACGAAAGTAATGATCGATCTTCACTTTCTTTCGACTTAGACCGACGTTAGTGTCTGGTCCCGACCACCGTCGCGAAAGGTGGAACCATGCCAGACCACACCGCCCCCGACGCCACCCCCACCGGCCGGCTCAGCCGCCGATCCCTCCTCGCCGCCTCCGCCGGCGCCGCCGCCGCGATCGGCGCGGCCGGCCTACCCGTCCTCGCCACCGGCACCCCCGCGCTCGCCAACCCCGGCAACGCGAGCAAGCTACGGGTGGAGCCGCTGATCCCGGCCCGCAACCGCGGCATCATCCTCTACAGCGTCCGCGACCGGATCACCGCCGCGCCCGACGACAGCGGGGTGCCGTACGGCTTCGAGCGCGTCCTCGCCCGACTCGCCGAGATCGGTTACAAGGAGATCGAGTTCGCCGGCTACACCCAGAGCACCGAGATCCTGGGCCGGCAGATCACCCCCGCCGAGATCCGCAAGATCCTCGACGACAACGGCCTGGTGGCCAACGGCACCCACGCCACCATCCAGCCGGCCACCTTCCAGCAGCAGCTGGACATCGCCGAGGAACTCGGCATGAAGAACATCGGCACCGGCAGCGACCCGACCAGCAGCGCGTACAAGGCAGAGTGGGACGCCGCCGCCGACATCTGGAACGAGCTGGGTAGGCAGGCCAAGGCCCGGGGCATGCGGCTCTACACGCACAACCACGACGCCGCGTACAACTTCCTGATCGACCGGGGCCCGCGCGACGCGCAGGGCCGGCAGACCCGGTCCTCCGGCATCCGCCGGCTCGAATACTTCTTCGAGATCACCGACCCGCGGTACGTCTTCTTCGAGCTGGACATCTACTGGGCCTACGTGGCCCGCTACAAGCACCAGAAGTACGTCAACGCGGCCGGCCAGGAGGTCACCGACCTGTTCGACCCGATCCTCACCGTGGCCGACCGGACCACCCGGTTCCCGCTCTTCCACGCCAAGGACGGCGACCGGGACACCAGCGTCCCCAACGGGTACCAGATGACCCCGCTGGGCGACGGCGACCTCAACTTCCAGCAGTTCTTCCAGACCATCGGCGAGCGCAACTTCCACCACGCCAACTGGGAGATGGACACCGCCCCCGGCGGCGCGGACAACAAGGGCCAGTCGCTCGACTTCGCGGCGACCAGCTACCGCAACATGTCCGACCTGACCATCTACGTGGAGAAGTGACAGTCGGCTGAACGCGAACGAAGGCCGGCCCGTGCTCGGGCCGGCCTTCGTTCGTCGTCGTCCTGGAAGGGTCAGCGGTCGAGGACCAGACCGACCTTCTGGAACTCCTTCAGGTCGCGGTAACCGCACTTGGCCATCGCCCGACGCAGCCCACCGAACAGGTTGAGCTGGCCGTCGGCCTCGTCCGCCGGCCCGAAGAGCAACTGCTCCATCGACCCGAGCGGCTCACCGGAGACCTCGAAGGCGCCCCGGGGCAGCGACGGGTGGCTCGCCGCCGAGTGCCACCAGGCACCACCGGCAGGAGCCTCCTCGCAGAGCGACAGCGGCTCACCGAGCATCACCGCGTCCGCGCCGCAGCCGAGCGCCTTGGCGATGTCACCCGAGGTCTGCATGTCACCGTCGGCGATCAGGTGCACGTACCGGCCACCGGTCTCGTCCAGGTAGTCCCGGCGGGCCGCCGCGGCGTCGGCGATCGCGGTGGCCATCGGCACCCGGATGCCCAGCACCGACTCGGTGGTCGACCACTCGTCGCCACCGATGCCCACGATCACACCGGCCGCGCCGGTGCGCATCAGGTGCAGCGCCGTCTTGTAGTCGGTGCAGCCACCGACGATCACCGGCAGATCGAGGTCGGCGATGAACTCCTTGAGGTTCAGCGGCTCATCGGTGGTCGACACGTGCTCGGCCGAGACGATGGTGCCCTGGATGACCAGGATGTCCACCCCGGCGTCCAGGATCACCGGTGCCAGCGCGAGGGTGTGCTGCGGAGAGACCCGCACCGCCACGGTGCCGCCACCGGCGCGCAGCTCGCGGACCCGCTCGGCGATCAGGTCCGGGCGGATCGGCTCGGCGTACACCTCCTGGAGCCGCTTGGTGGCACGGGCCTCCTCGTCGAGGCCGGCCAGCTCGTCCAGCACCTTGGTCGGGTTCTCGTAGCGGGTCCAGAGCCCTTCGACGTTGAGCACGCCGAGGCCGCCGAGCTGACCGAGCCGCACCGCGGACGCCGGGCTCATGGTGGCGTCGGAGGGGTGGCCGACGCACGGAATGCCGAACGGGTACGCGTCAAGCTGCCACGACGTCGAGACGTCGTCGACGTCCCGGGTACGGCGGCTCGGCACGATGGCGATGTCGTCCAGGTGGTAGCCGCGCTGCGCGGTCTTGCCCAGCCCGATCTCGACCACGTCACGCATGGGGGACTCCAGGTGGTTGGGGGTGTTGGATCAGCGGGTGTGGTAGTTGGGCGCCTCGACGGTCATCTGGATGTCGTGCGGGTGGCTCTCCTTCAGACCCGCCGCGGTGATCCGGATGAGCTGGCCCCGGCGGTGCAGATCGGGGATGTTCTCCGCACCGGCGTACCCCATGGCCAGCCGCAGCCCGCCGACCAGCTGGTGGGCGACCCGGGACAGTGGCCCCCGGTAGGGAACCTGACCCTCGACGCCCTCCGGAACCAGCTTGTCGTCGCTGAGCACGTCCTGCTGGAAGTAACGGTCCTTGCTGTACGACTTGGCCTGACCCCGGGACTGCATCGCGCCGAGCGACCCCATCCCGCGGTACGTCTTGAACTGCTTGCCGTTGACGAAGATCAGCTCGCCGGGGCTCTCCTCGCAACCGGCCAGCAGGCTGCCGAGCATCACCGTGTCGGCGCCGGCCACCAGGGCCTTGGCGATGTCGCCGGAATACTGGATGCCGCCGTCGCCGATCACCGGCACGCCGGCCGGGCGGGCGGCCCGGGCCGCCTCCATGATCGCGGTCACCTGCGGCACGCCGACCCCGGCGACGATCCGGGTGGTGCAGATCGCGCCCGGCCCCACGCCCACCTTGACGCCGTCGGCGCCGGCGTCGACAAGCGCCTTCGCGCCCGCGTACGTGGCCACGTTGCCGCCCATGATGTCGACCGTCACGTCGGCCTTGAGCCGGCGGACCATGTCCAGCACGGCCCGCTGGTGACCGTGCGCGGTGTCCACGATCAGCACGTCGACGCCCGCGTCGACAAGGGCACGGGCCCGCTTGTACGCGTCCTCGCCCACACCGATGGCGGCGGCGACCCGCAGTCGGCCGGCGTCGTCCTTGCTGGCGTCCGGGTACTGCTCGCTCTTGGTGAAGTCCTTCACAGTGATCAGGCCACGCAGCCGGCCCGAGTCGTCGACGATCGGCAGCTTCTCGACCTTGTGCTGACGCAGCAGCGCCAGAGCCTCGTCCTTGCTCACCCCGACCCGCGCGGTGACCAGCGGGGTGTGGGTCATGATCTCGCGAACCGGAGTGTTCGGCTCGGAGACGAAACGCATGTCCCGGTTGGTGACGATGCCGACGAGCTGGCCGTCGCCGTCCACCACCGGAACACCGGAGATGCGGTAACGCCCGCACAGCTCGTCGACCTCGCGCAGCGTGTCGTCCGGGCTGGCGGTCACCGGGTTGGTGATCATGCCGGACTCCGAGCGCTTCACCAGGTCGACCTGGAGCGCCTGGTCCTCCAGGGAGAGGTTGCGGTGCAACACGCCGATGCCGCCCTGGCGGGCCATGGCGATCGCCATCCGGGCCTCGGTCACCGTGTCCATCGCGCTGGACAGCAGCGGAATGGACAACTCGATGTTGCGAGTGAGCTTCGTTCGGGTATTCACCCGGCTGGGCACCACGTCCGACTCGCCCGGCTGAAGCAGCACGTCGTCGAAGGTGAGGCCGAGCGGAACCACCCGGGCGGAGCCGGCCGGCAGCTCGGGCAGGTGGCCGCCCAGGTCGGCGTGCTCGCCGCCGGCCGGAAGATCGGTGCTGGGCGAATTTTCCACGATTGCTCCCCTGAGCTGCTCGGATGGGCTTCAGCGAGGTGGCGCGGGCGGGCACCGGAGCGCACCACGATGCCGGCACGTCGCCTCATCGTACCCAGTGAGCTGGGCGACCCGTCCGTGGCAGGCCGGCCGGCGCGGAGGCCGGGGGGCGGACGTTCGCGCCGCGTTGGGTCTACGGTGAGGGGGTGCACGACGAGCCCATCGACCCGTTCAATGGCGACCCGGCCGATCCGACCGCGGGTCTGGATGACCCGGGCGATGACGCGACGCCGGATCCGCTGACCGACGTCGAGCGGCAGGATGTGCTGGAAGACCTCGCTGACCTGGAGATCTACCAGGCGCTGCTGGCCCCGATCGGGGTTCGCGGGCTGGTGATCGAATGTGAGGACTGTCGCGAGCCGCACTACTTCGACTGGGACCTGCTCCGCGGCAACCTGCGGCACCTGCTCAACTCGGGCAGGCCGCGGGTGCACGAACCCGCCTACGACCCCGACCCGGACCACTACGTGACCTGGGACTACGCCCGGGGTTACGCGGATGGGGTGCACGACACCCTGTCCGAGGGCACCGAGGACGAGCCGGGCACCCCGACCGCCACCAAGTAACGCTGCCGCGCGGCGTACCCCTGCTGTGGGGTTCTCTGCTCCCGCGCGGTGTGCCTCGGTGGCGTGGCGCGCTCTGGCCTTGCGGCGCGCCCCCGGCTGCGCGGCGCGCCCGGCGGCGCCACACAGTGCGGCCCTGGCCTTGCGGTGCGCCCCGGCCTTGCGGTGCGCCCCGGCCTTGCGGTGCGCCCCGGCCTTGCGGTGCGCCCTGGCCTTGCGGTGCGCCCCGGCCTTGCGGTGCGCCCCGGCCTTGCGGTGCGCCCCGGCTGCGCAGGGTGTCGTGCGGCGCGCTCGCTTCCGCGCGGCTCGACGTGCGGCGCGTTGTCCGGGTGTCAGGCCACCAGACCGGCGCGGAAGCCCGCCGCCACCGCGTGGGCCCGGTCCCGGGCGCCAAGCTTGCGGAACAGCCGCCGGGCGTGCGTCTTGACGGTGTCCTCCGAGACGAACAGCTCCCGGCCGATCTCCGCGTTGCTCTTGCCCTCGGCCATGCCGAGCAGCACCTGAAGCTCACGCTCGGTGAGACCGATCGACGCCCGACTGGGTCGGGCGTTCGGGGCGGGACGGCTCGGGTCGGTCTGCGCCGGCGACTCGCCCGTCCCCGCCTCCGCCTCGTCGTCGCCCCGCTGCACCGGCACCGACGCCACCCCGGCCGGCCCGTCGGCTGCCGTAGCCGTCCAGCCGGGCTCACCGGAACCGCGCGGCGACGGCCCGGAGCGGCCGGAACCACCCACCGCCGCCGCGTCGCGGGCCGGATCGGTGATCCGCTGCCGGGAGGCTCGGCCGGGCGCGGTCAGCAGCAGGAGCGCCTTCGCCACCGCGCTGGTCAGATCATGGTCGACATTCTGGATGAGCCCTCGCGCGCCGGCGCTGATGGTGGCCGCCGCGGCCTCGGACTCCTCGGTGCCGAGCAGCAGCACCGCCGCCTGCGGCGCACGCGCCAACACCCGTCGAACGAAGCCGGCGCTGTCCGGCCGAGTGAGGGCCGTGTCGGCCAGAACCACGTCGGCCGGTCGCTCGGCCAGCCGCAGCATCACCTCGGGATCAGAGACGGCGGTACGAACGATCGCGGACAACCCCAGCCGCGCGGCAGCAGAAGCAAGGTGCTGGGCCGCGAGTGGTGTCCGAACGCACACAAGAACGGTACGCACTGTGGTCTCCTCTCCGCCAACGAGCAGACCATGACGCGGTCGGCTGGGGAGGGGGTTCCCGGCAATCCTTCGAACTTTTCCGACAGATGGGGCAAAAGCCGCAATTTCCCGGACGTTTTCGATCACAGACGTGTGAGTTGGCAACGGCCCGGGTACCGGGAGATCCAGGCCGGGAACGGTGCGCCTGCGCGGCCCGCCGCCCGGATGCCGGCCATAAGGATTCTCGCGGAGCCGCGCGGGAGGAGGGGTGCTGATGTCGAACGTACGTAGACTGCCCGGACCCATCGTCGATCTCTGGGACTGGCAGCGACTCGGTGCCTGCCGAGGGCGCGACAGCGCCCAGTTCTTCCACCCCGACGGTGAGCGTGGTTCCTCCCGGCTGCGTCGCGAGTCCACTGCCAAGTCGGTCTGCCGCGCCTGCCCGGTTCGCGCCGAATGCGCCGCTCACGCCCTGTCGGTACGAGAGCCTTACGGCGTGTGGGGCGGCTTCAGCGAGTCGGAGCGCCTGCGACTGCTCGCCGTCGGCTGGGAGGACCTGGCAGACCGCCGGCACGCCCGGGTCGACGTCGCACGACTGGAGGCCCGCCTGGGTCGTCCGCACAAGTCGACCGTCCCGGCCCAACGCAACGTCGCCTGACCCGACACACACGTCCCGACATCTGCGAACCGCGCCTCCGCCTCGGAGGCGCGGTTCGCGCGTTTCAGGCCGTTCGGCGGTTTGGCGGTTCGGCGGTTCGGCGGTTCGGCGGTTCGGTGTGGTCAGGATCCTGCCGTGCCCCCCTTGACCCCTCTCGTCGCGACTGCGGCAGGGTCAAGGGGCACGGCCTGAGGGGCTGGCCGTGTCGGCCAGCCTGGGAGGTTTGCCCGGTCCAGGGCGTTCCGGCCTGATGCGGGACATGGACCCCTGCCGGCCGGCTCGATGTGTGGAACGGGCCGGCTTTTGCGAGGTCTGCGAACTCTGTCCTGTGACGGGGCGCACCCGTGGGCCGGAATCATGGCCGGGCCGGGCTCGTTACACACACTGACGATCGCAGCACCACCGCCCGCCGCCCGACCCCACGGGGTCGGGACGCAGGTCCGCAGGTTGGATTGCCAACCCGCCCCCGATCGTTGAAGTCCCCACGGCCGCAGGCACCGCCTCGACGGGGGTGCCCGATGGATGGGCCAACCCCGGAATGACCCCGGCCCGCCGGTCGTTACAACCCCCGTCGACCGCAGGCACCGCCTCGGCGAGGGTGCCGATGGATGGGCCGACCCCGGAATGGCCCCCGGCCCCCGGCCGTTATACAGGGTCCCGGCGCCACGAGCCTCCCGCTCGCCAGGTCGCCGACTCCGACGCCCGACAGGGCGTCACCCCTCAGACTTTCCCCTTGTTAGTGCAGCACCGGACGAGGTGCTCACACCCTCACCACCGTCCCCCCTTGGTGTGGGTGTTCCTACCCCCGAAGGAGCTACCCCCATGAACACGATGATTCGTAAGAGCATGTTGTCTGTTGCTGGTCTCGCGTTCGCCGGTGGTGTGTTCGCCGGTCCGATCGCCGCCCACGCCGCCACCCCGGTCGTGGACGCCAAGCCCGTGGCTGTGCAGTCGGCCGCGTCGAAGCCGCAGGGCGACCAGTCCCGGATCGGCCTCAACGATGAGCAGACCGCCAACGTGAAGACGATCATCGCCGCCACGAAGAAGGCCGGCCTGCCCGAGCGGGCCGCGGTCATCTCGATCGCGACAAGCCTGCAGGAGTCCAAGCTGGAAAACCTCGGCCACCTCGGCGACGCCAACGACCACGACTCGCTGGGCCTGTTCCAGCAGCGCCCGTCCAGTGGTTGGGGTACGCCGGAGCAGATCACCGACCCCGAGTACTCCACCACCGCCTTCCTCAAGGGCCTCAAGCAGGTCGACGGGTGGCAGGACATGCCCCTGACCGACGCCGCGCAGACGGTGCAGGTGTCGGCCTACCCGGACGCCTACGCCCAGTGGGAGCAGCAGGCCACCGACCTCGTCGCCCAGCACTGGAACAGCTGACCCCAGCACCACCGCAAGCACGCGACACCACCGCACAGCACCACCCCAAGCACGCGGCAACACCGCAGCACAGCAAAACCGCACGGCATGACCACAGCACCACCGCACAGCGCCACATCGAACCGCTGGCCGGCACCCGCCACCCCGGGGTGCCGGCCAGCGGTATACCCATGCCTCGATCCGCACAGACCGCACCACCACACCGACCGACAGCCGGCCCCCGCACCCAGCAGCGCCGGCTAGCAGCACGGTCCCGGATCCGCGAGTGAATCGCTCGCACCGCCCCACGCCGCGTCCACATCTCCGTCCCGGCAGACCCACCCCACTCGCCGCAGAATCGCACCGCCGGAACCAGTTGGCATGGTCCACTCGGCAGGCGTCAGCAGATCTTGGACACTTACCGTCAAGCGAGAACGGAAACTGTCCAAGATCTCGCTGCTTGCGGGCCGCAGGCGCCGCGCGAGAGCGGACGCCGCACGAGAGCGGACGCCGCACGAGAGCCGACGCCGCACGAGAGCCGACGCCGCACGAGAGCCGACGCCGCACGAGAGCGGATGCCGCGGCGGTGAGGCGACCCGGCGTGCAGCGATGAAACCCGGCGGCAGGCCCCACCCGCCGGGGAAGCCGCCGCAGGCGGCTGAGGCAGCCGGCCGTGGGCCGGGCCGGAGGGCGGGGAGTCCCGAACCGGCCCCAACGGAGGCGACGGGCGTCGACCAATCGACTTGGCCTGCAGATCTTGGATATTGCCGGCCAGTCAACGGGCCCGCCGATCCATGGCAGTGTCGGGAGCCGGCAGGCCAGGTCGCGGACACAGGCCACCGGCGCGCAAGGCACGCCGCCAACGCAGCCCACCGACCCACACACCAGACCCCGCGGTCACACGCCACCGACGCGCAAGGCACGCTGCCAACACAGCCCACCGACCCGCACCCCAGACCCCCACGGACACACGCCGACGACGCGCAAGGCACGCCGCCAACACAGCCCACCGACCCACACACCAGACCGCGGACACAGGCCACCGACCCATACAGCACGCGCCGACACAGCCCCCGCTTCGAGCGCGGACCGGCGCGGGCGCGTGCCGTGGGTCAGCGGACGGTGACGGTGACCGTGTGCCAGCCGGTGGCGCCATCCGGGACGACGTCCTGCGTACGTTCGGTCTGGGTTTCACCGGTCGCGTCGGTCGCGCGGACCTGGAGACGGTGCTCGCCCGGTGTGGCGTCCCAGCGCCAGGACCATTGCACCCAGGTGTCCACCGACACCGCGGGGGCCAGCGCGGCTTCCTGCCACGGGCCGTCGTCGACGCGTACCTCTACGCGGCGGATGCCCCGGTGCTGCGCCCAGGCCACCCCGGCGACGGTCACCGGGCCGGCGGTAAGCCGGTTACGTTTCCTGGGAGTGTCGATCCGGGACTGGGTCTTGATCGGTCCCTGGGGGGACCAGCCGCGCGGCACCCAGTACGCGTCGAAGTCGGCGAACCGGGTCAGCTCCAGTTCGGTCACCCATTTGCAGGCCGACACGTAGCCGTAGAGGCCCGGCACCACCACTCGGGCTGGGAAGCCGTGCTCGACCGGCAGCGGTTCGCCGTTCATCCCGACGGCCAGCAGCGCGTCCCGTCCGTCGCGCATTGCGGCGGTGGGGGTGCCGCAGGTCCAGCCGTCGACCGACCGGCCGACGACCTGGTCGGCGTCGTCGTCCGGCTCGGCCTCGTCCAGAAGTTCCCGCAGGGGTACGCCGAGCCACCGGGCGTTGCCGATCAGGTCCCCGCCCACCTCGTTGGAGACGCAGGCCAGGGTGACGTACCGCTCGACCAGCGGTCGGGCCAGCAGATCCGCGTAGCTGTAGGTGCGTTCCCGGCCGACGCGTCCGTGGATCCGCAGCCGCCAGGTGTCCGGGTCGACCTGGGGCACCACCAGCGCAGTGTCGATCCGGTAGAACCCGAAGTTCGGGGTGACGTACGGCGCGAGCTGGGCGAGCTTGAGGTCCGCGCCCGCCGGTACGGCCGGTGCGGGAGCGACCGGCGCGGGCAGGCGGATCGCGTCGCGGGCTGCGGACACGCCGCGCCGCCCTGCCAGCCACCGCCCACCGAGGCCGGCCACCACGGCCGTGCCGAGCAGCACTCCGCTGCCGGTGAGGAACCGTCGCCGCGACTCCGGGTCCACCTCGTCAGGCCCGGTCGACTCGGCCGCCGTCGTCGGCCCGGCGGGAGTAACCGGCACCGACCCTGCCGGGGACACCGGCACCGACTCTCCGGGCGACCCCGACCCCGACCCAGCCGGCGACCCGGGACCGCCGGCCGACCCCGGCCCAGCCGGCGACCCGGGACCCGGGGCCGACACCCGGCCAGCCGGCGACCCAGGGCCAGCCGGCGACTCGGGACCCGCCTGCGACCCTGGCCCAGCCGGCGACCCAGGGCCGGCGGGCGGTGTGGGTGGTGACCAGGACCAGGGGTTCAGCTCGAATGGTCCGTCGATGAACAGCCAGAGCACCAGGGCGCCGAGACCAGCGCCGACCAGGGACGGCAGCGCGTCGGCGAGGTCAGCACCGGAGCGGGTCAACGCGGCTGCCACGCCGATGGCGCCGAACGCGGCGATGCCGGCCAGGCCGAGTGCCAGTCGACGGACGGCCAGTACGCCAAAGAGGGCGGCGAAGCCCCCCAGCAACACGGCCGTGCCGACCAGCAGGGCGATCTTGTCGGCGGTGCCGAAGAGGTCGATGGCGAGTTGCTTCAGCGACTCGGGGACGGCGTCGACGATGACCCCGCCGACCGCGACCAGGGGTGCCGACCGGGGACCGGTCAACACCGCGACCGGTTCGGCGATCCCGATCGCGACGGCGGCGGCGGTGATTCCGGCCAGCGCGGCGTACCGCCGTGACGTGGTGCTCATCGGCCCAGTGTGCGCGATCCTCTTGCCCGGTCGCCAACAACGTCAGCGTTCGGTAATGACCTGGCCGACCGCAGAAACGAGCCGGGGCGCGCCGCCGTACGGCGGTGCGCCCCGGAACGGGTGTCGCTACCGGATCAGAAGCCCGGGCCGTGCTGGTGGCCGTGGCCGTGCCCGCCGGCGGCGGCCGGCTCGGCCTGCTCCGGCTTGTCCACCACGAGGCTCTCCGTGGTGAGCAGCAGACCGGCGATCGAGGCGGCGTTGGTGACCGCGTTGCGGGTCACCTTCACCGGGTCGATGATGCCGGCCTTGACCAGGTCGACGTACTCGCCCTTGGCGGCGTCGAGGCCGTTGCCCCAGGTGAGGTCGGCGACCTTCTGCGTCACGACGTAGCCGTCGTGACCGGCGTTCTGGGCGATCCAGCGCAGCGGCTCGACGAGCGCCTTGCGCACGACCGAGACGCCGACCTTCTCGTCACCGGTGAAGCCCAGGTCGTCGTCGAGCACCGAGAGGATCTGCACCAGGGCGGCGCCGCCGCCGGGCACGGTGCCCTCCTCGACCGCGGCCTTGGTCGCCGCGATGGCGTCCTCGATGCGGTGCTTGCGCTCCTTCATCTCGACCTCGGTCGCCGCGCCGGCCTTGATGACGGCGATGCCGCCGGAGAGCTTCGCCAGCCGCTCGGCCAGCTTCTCCCGGTCCCAGTCGGAGTCGGAGGCCTCGATCTCCTTACGGATCTGGGCGACCCGGTCGGTGACGTCGGCCTTCTGGCCACCGCCGTCGACGATCGTGGTGTTCTCCTTGTCGACCACGACGCGCCGGGCGGTGCCGAGCACCTCCAGGCCGACCTGGTCGAGCTTGTAGCCCAGCTCCGGGGCGACCAGCTCGGCGCCCGTGGAGATGGCGATGTCCTGGAGCATCGCCTTGCGCCGGTCACCGAAGCCCGGGGCCTTGACCGCGCAGACCTTGAGGGTCTTGCGCAGCGAGTTGACCACCAGGGTGGAGAGCGCCTGGCCGTCCACGTCCTCGGCGATGATCAGCAGGGGCTTGCTGTTCTGCAGGACCTTCTCCAGCAGCGGCAGCAGCTCCTCGATCGCCGAGATCTTCTGGGTGGTGACCAGGATGTACGCGTCCTCGAGGACGGACTCCTGACCCTCCAGGTCGGTGACGAAGTTCGGCGAGATGAAGCCCTTGTCGAACTGGAGACCCTCGGTCACGTCCAGTTCGGTGGTGAGCATCGAGCCTTCCTCGACGGTGATGACACCGTCGCGGCCGACGCGCTCCATCGCCTCGGCGATCAGGTCGCCGATCGTGGAGTCCTGCGCGGAGATCGTCGCCACGTTCGCGATCGACTCCTTGCTGGTGACCTCGGCGGCCTTGCCGAGCAGCGCCTCGGAGACCTTCGTGGCCGCCGCGTCGATGCCCCGCTTGAGGCCGGCCGGGTTGGTCCCGGCGGTCACGTTGCGCAGACCCTCGCGAACCATCGCCTGGGCCAGCACGGTCGCGGTGGTGGTGCCATCGCCGGCGACGTCGTTGGTCTTGGTCGCCACCTCCTTGACCAGCTGCGCGCCAAGGTTCTCGTACGGGTTGGTGAGCTCGATCTCCTTGGCGATGGTCACACCATCGTTGGTGATCGTCGGCGCACCGAATTTCTTGTCCAGGACGACGTTGCGCCCGCGCGGGCCGAGGGTGACCTTGACCGCGTCCGCGAGGGCGTTGACACCGTGCTCCAGCAGGTGCCGGGCGTCGTCCGAGAAGCTCAGGATCTTCGCCATGAATGTCCCTTCGAAGCGCCATTGCCCCGGCCCGGCGAGCCGGACCGGGGCAATGGCACTGATCGGTTGCTTACTTCTCGATGACCGCGAGGACGTCGCGGGCGGAGAGCACCAGGTACTCCTCGCCGGCGTACTTGACCTCGGTGCCGCCGTACTTCGAGTAAAGGACGGTGTCGCCGACCTGCACGTCAACCGGAACCCGGTTGCCGTTGTCGTCGACGCGCCCCGGGCCCACAGCGAGGACGGTGCCCTCCTGCGGCTTCTCCTTGGCGGTGTCGGGGATCACGATGCCCGACGCCGTGGTGGTCTCAGCCTCGTTCGCCTGGACCACGATGCGGTCCTCGAGCGGCTTGATCGCAACCTTGGTCGCGGTAGTCACGGGCATACCCTCCTGGGGTACTGGTTTCGTTGCTGGCCAGCGGGGCTGACCAGCGTCAATCTGCCTCATGCCACCGGGCGGTGCCGTCGTCGCGGGTGCCGGTCCGCCTGGCGTGCGCACCCGGGTCGTGAGACCCGGAAGCTGGCACCCTCAGGGTGAGAGTGCTAATCGCAGGTTATTCCGTGGCTAGCACTCCGTCAAGGAGAGTGCCAGCGCGTCGCGCCCCGCCAGCCAAGTTTTCCGAGTCGGACGGGACAATGTCCGGGTGGATCTCGATCAGCTGGCGGCGCTGCGTACCCCCGAGGGGTCGGCCGCGCTCACCGCGGCGGCCGACCTGGCCGGCGGTGATCCACTGGTCGCGGCGTCGGCGCTGCGCGCGACCGGGGTGCCGCCGACGTTGGCCGCTGCGGCGCTGACCCAGGCCGAGTTGCGCCACCGGGCGGTGGGCAAGTTCGGCTCGGCCGCCGCTGGGATGTTCCTCACCCGCCCCGGCCTGGAGCAGGCCACCCGCCGGGTGGTCGCCGACCGTCGGGCCGCCCGGTTGCACGCGGCCGGTGTGCGCACCCTGGCCGATCTCGGGTGCGGGCTCGGGGCCGACGCGCTGGCCGCCGCCCGCGCCGGCATCCGGGTGTACGGGGTGGAGGCCGACCCGGTGACCGCGGCGATGGCCGCCGCCAACGCCGAGGCAGCCGGGCTGGCCGAGCTGTTCACCGTCGAGTGCGGCGACGCGACCGGGTTCGACGTGTCAGGGGTCGACGGGGTCTTCTGCGACCCGGCCCGCCGCGCCACCGGCTCCGGGCGGCGGATCTTCGACCCGCGCGCCTACTCGCCGCCGTGGGACTTCGTCACCGGGCTGGCCGAGCGGGTGCCGCGCACCGTGGTCAAGGTCGCGCCGGGCCTGGACCACGCGCTCATCCCGGCCGGCGCGGAGGCCGAGTGGGTCGGCGTGGACGGCGACCTGGTCGAGGCCGCGCTCTGGTGCGGAGAGCTGGCGGAGGTGCCCCGTCGGGCCACCCTGTACCGCCAGCAGGGCCACCATCAGCTCACCGGCTCGGGTGCCGCCGAGGCGCCGGTCGGGCCGCCGCGTCGCTACCTGTACGACCCGGACCCGGCGGTGGTGCGCGCGCACCTCGTTGCCGAACTGGCCGCCGAACTGGACGCCAACCTGGGCGACCCGAGCATCGCCTACCTCTACGCCGACCAGCCGGTCCGCACCCCGTACGCGCGCTGTCTGGAGATCACCGACGTGCTGCCGTTCTCGCTCAAGCGCCTGCGGGCGCTGCTGCGCGACCGTCGGGTGGGCCGCGTGGAGATCCTGAAGCGCGGTTCGGCGCTGACCCCGGAGCAGCTCCGGCGGGACCTGCGGCTGGCCGGGACCGAGTCGGCGAGTCTGGTGCTCACCCGGGTCGACGGCGCACCGACGGTGCTGATCGGCCGGCCGGTCGACTAGCGTCGTCGCTGTGGCGGGACAGGGCACGCCGGCAACGGCACTGTTGGTCAAGCGCGGCATCGCGCATCGCACCCATCCGTACCGGGTGGCACCGGACGCCCCGAACTACGGCGCGTTGGTGGCGGTGGCGCTCGGCGTGGCACCGGAGCGCGTGTTCAAGTCTCTGGTGGCCGACGTCGACGGCGCGCTCACCGTGGCGGTCGTTCCGGTCACCGGCGAGTTGGATCTCAAGGCTCTCGCGGCTGCGGTCGGCGGCAAGCGGGCGGCGTTGGCCGACCGGGCGGTCGCCGAGCGGGCCACCGGTTACGTGCGCGGGGGGATCAGCCCGCTCGGGCAGCGTCGGCGGTTGCCCACCGTGCTGGACGAATCCGCACTGGATCTCCCGACGATCTACGTCTCGGCTGGTCGGCGTGGTCTGCAACTCGAACTGGCCGCGGCGGATCTGGTGGCGCTGACCGACGCCCGCACCGCGCCGTTGCGGACCCACTGACGACAGTCGTTACGTCGACTTCCCCGTGGGATACCCGCGGAGTAACAGTCGCGTTGCTGAATTGTTATCGCCCCCAACAAACTATGCACCTGCGCGGTCTTGTGGAGCCGGTGTGACGCGAAATACGTTGCCGGACACAACAAAACAACACCTCCCCCACCTCCGAAAGGACCCTGCACATGCGTAAGGGGATCCTCACCATCGCCGCCGTGGGCCTGCTCACGACCGGCGGCTTGACCGCCTGTGGCGACGACTCCGGCGACAAGGCCGCCTCCGCCAAGACCCCCAAGATCGGCGTGATCCTCCCGGACAGCAAGTCCTCGGCCCGCTGGGAGACCGCGGACCGCCGGTTCCTGGAGGAGGCGTTCAAGGCCGCCGGCGTCCAGTACGACATCCAGAACGCCCAGAACGACAAGACCGCCTTCCAGACCATCGCCGACCAGATGATCACCGGCGGCGTGACCGCCCTGATGATCGTCAACCTGGACTCCGGCACCGGCAAGGCCGTGCTCGACAAGGCCAAGTCGCAGGGCGTCGCCACCATCGACTACGACCGGCTCACCCTCGGCGGCTCCGCCCAGTACTACGTCAGCTTCGACAACGAGACCGTCGGCAAGCTCCAGGGCGAGGGTCTGTCGAAGTGCCTGACCGAGAAGGGCGCCAAGAACCCCGTCGTGGCGTACCTGAACGGCTCCCCCACCGACAACAACGCCACCCTCTTCAAGGCCGGCTACGACTCGGTGCTCAAGCCGAAGTTCGACTCCAAGGAATACGTCAAGGGCCCTGAGGACGCGGTGCCGGCGTGGGACAACGCGCAGGCCGCGACGATCTTCGAGCAGCAGCTCACCAAGGCCAACGGCAAGATCGACGGCGTGCTGGCCGCCAACGACGGTCTCGGCAACGCGGCCATCTCGATCCTGAAGAAGAACAAGCTCAACGGCAAGGTGCCGGTGACCGGGCAGGACGCCAGCACCGAGGGCCTGCAGAACATCCTCGCCGGCGACCAGTGCATGACCGTCTACAAGGCGGTCCGGGAAGAGGCCAACGCCGCCTCCGAGCTGGCCATCGCCCTCGCCAAGGGTGAGAAGAAGGACACCGGCCAGACGGTCAAGGACGGTGACCGGGACGTTCCCTCGGTGCTGCTCACCCCGAAAGCCATCTACAAGGACACCGTCAAGGACGTCATCGCCGACGGCTACGTGACCAAGGAAGAGGTCTGCACCGCGGCGTACGCCAAGGCCTGTGCCGAAGCCGGCATCAGCTGACCGACGCCGCAGTACCCGCCGGAACAACCATCGCCGCCCGGCACGGGAGCACTCTCCCGTGCCGGGCGGCGCCCGCCGGACGGGCCCCGACCCTCCCTTAAGAAGGAGACCCCCGTGTCCGCCACCCCCCTGCTGGAACTCCGCGGGATCGGCAAGAGCTTCGGTCCCGTCCAGGTGCTCCGCGACGTCGCCCTGACCGTCCACCCGGGCGAAGTGACCGCCCTGGTCGGCGACAACGGCGCCGGCAAGTCGACCCTGGTGAAGTGCATCAGCGGCATCCATCCCACCGACGCCGGAGAATTCCTGTTCAACGGTGAACCGGTGCACATCGGCAGCCCCCGCGACGCCGCCACGCTCGGCATCGAGGTCGTCTACCAGGACCTCGCGCTCTGCGACAACCTGGACATCGTGCAGAACATGTTCCTCGGCCGGGAGAAGCGCAGCGGCATCGTCCTCGACGAGCCGACCATGGAACAGCTCGCCGCCGAAACCCTGGCGGGGCTCTCCATCCGCACCGTCACCTCACTACGGCAGCACGTGTCCAGCCTCTCCGGTGGTCAGCGCCAGACCGTGGCCATCGCCAAGGCGGTGCTCTGGAACAGCAAGCTCGTCATCCTGGACGAGCCGACCGCCGCGCTCGGCGTGGCACAGACCGCCCAGGTGCTCGAACTGGTGCGACGCCTCGCCGACAACGGCCTGGCCGTGGTGCTCATCTCGCACAACATGAACGACGTCTTCGCCGTCTCCGACCGGATCGCCGCGCTGTACCTCGGCCAGATGGTCGCCCAGGTGAAGACCACCGACATCACCCACGCCCAGGTGGTCGAGCTGATCACCGCCGGGCGCTCGGGCGGGCTCGGCCTCGCCACCGACCCGGGCAGCAACGGCGACGGCCCGCAGGCGGCCGACTCGATCTCAGGAGGCGCCCGATGACCACCACCGCCGTGCGGAAGGACGGCCCCGCCGCCGTCACACCGACGCCGACCGTCGGAGGCCACTTCCGCAACTACCTGAGCCGGGTACGCGGTGGCGACGTCGGCGCGCTACCAGCCGTCCTCGGCCTGATCGTGCTCTGCACCGTCTTCGCGATCATGCGGCCGTCGTCGTTCCTGTCGGCCGGCAACTTCGCCAACCTTTTCACCCAGGGCGCGGCGGTCACGCTGATCGCGATGGGCCTGGTCTTCGTACTGCTGCTCGGCGAGATCGACCTCTCCGCCGGCTTCGCCAGTGGTGTCTGCGCGGCGGTGCTGGCCAATGTGGTCACCGTGCTCGGCTACCCCTGGTGGGTCGCCGTGCTCGCCGCCGTCGCCACCGGCGTGGTCATCGGCACCACGCTCGGCATGCTCGTCGCGAAGATCGGCATTCCGTCCTTCGTGGTCACCCTCGCCGGTTTCCTCGCCTTCCAGGGCGTCGTGCTGCTGCTCGTCAAAGAGGGCACCAACATCTCCGTCCGCGACGACGTGCTGATCGCCATCGCCAACCGCAACCTCGCCCCCACGCTGGGCTGGGCGCTGACCGCCCTCGCGGTCATCGGCTACGCGGCGGTCCAACTGCTGCGCCACCGCAAGCGGGTGGCCCGCGGCCTGATCACCGACCCGCTCGCGGTGGTGGCGCTGCGGATCGGCGGGCTCGCCGTCATCCTCGGCACCGCGGTGTACGTGCTCAACCTGGAGCGCAGCCGCAACGTCCTGATCAGCTCCCTCAAGGGTGTGCCGATCGTGGTGCCGATCATCGCGGTGCTGCTGATCATCTGGACCTTCGTGCTCCAACGCACCAGCTACGGCCGGCACATCTACGCCGTGGGCGGCAACCGCGAAGCTGCCCGCCGGGCCGGCATCGGCGTCGACCGGATCCGGATCTCGGTCTTCGTGATCTGCTCCTCGATGGCCGCCATCGGTGGCATCGTGGCGGCCAGCCGGGCCAACTCGGTCGACCCGAACACCGGGGGCAGTAACGTACTGCTCTACGCGGTCGGCGCAGCGGTGATCGGCGGCACCAGCCTCTTCGGTGGCAAGGGCCGCGTCCTCGACGCCGTACTCGGCGGCGCGGTGGTCGCTGTCATCGAGAACGGAATGGGCCTGATGGGATACACCGCGGGAGTCAAGTACGTGGTCACGGGCGTCGTGCTGCTGCTCGCCGCCAGCGTCGACGCGCTCTCCCGCCGCCGCGCGGCAGCCACCGGCACCAGCTGACCGCGCGGGAGGTAGCGCCAGCATGCGCCCAGGACCGAGCCAGGATGACGTCCGACGGCAGAACCTCGGGGCCCTGCTGCGGCACGTGCACGTCAACGGGGCGACCACGCGTGCCGAACTGACCACCACGCTGGGGCTCAACCGCAGCACCATCGGCGCGCTCACCGCCGACCTGTCCGCAGTGGGGCTGGTCAGCGAAGGGGCACCGAAGGAAACCGGCCGGGCCGGACGACCGTCGCTCGTCGTCCGGCCCGAGTCGGCCCGGGTCTACGCGTACGCGTACTCGGTGGAGGTGGACCGGCTGCGCGCGGCCCGGATCGGGCTGGGTGGCGCGGTCCTGGACCGCCGGGACCTGGACCGGCCGCGCGGGCTGCTGGCCGCGGAGGCCGCACCGCTGCTAGCCGGCGCGGTCAAGGAGATGCAGCAGCTGGTGCCGGCGGACGCGATCTGCGTCGGTGCCGGCGTCGCGGTCTGCGGCATGGTCCGCCGGGACGACGGCCTCGTCCGACTCGGCCCCACCACCGGTTGGGTGGACGAGCCGATCGGCGCGGCCCTCGCCGACGAGTTGGGCATCGACGTGCCGGTCACCGTGGGCAACGTGGCCGACGTCGCGGCGTTCGCGGAACACGCACGAGGTGTGGCGGCGGGCTGTGACAACGTTCTCTACCTGTACGGCGACGTCGGCGTGGGCGCCGGCATCATCGCCGGCGGGCGCCGGCTGACCGGGCACGGTGGGTACGGCGGCGAGGTCGGCCACATGAAGGTGGTCCGCGACGGCAAACCCTGTGAGTGCGGGTCCCGGGGCTGCTGGGAGACCGAGATCGGCGAGCACGGCCTGCTGCGCGCCGCCGGACGCTCCGACGCCCGGGGCCGTGACGCCCTGCTGGAGGTCTTCGACGCGGCCGACCGCGGGGACGCCCAGGCCCAGACGGCGGTCCGCCAGGCCGGCGACTGGCTCGGCTTCGGCGTGGCCAACCTGGTGAACGTCTTCAACCCCGAGATGGTCATCTTCGGCGGCACCATGCGTGACCTCTACCTCGCGGCGGCGGCCCAGATCCGCAGCCGGCTCAACTCCAACGCGCTCGGCGCCTGCCTGGAGCACGTCCGGCTGCGTACGCCGAAGCTGGGCACGGACGCGCCTCTGATCGGCGCCGCCGAGCTGGCCTTCGAACGGCTCCTCGCCGACCCCCTCGACGTGGGCTGATCCGTCACGTGTCCGGTGTGGACGTCGGGCCGCTGGCCGTCACCCGCTGATCCGGTTCGCTTCGCGATGAACTTATCGCGCGATCAGTCCGTACCAGTGGGCGGACGGGCAACCGGCACAGGCGACGGATGCCCGGTCCAGACGCGATCCGGTCCGGACCGAGGAGGCACCACAGACATGGCACCGCTCAGATCCGCCCACCGCCGACTGGGCAATCGGACCCACCGGGCAGCGATGCTGCTCATCGCGATCATCGCGGGGGTCGGTGTCCTGCCCGGTGTGGCCGTCGCCGCCCCCGCAGGCGGCCAGCAGCTCAACGCCGCCGACATGACACTGCTCAACGGGGTACGCCTGGCCGGGCTCTGGGAGATGCCAGCCGGTCAGATGGCCGCCGAGAAGGGCCAGTCGGCGAAGGTACGGGAGATCGGCGCCGGCATCGCCGGCGAGCACCAGAGGCTCGACGAACTCGTGGTCGAGGCGGCCAACAAGTTGGGCGCGACGATCCCCAGCGAGCCGACCGCCGAGCAGAAGGGCTGGCTGGCCGAGATGCAGAAGGCGTCCGGCGCCCGGTTCGACCAGATCTTCGTCACCCGGCTCCGGGTCGCCCACGGCAAGATCTTCCCGGTGATCGGCGCGGTCCGGGCCAGCACCCGGGACGCCACCGTCCGCAAGCTCTGCGAGGACGCCAACGGGTTCGTCCAGCACCACATGCAGATGCTGGAGAGCACCGGCCTGGTCCGCTGGCCGGAGCTGCCGCCGGCCGCGCTGCCCGCCCCGGGCGAGGACGGGCTCCTGGCCGCCGCCTCGGCCAACTCCGGCCCGCAGGTCGGTGTCAGCAGCACCGTCGTCTGGCTGGTCTTCCTCGCCGCGCTGGGCACCGGCGGAATCGCCACCTACCGGATGTTGCGCCGCAGCTGACCGGTCAACCAGCGGCCTGGACGGTGGCTCGCGTCAGCGGTCTACCTGGGTGAAGTCCCAGGAGTGCGGGGCGCGGGCCACCAACAGGGCTGGTGGGTCCGGCAGCGGGCGAGGGCTGCTGCGCCACTTGGAGATTACCACCACCCGGTGGTCGGTGGAGGAGAAGACCTCGCTGGAGACGTGGAGCGGGTCGTGCTCCAACTCCGGCAGGGCGGTGTCGCACACCCAGGTGATCAGGTCGGCGACTCCGTACGCCTCGGCGCGCGCCTCCCACATCCGCACGATCATGTCCGCCGCCCCGTCACACGCTGACCGTGGTCAACGGCAGCGCCGAATCGGCTGGCAGGTCCAGTCGGCTCGGAGCGACCCCGGCGGCGACCAGGTGCGAACCGAGCGCGGCCACCATCGCGCCATTGTCGGTGCACAGCTTCGGCCGGGGCACCCGGACCCGGATGCCGTACTTCTCGGCTCGCTGCTCGGCCATCGCCCTCAGCCGCGAGTTCGCCGCCACGCCCCCACCGATGACCAGGGTCTCGATGCCCTGTGCCCGGCAGGCGGCGAGGGCCTTGCTGGTCAGGACGTCACAGACCGCCTCCTGGAAGGACGCGGCCACGTCGGCCACCGGAACCGGCTCACCGGCACGCTGACGGGCCTCGACCCACCGGGCCACCGCCGTCTTCAGGCCGGAGAACGAGAAGTCGTACCGGTGGGCGGCGAGATCCTTCGCGGCGGTCAGACCGCGCGGGAAGGCGATCGAGGCGGCATCGCCGGCCCGGGCCTCCCGGTCGATGGGCGGACCTCCCGGGAACGGCAACCCGAGCAGCCGGGCGACCTTGTCGAACGCCTCCCCGGCCGCGTCGTCGATGGTGGCGCCGAGCGGGGTGACACCACGGGCCAGGTCGTCCACGAGCAGGAGGGACGAGTGGCCACCGGACACCAGGAGCGCGATGGCGGGTTCGGGCAGTGGGCCGTGCTCAAGGGTGTCCACCGCGACGTGGGCGGCGAGGTGGTTGACGCCGTAGACGGGTTTCTCGGCGGCGACCGCGTACCCCTTGGCGGCAGCGACGCCGACCAGCAACGCACCGGCCAGCCCCGGCCCCGAGGTGACAGCGATCGCGTCGATGTCGGCCAGCGTGACGCCGGCCTCGGTCAAGGCCCGGTCCATGGTCGGCACGATGGCCTCCAGGTGGGCCCGGCTGGCCACCTCCGGCACCACACCCCCGAACCGGGCGTGTTCCTCGACGCTGGAGGCGAGCGCGTCGGCCAGCAGGGTGTGCCCCCGCACGATGCCGACACCGGTCTCGTCGCAGGAGGTCTCGATACCCAGGATCAGTGGTTCGTCAGCCATTGTCGTGTGGTCCGTTCCCGGTCGGCTCGGCGTCGCGCCGCATGACCAGCGCGTCGGTGTTGCTCGGTTGGTAGTAGCCGCGCCGCACCCCGATCGGCTCGAAACCGTACGTCGCGTAGAGCCGCTGAGCTGCGGCGTTGTCCACGGCGACCTCCAGCAGGGTGCTGCCGGCATTGCGCCGGACCGCCTCGGCCAGCAACTCCTCCAGCAGGGCACGGCCCACGCCGCGCCGCTGGGCGTCCCGGCGGACGGCGATGTTCTGGACCCACACCTCGTCCGGCGGAACGCCGGCGAGCCCGGCGTAGCCGAGCACCGACCCGTCCGCGTCGACGGCGACCCGGTAGTGGTGCCCGTTGGCGAGCTCGCTCCAGAACATGGCGGGCGACCACTTCTCGGCGCCGAAGAGGTCCGCCTCGATCGGCAGCACGTCGTCGATGTGCCACCAGCGGAGCGGTTCGAGCCGTACCGCGGTCATGGCAGGACCGGTTTGCGGCCGGTCGCCGCCACCGCGTCGGGGCGACGCAGGTAGAGCGGAGTGAGCCGCTCACTGGGCGCCCCCGCCCGGATCCGCTCGGCGGCGAGCAACGCCAGCACTGTCGCCTCCGGATAGCGCGGCTCGACCCGAACGGGCAGGTCCAGGACCTCTGCGTACTGGTGCGCCCCGTCACCGACCGCGATCGTCGCGCCGAGTTCGCGGGCGCGCGCGGCGGCGACCGCCGGCGCGGACACCTCGGGCCCGACGATCCGCTGGCCGGCGCCGTCGTAGACGGCCCAGTAGAGCTCCTTGCGCCGGGCGTCGCTGGCGGCCAGGACCGGCGTACCGGAGGCCGCCGGGTGACCGATGGCGTCCAGCGAACAGACACCGTACGTGGGGATGCCGAGCACCTGACCCATCGTCGCGGCGGTGACCAGGCCGACCCGTAGCCCGGTGAACGGACCCGGGCCGAGCCCGGCGACGATGGCCGCCAGGTCACGCGGGCGCGCGTCAGCGTCGGCGAGGACCGCATCCACCTGGGGCGCGAGCAGCTCACCGTGCGCGCGGGCGTCGACCGTGCACCGGTGCGCCCGCGACGCCACGCCGTCTGCCGAAATCTCCACCAGCGCCGCGGTGACCGCGGGGGTCGAGCTGTCCACCACGAGTACGAGCACGGTAAGCCAGCCTAGCGGCCCCGCCAGCACGCCCAGTCACGCCCCGCCCCGCCCCGCCACCTTCGCCCCCCACGCCGCCCCTACCTCGCCTCGCCTCACCTCGCCTCACCTCGCCTCGCCTCATCCCACCTCTGCCCACCCCGCCGCAGGACTGCCTGGCCGCAGACTGTCCCCGCGCCGTCGGCCGTCGGGCCCAGACATCTAGCCAGGGACGAGTGCTGGGACCACATCCGCTGATAAGCCTGATGTCTGTGAGTCATCGTGATGACTCACAGACATCACGCTCATCGGAGTGAGGCCCTCCAGGTCATCCGCAGGCCGACTTTGGGGCGCGGATCGCGACCAGCACCAGCAGCCGCCGAGGGAGGCGAAGAGCGGCGGCAGGTACAGCAGAGCAGCCGCAAGTCCCCGACCTGCCGCAGCGGGATCGCGGGCATCTCGCCCGTGGTCCACCATGCCGGGATGTCATCGACTCGCCTTGTCGTCCTGCTCGGTGCTGCCGCCCGGCAGCACCGACAGCTGCGCGACCTGAGCCAGCGTCAGTTGGCCGTACTGGCCGAGGTCGACCAGGCGGCGGTGGCCCGGTTCGAACGTGGTGAGCGAGCGCCTACCGTCCCGGTGCTGGAACGGCTCTTTGCCGCGATGGACGTGCAGTTGGTCGTCGGAGTCGAGCCGTTGGACGCGCACCTCGACGCCCAGATCGACGGCTTGGCCGCCCGGCCGATCGCCGAGCGGATCGACGGGTTGGGGCTGGATCGGCTGCTGGACCGGCTCACCGACTTCCCACAGGTGATCACCGGTTGCACCGCGGCGTTGCTGCAGGGCGCGCCGGTGCCGGTCGACGCGTTGGAGATCGCCCTGCGTTGGCGGGACTCCAAACCGTTCACCCGCTGGCTGGAGACGAACTACGGGCAGCGGTGGAACGCTCGCTGGGGTGAGTTCGGCGGGGTGTGGTTGGAGCCCGAGGAGCCGGGCGAACACCGGTGGTCGACCCGGTACGGGGAGATCAGGGCCACGATGTGCGACGAACTGCCCGAGACGATCGAGGTGCGCCACGGCGAAAGGACTTACCAGGTGGTGCCGCTCGTCGAGCTGGAACTCATCGAGCCGCGCGCCGCCGGACTGCTACGCCGCTACCGGAAACGGCAGTTGGCCAGCGACAGCTGAGCCAACTGCCGTCGGTCTCTGCGCCACATCCGCTGAGGCCCCGGCCCGGCGGTGGGACCTCGACGAGCGGCTCAGCCGGCGGTGGGACCTCGACGAGCGGCTCAGCCGGCGGTGCGCTCCCAATCGATGGTGGGCAGGCCGGCGTCGGCGAGTGCCTTGTTGGCGGCGCTGAACGGGCGGCTGCCGAGGAAGCCGCGCGGGTTCATCGGGCTGGGGTGACCCGCCTCCAGCACCACGTGCTGCGGGTTGGTGACCAGCGCGGCCTTCTTGCGGGCGTAGCCGCCCCAGAGCAGGAAGACCACCCGGTCCGGTGCCGCGTCCAGAGCCCGGATCGTCGCGTCGGTGAACTCTTCCCAGCCGGCGTTGGCGTGCGAGCCCGGAGTGGCCTGCCGGACGGTCAGCACCGCGTTGAGCAACAGCACTCCCTGGGCGGCCCACCCGTCGAGGTTGCCGCTGCGCGGCTTGGGGACGCCCACGTCCTCGCCCAGCTCCTTGAAGACGTTGCGCAACGACGGCGGCACCGTCACACCATCGCGAACGCTGAAGCTCAACCCGTGAGCCTGCCCCGCCCGATGGTAGGGATCCTGCCCGAGGATGAGCACCCGGGTGCCCTGCGGCGGGCAGAGCCGGTATGCCGAGAACAGATCCTCCTGCGGCGGAAAGACCGTCTGCGTGGCGTATTCCCGGGCGACGAACTCAGCAAGCGCGGCGGTGCGTGCCGGGTCGAGGTGCGGGGTGAGCACGGTGCGCCACTGCTCCGGCAGCAGGGCCAGCAGATCCAGGGCGGGGGCGTCGTCGGGCATCGGGAACCTCTCACAGCGCGGGTCGGTCCCCCGCACTCTAGGCATCGGATACGACAGCCACCGACCTAGCCCAGGTCGGCGAGCCGCCGGGCCCAGTCACCGCCGACCGGGTCCAGCTCGACGATGCGGGTGTCGTCGTCGCGGCGGTCGATGCGAACCCGTAGGTGCGCGTCGACCAACTGCTCCACCAGGCCCTCGCCCCACTCCACCACCGTCACCGAGTCGTCCACCGAGGCGTCGAGGTCCAGGTCGTCGATCTCGGCGCGCGGGTCGGTGGCGTCACCCAACCGGTACGCGTCGGCGTGCACGAGTGCCACTCGGCCGCCCCGGGCCGGATCGGGGCGGTGCACCCGGGCGATCACGAAGGTCGGCGAGGTGATGTCCCCGAGGACACCGAGCCCGGCCCCGACGCCCTGGGTGAGCGCGGTCTTGCCGGCCCCCAACGGGCCGGTCAACAGCACCAGGTCGCCGGCGCGCAGCAGCCCGGCCAGCCGCCGGCCGAAGTCCCGGGTGTCTTCGACGGTCGGCAGCTTGACGACGTGACTCACCGTTCCTCCACGCTCTGCAATGACTCCAGGAACCGCGCCAGGGCGGCGTTGACCTCGTCCGCGTGCTCCAACATCACCACGTGACCGCTGTCCTTGATCTTCACGAACTCGGCGTGCGGCAACCGGCGGACGATCTCCTCGGAGTGGGTCACCGGCGTGATCATGTCCTTGTCACCGACCACCACGAGCACCGGAGTCGCCGCCAGCGCCGCCAGCGCCGGGAAGCGCGAGTGGGTGGCCAGGGTCCGCAGGTAGCGGGTCACCGTGTCGGCCGACGTCCGGGAGTTCATCGTCTCCACGTAGGACACCAGCGACGGGCTGGGCTTGCGGGTGCCGAAACCGTACTTGCGGGTCAGTAACCAGGCCACGTTCGACGTCGACTTGCGGGCCTTGTCGATCACCGGACCGCCGTACCGGGTGGCGTTGCTGACCATGTAGAGCACCGGGCCGCCGACCCGGCCGAGCAGCGCGGGCGCGACCAGCTTGGTCTCCGCGATGAGCCCGCCCGACGTGGCCATCAGAACCGTGCCCACCACCCGGTCACCGAACAGCTCCCCGAACAGCTCGGCGAACGCCATGATCGTCATGCCGCCCATCGAGTGGCCGACCAGCACCAGCGGCCCGTCCGGGGCGGTTCGGTCGATCACCTCGCGTAGCGTCCGGCCGAGCACCGCGAGGTCGTACTCGCCGGTCTCCAGCCGGCCGGAGCGACCGTGACCGGGCTGGTCGTACGCCACGATCCGGTAGTCACCGCGGGCGGCCAGCATCTGGCGCTGGAAGTGGAACGTCCCCATGTCCAGGCAGAAGCCGTGCACCAGCACCACAGTCGGGTGCCCCGGCACCGGCCGGGTGGGCTCGACCACCTCGACGTGGATGTCGGTGCCGTCCGGCAACTCCAGGCGGAACGCCTCGTCGTACCGCTGCTTGCCGAACGTCTCGTGCGCGTAGCGGTCGGCCGGATCGGCCTTGAGCCGGCGGACCAGGGTCCGCTCGGTCGCGACGCCAGCCGCCAGACCTGCCGCGGCCACCCCCACCGCCGCGCCGACGATCCCCGCTACCCGGCCCGCGGCCGTCCGCGGACGCGGAATGCGATAACTCATGGCTTCTCGCCGTCGTAGACCCGGGGCACCCGCGTGCCGCCGAACCGGGTGACGATCTCGTAGTTGATGGTGCCGACCGCCTCGGCCCAGTCGTCCGCCGTCGGTTCGCCGTCGACGCCGCTGCCGAAGAGCGTCGCCACGTCGCCGTCGGCCACCGGGTCGTCGCCGCAGTCGAGCACGAACTGGTCCATGCAGACCCGACCCGAAATCGTCCGGCGTACGCCGCCGAGCTGCACCGGGCCGGTGTTGGACGCGTGCCGGGGAACCCCGTCGGCGTACCCGAGCGGCACCACGGCCAGGTTCGCGTCGGCCTGCGTGGTGTAGGCGTGCCCGTAGGAGATGCCGGTGCCGGCGGGCACCCGCTTGGTGAGCATCACCCGGGCGCGGGCGGTCATCGCGGGCCGCAACCCGTACGTCTCGCCGGCCACCGGAGACAGCCCGTAGATGGCCAGGCCGGGACGGACCAGGTCGAAGTGGGTGTCCGGGCGGGTGAGGGTGGCGGCCGAGTTGGCGAGGTGCCGCCAGCGCGGTCGCAGCCCGGCCCGCTCGACCATGGCCAGCGCTTCGTGGAACACGGCCAGTTGGCGGTCGGTGGTGGGGTGGCCGGGCGAGTCCGCGTACACGAAGTGGCTCCACACGCCGACCACCTCGACCAGGCCGTCGGCCTGCGCCTTCGCGGCGGCGTCCAGCAGCGCGGGCCAGTCGGCGACCGTCGCGCCGCCCCGGGACAGCCCCGTATCGATCTTGAGGTGCAGGCGGGCGGGACGGCCGGCGAGGCGACTCGCCTCGATCATCTCGTCCAGTTGCGCCAGGCTGGCCGCACCCAGGTCCACCCCGGCCGTGACCCCCTCGTGCAGCGGCAGCCCGGGGGCCAGCAGCCAGGCCAGCACCGGCACCGTCACCCCGGCCCGCCGCAGGGTGAGGGCCTCGTCCAGAGTGCAGACACCGAGCCAGTCCGCGCCGGCGTCGAGCGCCGCGCGGGCGGCCGGAAGCATGCCGTGGCCGTACCCGTCGGCCTTCACCACTGCCATCAACTCGGCGGTGGTGCCGGAGCGGAGCCTGCTCACGTTCTCGCGGATGGCGTCAAGATCGACGCGTACCTCGGCCTGCCACATGCACCCAGCCTACTTTCCGCCGTGATCACCGCGGGCGGCGACGCACGTCCCGCCGCGACGATCCGGTCAGCGCACCCGGAACCGCCCCGTTCAGCCCAGCCGGGCCAGCACCGGACGCAGCGCGGTCGCCACGTCGGGCGCGGTCACCGGCCCGCCCCGGGCCGCCTCCCGCCCGGCCAGCCCGTGCAGGTACGCGGCCGAGGCGGCGGCCCGATCGGCGGGCACCCCGGCCGCCAGCAGCGAGCCGAGCAGCCCGGCCAACACGTCGCCGGTGCCGCCGGTGGCCAGCGCCGGGGTGCCGGTCGGATTGACGTACGCCCGACCGTCCGGCGTGCCGATCACCGTGCGATCCCCCTTGAGCAGCACCACCGCGTTCATCCAGGCCGCCAGCCGCAACGCGGCGCCGACCCGGTCGGCGCCCGGCTCCTCCCCGCAGAGACGGGTGAACTCCCGGTCGTGCGGGGTGACCACGATGGGCGCGTCCCGACCCCGCAGCCGGTCGGCGAGCGAGCCGTCCACCAGCAGGGTCAGGGCGTCGGCGTCGAGCACCACCGGCACCGGGGCGGCCAGTACGGCGCGCAGCTCGGCCGCCGAATCGGCACCGGTGCCCAGCCCGGAGCCGCAGACCCAGGCCTGCACCCGGCCCGCGTCGGCGACCCGCCCGCTGGCGATCACCGAGGGGTGCTGGTGCAGCACCTCGGCTCGGGCGCTGCCGGCGTAGCGGACCAGGCCGGTCGGCCCGGCCAGGGCGCCGCCCACGGAGAGCACCGCCGCACCGGGGTAGGTCGCCGAGCCGGTCGCCACCCCCACCACGCCCCGGGTGTACTTCTCCGACGCCGCGCCCAGCTGGGGCCACCAGTCGACAATGTCGGACCATTCGGTGACCCGCAGCGCCGGGGTGCCGCGCAGCCACGGCCGCAGCCCGATGTCGACCAGCTCGACCTGGCCGGCCAGCGCGGCGGCCGGGCCGACCACCAGGGCGGGCTTCAGCGCGCCGAAGGCCACCGTCACGTCGGCGCGCACCGCTGTGGGCCGGCCGGACGCGGACAGCGGTACGTGGCCGGTGTCGACCGCGACCCCGCTGGGCACGTCGACCGCGAGCACCGTGGCCCGTCCCCCGTCGCGCCCGCGCAGCTCGCCGAGGCGCTGGACCGCCTCGTCCGCGTTCTCCCGCAGCCCGCCGGTGCCACCGATGCCGACGATGCCGTCGAGGACCAGGTCGACCGGGCCGGCCGGGGCCTGGACCAGTTGGCCGCCAGCGGCTCGCAGCGCGGCCAGGCCAGCGGCGTGCGCCCGCCCGGGGGTGAGCAGCAGGGCGGACACGTGGACCCCTCGCCGGGCCAACCGCTCCCCCGCGTACAGCGCGTCGCCGCCGTTGTCACCGGAGCCCACCAGCAGCAGCACCCGACCCCCGTAGACGCCGCCCCGCTCGGCGAGCAGGAGCGCGGCCCGGCGGGCCAGGCCGGCTGCGGCCCGCTGCATCAGCGTCCCCTCCGGCAGCGTGCCCATCAACCCCGCCTCGGCCGCCCGTACGTCGGCCACCCGCCACACCGCTCTCATGCCACCGTGTCCCATTCAGTTAGCGGGCTGACCTGACCGGTCCTCCCGGCCGACGTCATCGTTCCGCGACCACCATCGCCGACGCGATCCCGCCGTCGTGCGACAACGAGAGATGCCAGTGGTTGACCCCGCGCGCGTCGGCCACCGCCGCGACAGTGCCGGAGACGGCCAACCAGGGGCGGCCAGCCGGGTCGGGCACCACCTCGCAGTCGTGCCAGTTGAGCCCGGCCGGGGCGCCGAGCGCCTTGGCCACCGCCTCCTTGGCGGCGAACCGGGCGGCGAGCGACTCGGGCGAGCGCAGGCCGCCGGAGCGGGTGTGCCGCTCGGCCTCGGTGAAGAGCCGGTCGGCGAGCAGCGGCGTCCGTGCCAGAGCCCGGGCGAACCGGTCGACCAGGACCACGTCGATGCCGACAGCGACGATCACCACACCACCCTACCGGCGGTCGAGGCCGCAGATTAGCCGTCGGGCTCGCGCTGGGCAACGCCTGTGGACACCCCGGGGTACGCCTCGACGTCGGCTGTCCACAGGGCACGTCGCACCCTCCGGTAGGTGCCTAGCGTGAGCGCGTCGATATCGATCGTCCACGGGGGTGTGGTCATGACCGACGAGCCGTTCGCCGTGCGGCCGGAGGAGTTGCGGGCGGTCGCCGGCCTGCTCGACGACGAGGCGCGCCGGTTGACGTCGGGCCTCGCGGGGTTCCCCGGCCTGGTGGTGGCGGCACCCGAATGGCGAGCCGGCGTGGCGCTGGCCGGGTTGGAGGCGGCCGGGCATGCCTGGTTCCGCCGGCTGGGTGACCGGGTCGCGGCGACCTCCGGCGACGTCCGGGCGGCGGCCGACGCGTACGAGACGGTGGACGATCGGGCCGCCGGCCGGTTCGCCTCCCTACCTCGGTGAGCAGCGTCGGTTACCGACAGCTGTGGGCTGTCGATCCTGGTGGGTGGCGGGCCGCCGGGGCGGCGTGGGCGGGGTTGGCCAGGCCACTCGATCGGCGCCTTGGCGAGTTGCGCGCGGCCACCGGGCGGCTGGGGGACGGTTGGTCGGGTACGGCCGCCACGGCGGCGGACACCCGCCTCAACGGTCTGCGTGACGAGCTGGCCTCGATCGCACCGGCGCTGATCGAGGTCGACCAGGTGCTGGCGGAGTTGGCCGGTGGGTTGGCGGTGGCGAAGGCGCGGCTCTCCCAGGCGGTCGCCCAGGCCGACGCGGCCGGCCTGCTGGTGGACCGCTCGGGTGCGGTGCGGGTCGATCCCGCCCGGCTTCGACCCACCGAGCGGTCCGGGGTCGCCGCGGCTGGAGTGGCCGCGGCCCTGCGGGCCGCGCTCGACGGGGCAGCCGCCGCGGACCGGGTCGCGGCGGACCGGTTGGATGAGCTGGCCAGGGCGGCCGGCAGCGGTTGGGCGTCTCCGCCTCCGCCGGGCCGACCGGCCCTCGGTGCCGCGCCCACGCTCGTCAGCGCCTGGTGGTCCGGGTTGACGCCGGCGCAGCGACGGTGGCTGATCGTTCGCGAGCCGGCCCTGGTGGGCCGGTTGGACGGGCTGCCGGTGGCCGCCCGGGACCAGGCCAACCGGTTACGCCTCGACGCCTGGCGCACGGAGTTGCTGGCCGAGCGGCGACGGCTGCTGTCCCAGGTGCCGCCGGGGCCGCTCGCGTTGATCCGGTTGCGCGGGGTGGCCGGGCGGCTGGCCGGTCTGGACGCGCTGGTCGGCCGGCTGACGGCCGGCGAGGTGCCGCGGGCGTACCTGCTCGGGTTGGATCCGGCGGGTGAGGGCCGGGCGGTGGTGGCGCTCGGCGACCCGGACCACGCCGACCGGGTGCTGACCTACGTGCCGGGGATGACCGCCGGCCTGGACGACGCCTCCGGTGAGCTGGGCAGGGCGGCCCGGGTGCTGGAGCGGTGCGCCGCGCTCGCCCCGGATGAGCGCAGCGCGGCGGTGCTCTGGTTGGACTACGACGCTCCGGATCTGCTGAACGAGGCCGCCTCGGCGGGGCAGGCCCGGGATGCCGGCCCGGGGTTGCACCGTTTCCAGGAGGGGCTGCGCGTCAGCCACGACGGGCCGCCGGCCCGGCAGACGGTGCTCGGGCACAGCTACGGGTCGCTGGTGGTGGGTGTGGCCGCCCGGGAGCATGGCCTGGCCGCCGACGCACTGGTCTTCGTCGGCTCCCCCGGTGTCGGCGCGTCGCACGCCGCCGAGCTGGGCGTGCCGCCCGGGGAGGTCTGGGCGAGCAGCGCCCCCGACGACGTGATCCGGGCCGCCCGGTCGCCGGACGAGCTGGGCCGGCGGGCACTGTTCGGCGCGGCACCACTCGCCGCCGTGCTCGGTTGGCCCGGCCGGACGGGGCACGAGCTGTGGTTCGGTCACGACCCGGCCGATCCCGGCTTCGGTGGGCGGGTGTTCCCCAGCGGCCGCGGCGGGCACACCGGCTACTGGGAGGCGGGCAACCCGGCGCTGGACGGCATGGCCCGTGTCGTGCTGGGCCGGTGACGACGAAACCCCGGTCGCCGCGACGTGCGGCGACCGGGGTTCCGGACGAGGGGGTGCCTACTCGACGGTGACCGACTTGGCCAGGTTGCGGGGCTGGTCCACGTCGTGCCCCCGGGCGGCGGCGATCTCGGCGGCGAGCACCTGCAACGGGACGGTGGTGACGAGCGGGGCCAGCAGGGTGGGCGTACGCGGCACGTAGATCAGGTGGTCGGCGTACCGCACGACCGCCTCGTCACCCTCCTCCGCGATCACGATGGTCCGCGCGCCCCGTGCCCGTACCTCCTGGATGTTGGACACGACCTTGTCGTGCAACATGCCCCGGCCCACCGGCGAGGGCACCACGCAGATGACCGGGGTGCCCTTGTCGATCAGGGCGATCGGGCCGTGCTTCAGCTCACCGGCGGCGAAGCCCTCGGCGTGCATGTACGCCAACTCCTTGAGCTTCAGCGCACCCTCCAGGGCCACCGGGTAGCCGACGTGCCGGCCGATGAACAGCACCGTCGGCTCGGACTTCAGCTCCCGGGCCAGCTCGCGGACGGGCTCGATCCGGTCGAGCAGCTCCCGCAGCTTGCCGGGGATCTCCTGCAACTGCGCGACCACCGCGCCCACCTCGTCGGCGAACTTGATGCCGCGCACCTGGGCCAGGTGCAGGCCGATGAGATAGCAGGCGACGACCTGGGTGAGGAACGCCTTGGTGGAGGCGACGGCGATCTCCGGCCCACCGTGGGTGTAGAGCACGGCGTCGGACTCGCGGGGGATCGTCGAGCCGTTGGTGTTGCAGATCGCCAGCACCCGGGCCTTCTGCTCCTTGGCGTGACGCAGCGCCATGAGGGTGTCCATGGTCTCGCCGGACTGCGAGATGACCACGATCAGCGTGGACCGGTCGAGCACCGGGTCGCGGTAGCGGAACTCGCTGGCCAGCTCCACCTCGCACGGGATCCGGGTCCAGTGCTCGATGGCGTACTTGGCGACCATGCCGGCGTGGTACGCGGTGCCGCAGGCCACGATGAAGATCTTGTCGACGTCGCGCAGATCCTGGTCGCTGAGGCGGACCTCGTCGAGGGCGATCTCACCGCTCTCGGTGAGCCGGCCCAGCAGCGTGTCGGCGATGGCCTGCGGCTGCTCCTCGATCTCCTTGAGCATGAACCAGTCGTAGCCGCCCTTCTCCGCGGCCGAGGAGTCCCAGTCGATGTGGAAGTCCTGGCCGGCGGCGGGCTGGCCCTCGAAATCGGTGATCTCGATGCTGTCACCGGTGATCAGCACGATCTGGTCCTGGCCCAGCTCGACCGCTTCCCGGGTGTGCTCGATGAACGCGGCCACGTCGCTGGCCAGGTAGTTCTCCCCGTCGCCCCGGCCGACCACCAGCGGCGAGTTGCGCCGGGCGCCGACGACCGCGCCGGGCACGGCGGCGTCCACGGCGAGCAGCGTGAACGCGCCCTCCAGGCGCTGGCAGACCACGCGCATGCCGGCGGCGAGCAGTTGCGGGCCGTCCGGCTGGCCGGCGGCGCGCAGGTCGGCCAGCGCGGCGGCGAGCAGGTGCGCGGCGCACTCGGTGTCGGTGTCACTGGTGAACTGGACGCCGTCGGCCTCCAGCTCGGCGCGGAGCTTGGCGAAGTTCTCGATGATGCCGTTGTGGATCACCGCGACCCGCCCGTCGGGGGCGACGTGTGGGTGAGCGTTGCGGTCGGTCGGGCCACCGTGGGTGGCCCACCGGGTGTGCCCGATGCCGGTGGTGCCGTCACCGATGCCGATCGGGCTGGCCGCGCAGGAGGTCGGGTCGTCAGCGGCCCGCTCGGACAGCACCTTCTCCAGGTTGGCCAGCTTGCCGGCCTTCTTCTCGGTCAGCAGCTGATCGTCACAGACGATCGCGACGCCGGCCGAGTCGTAGCCACGGTATTCCAGCCGCCGCAGCCCGTCGAGGACGATGCCGAGTGCGGGGCGCGCGCCCGCGTATCCCACGATTCCACACATGGCCCGCAGCCTAACCCAGTTTCACTCACGTTGGTTGCTCGAAAGTCGGGTTATCAATCACGGAATCTGAGCGATCAGTGCCAACGCGGCCGCAACGGGACGAGCGTCACAGGCCCCTCGCGAGCCGCTCCGCAGGGCGGGGTTGCGACACGCCTTCGGGTGCGGAAGTCTCTCGGCGGGTTTGGCGCTCCCGTCCACGGCCCGTTCGTCCCATACCCACTCCCGCCCGGAGCAGCCATGTCCGACGCGCCGTCGCCCGAACCGACCCCCTCGTCCGCCCCGGAGCCGGCTCCCCCCGCGCTTCCGCCGGACCCGACGGCGCCGCCGTCCACGGCTCCGTCTTCGGCCCCCGACCCGCTGGCGCCGGGCCAGCCGTGGGCCCCGCAGGCACCCTGGGCGCCACCTCCGCCGGCCGCGCCGTGGACGCCGCCGCCGCCCGCCACCCAGTGGACGCCACAACCGTCCACGACGCCGTGGTCGCCCGACCCGCAGACGCCCCCCTGGTCGCCCGACTCCTCCGGCTTGCCGTCGACCGGATCGCCACCGCCGGCGGGGTGGCCCACGCCCGACGGGCAGCCGCAGACCGCTGGCTGGCCGCCGCCCGGCACCGGCTATCCGCCCCCCGGCACCGGCTGGCCGCCGCCCGGTTATCCGCCGCCGTACGCCTACCCCGGGTATCCGCAGGTCCCCGGCAAGCCGGCCACGAGCAGCGGGCGGATCGTCGGGATCGTCGTCGCGGCCGTCGTGGCACTCGTCCTACTGGTGTGTGGCTGCCTCTGCGTGGCTGGCCTGTGGCTCGACCAGACGAACCCGGACCCGGTCGCCGAGGAGCCGTGGATCGCCCCCGACGACGACGGCTGGACGGCGCCCACCAGCGGGCCGATCATCCCGGAGCGGCCCACCGCGCCGCAGCCGCCCGCCGCGTCCCCCACCCCCAGCAAGAAGCCGATCACCCGACCGACCTCGGGGCCGGCACCCGTGACGGTGGTCTACCAGCTCAGCGGGTCGGGTGTCGTCGACCTGGCCTACTTCGACGCCGAGAGCGACCTCATCCACGTCGACGGCCAGAAGCTGCCCTGGAGCACCACCATCCGCACCAACGGCAAGACCCGGGTGATGGTGGAGGCCAGATGGGCCGACGACGAGGGTGAGAGACCACTCGACTGCACCGTCACGGTCACCGGTACCGGCAAGCCGGTCGTCAAGAAGATCCGCGGGTACTGGGCGACCAGTTGCACCCCCGAGTGAGGCTGGGGTCCGAGCCGGGTATGGCCGTAGGCTGGCGCAGGTGACGACGAGCACCGATGTCGACCCGCTGGTGGCCCGGATGCGGCCGTTCGGCACGACGATCTTCGCCGAGATGTCCGCCCTCGCCGTACGCACCGGCGCGGTCAACCTCGGCCAGGGGTTTCCCGACACCGACGGCCCGCCGGAAATGCTGGCCGCCGCCGCCGAGGCGCTGCGCAACGGGCAGAACCAGTACCCGCCCGGCCCGGGGATCCCCGCCCTGCGCGCGGCCGTCGCGGCGCATCAGCGGCGGTTCTACGACCTGGCGTACGACCCGGACGGCGAGATCGTGATCACGGCGGGCGCGACCGAGGCGGTCGCGGCGAGCATCCTCGCGCTCTGCGAACCGGGTGACGAGGTGGTGTGCTTCGAGCCGTACTACGACTCGTACGCCGCCTCGATCGCACTGGCCGGCGCGGTCCGCCGGCCGGTGACGTTGCGCCCCTCGGCCGACGGCCGGTACGCCTTCGACCCGTTGGCGCTGCGGGCGGCGTTCGGCCCACGCACCCGGCTGGTGCTGCTGAACTCGCCGCACAACCCGACCGGCAAGGTCTTCACCCCGGCCGAGTTGGCGCAGGTCGCCGAGTTGTGTCAGGAGTTCGGCGCGTACGCGGTCACCGACGAGGTGTACGAGCACCTGGTCTTCACCGACGCGTCGAGCCCGCACGTGCCGCTGGCCGGCCTGCCCGGGATGCGGGAGCGGACGCTGCGCATCTCGTCGGCCGGCAAGACGTTCTCCTGCACGGGGTGGAAGGTCGGCTGGGCGAGCGGCCCGGCGGCGCTGGTCTCGGCGCTGGTCCGGGTGAAGCAGTTCCTCACCTATGTCAACGCCGCGCCGCTGCAACCGGCGGTGGCCGTGGCGCTGGCCCTGCCGGACGCCTACTACACCGGCTTCCGGGACGGCCTCCAGCAGCGACGGGACCATCTCGTCGGTGGTCTGACCGACGCCGGTTTCGCGGTGCTCGACTCGGAGGGGACGTACTTCGTCACCGCCGACATCACCGCCCTCGGCGGCCGGGACGGGGTGGAGTTCTGCCGCTCGTTGCCGGAGCGCTGCGGTGTGGTGGCGGTTCCCACCCAGGTCTTCTACGACGACGTCGACGCGGGCCGGCGGCTGGTCAGGTTCGCCTTCTGCAAGCGCCCGGAGGTGCTGACCGAGGCGGTCAGCCGGCTGCACGCTCTGCGCGCGAGCGGCTGACGTCGATCCAACAGGCCCGACGGCTGTGGAGCTGATGCCGTAAACGGTTCAGCTCCACAGCGTCCAACCGACCTAGGCAGTCGGGCTCGCGGTGCGGACCAGCTCGGCGATCCGCTCGGCGACCTCACGGGCGGTCGCCTCGGTGGCCGCTTCGACCATCACCCGGACCAGCGGTTCGGTGCCCGACGGGCGCAGCAGCACCCGGCCGGTCTCCCCCAGCTCCGCCTCGGCCCGCTCGACCTCGGCGCGTACCGCGGGTGCGGCGGCGCCGACGGTCCGGTCGCCGACCGGCACGTTGATCAGCACCTGGGGCAGCTTGGTGACCACCGATGCCAGCTCGGCGAGGGACTGGCCGGTGGCCGCCATCCGCGCCATCAGGTGCAGGCCGGTCAGCACCCCGTCGCCGGTGGTGGCGTGCGCGGGCATCACGATGTGGCCGCTCTGCTCACCGCCGAGCGCCAGCCCGGAGGCGCGCAGCTCCTCCAGCACGTACCGGTCACCGACCTTCGTCTCGATCAGGCGGATGCCCTGCGCGGACATCGCGAGCCGCAGCCCGAGGTTGCTCATCACGGTGGCCACCAGGGTGTCCTGGGTGAGCGTGCCGGCGTCCCGCATGGCCAGCGCGAGGATCGCCATGACCTGGTCGCCGTCGACCTCCTCGCCGTCGGCGGTGACCGCCAGGCAGCGGTCGGCGTCGCCGTCGTGGGCGATGCCCAGGTGCGCGCCGTGCTCGACCACGGCGGCGCGCAGCGCCTCGATGTGGTTGGAGCCACAGTCGTCGTTGATGTTCAGCCCGTCGGGCTCCGCGTGAATGGCGATGACCTCCGCGCCGGCTTCCCGGTAGGCGACGGGGGCGACCTCGGCGGCGGCACCGTTGGCGCAGTCGACCACGACCTTGATCCCGTCGAGCCGGTGCGGAACGGTCCCCACCAGGTGCTGGACGTAGTGGTCGGCACCGTCGAGCAGGTCGTGCACCCGGCCGACGCCGGCACCGATCGGCCGGTCCCAGGCGGTGGTGGCGTTCGTCTCGACGGCCGCCTCGATCTGCATCTCGATCTCGTCGGGCAACTTGTGCCCGCCGGCGGCGAAGAGCTTGATGCCGTTGTCCGGCATCGGGTTGTGTGAGGCGGAGAGCATCACACCCAGGTCGGCCTTGGCCTCGGCGGTGAGGAACGCCACCGCCGGGGTGGGCAGCACGCCGACCCGCACCACGTTGGCGCCGGCGCTGGTCAGCCCGGCGACCACGGCTGCCTCCAGCATCTCGCCGCTGGCGCGGGTGTCGCGACCGACGACGGCGAGCGGCGGATGACTACGGTCCGTCTCGGCGAGTGTGTGCGCGGCGGCCACCGCGAGCGCCAACGCCAATTCCGGGGTGAGATCCGCGTTCGCCCGCCCGCGTACGCCGTCCGTGCCGAACAACCGACCCATACCCGCCAACCTCCGAAAGAGCACTGCCAGTGAGGAGAAAGCGGAACGGCCGACCCACCTCCCCCCGACGAGGGGGAGGCGGACCGGCCGTCCGTCAGAAGTACAACGCGCTGGGAAAGATCAGCGCTTCGAGTACTGGGGAGCCTTACGGGCCTTCTTGAGGCCGTACTTCTTGCTCTCCTTGACCCGGGCGTCACGGGTCAGGAAGCCGGCCTTCTTGAGGGCCGGGCGGTCGTCCGGCTCGTTGATGATCAGCGCACGGGCGATGCCCAGCCGGAGCGCGCCGGCCTGGCCGGTGGTGCCGCCGCCCCGCAGGTTGGCGATGACGTCGAACTGCTCGAGCTTCTCGGCGGTGACCAGCGGGTCCTTGATGAGCTGCTGGTGAACCTTGCTCGGGAAGTAGGCCTCGAGGTCCTGGCCGTTGCAGGTGATCTTGCCGGTGCCCGGGACGATGCGGACCCGGACGATGGCCTCCTTGCGGCGGCCCACGGTCTGGATCGGCCGGTCACCACGAGGCGCGCGGGCAACGGGCGCCGGCGCCTCGGTGGCCTCGGGGGCTTCCGGGGCGACCTCGGTCTCGATGATGTCGGTCATGCTGCTTCCTTCGCCCGCGCTCACTGCGCGATCTGCTTGATCTCGAACGGCACCGGCTGCTGCGCGAGGTGCGGGTGCTCGGCACCGGCGTAGACCTTCAGCTTCTTGATCAGCTGACGGCCGAGCTTGTTGTGCGGGAGCATCCCCTTCACAGCCAGCTCGATGGCCCGCTCGGGACGCTTGGTCAGCAGCTCGTCGTAGCCGACCTGCTTCAGACCACCCGGGTAACCGGAGTGGCGGTAAGCGACCTTGGTCTGGCGCTTGTTGCCGGTCAACGCAACCTTGCCCGCGTTCACGATGACGACAAAGTCGCCCGTGTCGACGTGCGGCGCGAAAGTCGGCTTGTGCTTACCACGCAGCAACGTGGCGGCGTGGGTGGCCAGGCGGCCCAGCACGACATCAGAGGCGTCGATGACGTGCCACTGACGCTCGATCTCACCCGGCTTCGGGCTGTACGTACGCACAGGTCTACCTTGTCTCGTCGTCGGTCTGGGGTCGCGCGCCGAGGTGACCAGATCTAGCAGGCCGGACCAGCGCGCACGAACGACCAAGCGTACCTGATGGGGCACGCCTCTGGATGTCGTACAACAGCAGGCAACGATACCCGGCGCCCCGTCCGCAGGTCAAAACGGGGGTACGCGTACGCGCGGCGACGCGCCGAGGGTGGTTCAGCTCACACGTTGGCGAGCCGACCGGCCCTCGGACGGCGGTAGACCACCCAGGTGACCGCGAAGCACAACGCGTACCAGCCGATGAAGGCCAGGTAGGCGGCGTCGGCGTTGCCCGAGCTGAGGAACGACTGGCGGAACGCGATGTTGACCAGCACCCCACCGAAGGCGCCGATCGCACCCGCGATCCCGATCAACGCGCCGGTCATCCGCCGCGCCCACCGCGCGGCGGCCTCCGGATCACGCCGACCCGCGGCCACCGCGTCCGCCGACCGGGCCCGGAAGATCGCCGGGATCATCTTGTACGTGGAGCCGTTGCCGACGCCGGAGAAGACGAAGAGGGCGAGGAACCCCGCGAGGTAGAGCCCGAACGAACGCTCCCGGGCCGCGTACAGCACCGTGCCCGCGCCGACCGCCATCGCGACGAAGTTCCAGAAGGTCACCCGCGCCCCGCCCAACCGGTCGGCGAGGTGCCCACCCAGCGGGCGGATCAGCGAGCCGACCAGCGGGCCCAGGAACGTCAGCCAGGCGGCGTCGACCGGGGTCGGGAAGCGCTCGGCGAACTGGAGCTGGAGCACCTGCCCGAAAGCGAAACCGAAGCCGATGAACGAGCCGAAGGTGCCGATGTAGAGCAGCGACATCACCCAGGTGTGCGGGTCGCGGGCCGCCTCCCGCAACGCGCCCGGCTCGTTGCGCGCCCCGGGCACGGTGTCCAACCAGCGGGCCGCCGCCAGCGCGGCCAGCACGATCAGCGGCAGGTAGACCGCCGGCACCAACCGGGGGTACGCGGCGCCGGCGGTGGCGAGGACCGCCAGGCCGACCAGTTGCACGGCGGGTACGCCCAGGTTGCCGCCACCGGCGTTGAGCCCGAGCGCCCGCCCCTTGAGCCGCTGTGGGTAGAACAGGTTGATGTTCGCCATCGAAGAGGCGAAGTTGCCGCCGCCGACGCCGGTGAGGCAGGCGAGCACCATCAGGGTGGTGTACGACACCCCGGGTTCCAGCAGCACCGTCATCGGGACCGCGGGCACCAGCAACAGCAGTGCGCTGATGATCGTCCAGCGTCGTCCGCCGAAGCGGGCCACCGCCAGCGTGTACGGCAGCCGCAGCACCGCGCCCAGGGCGGCCGGCACGGCGGTGAGCAGGAACTTCCCGGCCGGGTCGATGCCGTACGCGGGGCCGAGGAAGAGCACGGTGACCGACCAGAGACTCCACACCGAGAAGCCGACGTGCTCGGCGAAGATGGAGACCCAGAGGTTGCGCCGGGCGATCGGCGCGCCGGTGGCCTGCCAGAAGTCCGGGTCCTCGGGGCGCCAGTCGTGCAGCGGCTGCCGGCGACCGGTGACGGCGGGCGGCTCGGCGGTGACTACGGTGCTGGTGAGCGTGCTCACGGCGGCTCCTCCTCGTGGATGTGACGAGCAGAAACGCTAGGAACGGCCGGTTACCTGGCAGTGCCCGTCGCGGGTCGGGCCGGAAACGGGGATCGCACCACGGGCCGGCGGCGGTGGTGAGCACGCCACCGCGGCTGCGCGGTCGGAGCTGCTGGCGCGGTCGGAGCTGCTGGCGCGGTCAGAGCTGCTGGAGGATGCGCAGCGCGCGGCCGACCCGGAGCATGGTGTCGGTGTCGGCGACGTCCACGCACGCGGTGAACCACTTCTTCATGGGCGAGGAGATCCGGTCGGGCATCACCACGTACCGGCCCATCGACACGGCGAGCGGCGAGTCCCGCAGGAGCGATTCCTCGACCACCTCGACCACGATCACGATGGGCACGTCGGTGGAGTTGTAGACGTCCGAGCTGATCACGAGACCAAGGCGTTCCCGGGCACCTTCGATGCGCCAGATCTCACCCCTACGCAGCACGCGGCCGTCCGCCGGAGAACAGGTCGTTGACCATGCCCACCTCGCGGGCGTCGGCGAGCGCGGCAGACTCCAGATCCAGGCTGGCGCGGCCCACGGCGGCGGCGTGCGCGGTGAACACCTCGCGCAGCGCCTTCTCCCGGGCGGCCTGGTCCATCCACGCGGAGAGCGACAGCCCTTCGCGCTTGGCGAACCGCCGCGCCTCCTCGATCGTCTCGTCCGTGAACGAGAGAGTCACCTTGGCAGTCATGCCGAGCAGATTACCCACGGGTGTGACCGACAGTCATCCCTGCGTTCACCAGCTCGTCCCCGAGCGGTGAAACGCACATTCCGTCGGGCTCACCCGGCCCGGCCGCCGAACACCGCGAAGCGCCACTCCTTGAAGTAGCAGTCGACGTCGACCAGGCCCGCCTCGGCGAGCCACCGGCACTGGTCGGCCACCGTCGCCGGGCGGTCGTGGCGCATCCGCTCCCGGGAGGCCGCGATCTCGTCGGGGGACGCACCCAGCTCGGTGATCCGCTGCATCCACACGTCGTCGTAGCGCCGATCAAGTTCCGGCGTCGGGCCGGCCACCTGCTCGGCGTTGACGAACACCCCACCCGGTGCCAGCGCGGCGGCGGCCCGCCGGTAGAGCGCGCGCTTGCCGTCGTCGTCCAGGTGGTGGATCGCCAACGCGCTGACCACCGCGTCGTACCGGCCCGGCGGCAGCTCGTCGGCCAGGTCGGCGTGGACCGTTCGGTGTGGCACGGACCGCGCGTCCAACTGGTCGGTGGCTCGGGCGAGCATCGCCGGCGCTCCGTCCACCAGGGTCAGCCGGACTCCGGGCACCGCCGCGGCCAGCAGCAACGAGAGCAGGCCGGTGCCCGCGCCCAGGTCCAGAACCTGCGGGGTACGCCCGGCGGCGAGCGCGGCCCGCAACGGCGGCGCGGCCACCTGGACGGCGGTGCCGTAGAAGCTGTCGAAGCACGGCACCAGCCGTCTGCGCGCCTCGTCGTACGTGCCGGCCACAGCGTCGAAGACGTCCGTCACGCTCATCGCGGTCTCCCATCTTATGGGACGGTTTTCCCACATTATAAGCGGTGCGGGGATGAGGGGACCTGATCCTGGACACACGAAAGGCCCCCGGTTCCGTGATTTCCAGACGCCGGGGGCAGTTGGTGCTGCGTTGGTCAGCCGACGGGGCCGATCGCCTTCGCCAGGTGCAGGAAACCGGTCCACGCCGCCGGCCCGAAGATCAACGTCCCGCCGTCGCGGTCTTTGGTGTCGCGGACGAGGACGACGCCGGGGAGGTTGTCAGCAACCTCGACGCACGAGCCGCCGTTGTTTCCGCTCTTCGTGCTCTTACGCCACTGCGCGCCGGTCAGGTCCATGATCCCGCTGCTTTCCTGATCAAGTCGAGGGACTGTTGACGGGAAAGAGCCTCACTTCTGATGCGTTCCCACCTGTGATTGAGCGTAGCAACGTCCGCAGCTCCATTAAGGATCTGCGCCCGCACCTGGCTGTCGATATGTGCAACCTGGCTGCCGTCGGGCAACTCGGCCACGATGAACCCCCCACCAAGGCCCGGATACATCCCGACGTCTCGCGGCACCACGAGCACCTGAACAGCGGGCAGTGCTGCGCACTGCGCAAGGTGGGCGACCTGCTCACGCATCAACGGTCGGTCGCCGTACGCCGATTGGTACAGGACCAGTTCGTGCACGACTGCGACCAGAAGGGGTGGACGTTCGCGGCGGAGGATGGCCTGGCGGTCGATGCGGGAGGCCACCACATCGCCGACTTCGTCAGGCGTCAACGCTTCGCCCGCCAACGTCGCCCGCGCATACGCCTCCGTCTGCAGAAGGCCGGGCACCCAGGTGTGCTCGAACCAACGAATCGCGAGGGCTTCGCGTTCCCAGTCGACCCACTCGCGCAGCCATTGCGGCTCGCGCCGTTTGAGGACATCTGGCCAGAGGTCCCCAACGTCCCTTCCCAGGAGCGCAGCCAACTTCGCGCGCCGACGGGGCTGCGGCACGCGTCCCGGGCTGATCCACCGCGCTGCCGTTTTCGGATCAACGCCCGTCTGAGCTGCCAGGCTTTCGGCTGTCTCGCCGGCTTCGGCCATGGCCACTTGAAGCGCATGGTTCATCCTGCCTCCAAGAGAAACGTCCCGAACGTCCCTGGGAATAGAGCTACGTCGTGTACTGATCCCATCGCTCTCGGCAATGTAGCCGGCAGGCGGCGCGTCCGGTAGGGACCTGAGACCCGGCGGGCGCGTTCGTGTCGGGGCCGCCCTTGGCCTGCCGCAGATCTTGGACAGTTTCCGTTACCTGGTAACGGAAACTGTCCAAGATCTCGACGGGTGAGCACCACGGGGCGGCCCCTTCCCACAGTGACGACCAGGGAGAGCGCCGTGCCGGATGAGCCGCCCGATCGGAGACCCGCGCCGAGGCCCACACGGCGGAAGCCGCGCGCGGGCGAGGTCCTGCACCTGACCCGCGCCGCGAGTGTGCAGTTCCTGCGCCCGATCTTCGTCCGCGTGATTCGCGTTCTCGACTGGCCGACGTACGACGGGTGGCTGTGGATCGACTGTTACGAGCTGGCCGCGAACGGCGACGCGGCAGCCCGCCGTTCCCTGTTCGTGATGCCCGCGGGCCTGATCTGGCCGGACCCACCCGCTCTGGCGGCCCGCCGCCCGACCACCCGCACGCCCGTCAGGCGCGGTCCGGTGCGCGTCGGATGACCCGCCGCCCTCGCCCGCACCTTCCGATGCGCCCGGCGTGGCTCTGCCGTAACTGTGCCGCCGCCTGGCCGTGCCCGCCGGCTCAGCTCCACCTCGCGACCGAGTTCTACGGCCACTCGATCGCCCTGGCGTTCTACCTGGCAGCGAACATGCACGGCGCGTTCGACGACCTGTACTCCCTGGGCGTTCGCCCGGACCCACGTGCACTTCACGCCCGGTTCCTGGGCTGGCTGCCAGTGACCCGGCGACCACACCGCGCCGACCTGCGCTGACGGCACCCACGAGGTGGAGTGCGCTGACGCTTTGGAGCTGATGTCGCAAACGAGTCGACCACCGATGCCGTAAACGATTCAGCTCCACAGGCTCCGACTCGCACCCTCCGACCCGCACCCTCCAACGCGCTCGCTGCCCCTGTGCGGTGTGAGCCCCACTTGACAGGACCGAAACAGAAGGGACCCGGACCGGAAACCGCCCGGCGGCACGCTTTCCCGACATGACAGACGGTGCACGGTCGGCGACTCCACCGGGGCTGACGCCCCGGGAAGTGGCGACGCACTGCCCGTACTGCGCACTGCAGTGCGGGATGACGCTGCGCGCGGACGACACCGGTGTGACGGTCCACCCACGCCAGTTCCCCACCAACCGGGGCGGGCTCTGCCAGAAGGGGTGGACCGCCGCCGAACTACTCGACCACCCGGATCGGCTGACCACTCCGCTGGTGCGCGACGCGGCCACCGGCGACCTGCACCCGGCGAGTTGGGACACCGCGCTCGACCGGGTGGTCGCCGGCATCCGCGCCGTTCAGGACGACGCCGGCCGGGACGCGGTCGCCGTCTTCGGCGGTGGCGGCCTGACCAACGAGAAGGCGTACGCGTTGGGGAAGTTCGCGCGGATCGGGCTGCGCACCAGGCACATCGACTACAACGGACGGTTCTGCATGTCCTCGGCGGCAGCCGCCGGGATGCGGGCCTTCGGCATCGACCGCGGGCTGCCGTTCCCCCTCGCCGACCTGGGCCGGGCCGACACCCTGCTGCTGGTCGGAGCGAACCCGGCGGAGACCATGCCGCCGCTGGTGCGCTGGCTCACCGACCAACGCCGCAACGGCGGGAAACTGATCGTCGTCGACCCCCGGGTCACCGCCACCGCCCGCCAGGCTGACCTGCACCTGCAACCGCTACCCGGCACCGACCTCGCGGTGGCCAACGCGCTGCTGCACATCGCTCTCACCGAAGGTTGGGTCGACCGGGCCTACGTGGCCGACCGCACCACCGGGTTCGACGCGGTCCGCCGAGGCGTCGCCGCCTGGTGGCCGGCCCGCGCGGAACAGCTCTGCGGGGTGCCGGTTGCCGACCTGGAGGCGACCGCCCGAGCGCTGGGCACCGGCGGTCGCGTGATCATCCTGACCGCGCGCGGCGCCGAGCAGCACGCCAAGGGGGTGGACACCGTCACCGCGTACGTCAATCTCGCCCTCGCCCTCGGTCTGCCCGGCCGCGACGGTTCGGGGTACGGCTGCCTCACCGGCCAGGGCAACGGCCAGGGCGGGCGGGAGCACGGGCAGAAGGCCGACCAGCTCCCCGGTTACCGGCGGATCGACGACCCGGCGGCCCGCGAGCACGTGGCCGGGGTCTGGGGCGTGCCGGCCGACGACCTGCCCGGCCCGGGAGTGCCCGCCTACAAACTGCTCGACTCGCTCGGCACCCCTGGTGGCCCGCGCGCGTTGCTGGTGTTCGGGTCGAACCCGGTGGTCTCGGCACCCCGGGCGGCCCGCATCGAGGGCCGGCTGCGCGACCTCGACCTGCTTGTCGTCGCGGACCTGCTGCTCTCCGAGACGGCCGCGCTGGCGGACGTGGTGCTGCCCACCGCGCAGTGGGCCGAGGAGGACGGCACCATGACCAACCTGGAAGGTCGGGTGCTGCGTCGGCGCGCGCTCCGGCCTCCCCCGCCGGGCGTCCGCACCGATCTCGCCATCATCTCCGAACTGGCGGCGCGGCTGGTAGCCACCGAGGCGCCCACCGCCCCACCGGCCGACAACACACCAGCACCCGCCGCGTCAGCGAGCCCCGGACCAGCCGACACGCGACCGGAAGTCGTGGCGGGGGCCCGGTTCCCGGCCGACCCGGCTGTCGTCTTCGCCGAGCTGCGCCGCGCGTCCGCCGGTGGGGCCGCCGACTACGCCGGCATCAGTTGGGACCGGATCGACGCCGACGACGGGGTCTACTGGCCGTGCGCGACCGAGGACGGGCCGGACACCCCCCGGCTCTTCGCCAAGTCGTTCGCCACCCCGGACGGCCGGGCCCGCTTCCACGCCGTCGACCATCGGCCGGCCGCCGAGGAGGTCTGCGCCACGTACCCGCTGCACTTCACCACCGGTCGGGTGCTGGCGCAGTACCAGTCGGGCACCCAGACCCGGCGGGTGGCCGCGCTGCGGCGCGCCGCACCGGAGGCGTTCGTCGAACTGCACCCCGACCTGGCCACCCGGCTCGGCATCGACGACGGCGACCCGGTGCGGGTCACCTCACGCCGGGGCGAGTTCCGCGCGCCGGCCCGGCTCAGCGCCGGGATCCGACCCGACACGGTGTTCGCCCCGTTCCACTACGCGGGGGCGGGACGCGCCAACTCGGTGACGAACGACGCGGTGGACCCGATCTCCGGGATGCCCGAGTTCAAGATCTGCGCGGTCCGGGTGGAGAAGGCATGACCGCGCGGGTGGTCATCGTCGGCAACGGGATGGCGGGCGCACGCCTCGCCGGTGAGCTGCACGCCCGGGAGGGAGACCGGAAGGTCACGGTGCTCGGGGCCGAGCCCCACCGCGCGTACAACCGGATCCTGCTCTCCACCCTGCTGGCCGGCCGGATCGACGAGCCGGACGTGGAGCTGACCGAAGCCGCCGGGCACGGCGTCGACCTGCGCAGCGGCGTACCGGTGACCGCCGTCGACAGGTCCGCCCGGGAGGTCCGCACCGGCGACGGCGAACGGATCGGGTACGACCATCTGGTGCTCGCCACCGGTGCCCGTGCGGTGGTGCCGCCGCTGCCCGGCCTCGACCCGGCGAACCTGCCGGAGCAGGTGGTCCCCTTCCGGACCCTGGACGACTGCCGGCGGATCCTCGCCGCGGCGGAGGGCGCCCGCAGCGCGCTGGTGCTCGGCGGCGGGTTGCTCGGCCTGGAAGCCGCCCGAGGGCTGGCCACCCGAGGGCTGGCCACCACCGTCGTGCACCCGCGAGAACACCTGATGGAACGGCAACTGGACCCGACCGCCGGGGCGGTGCTCGCGGGCACGCTGGCCGGTTTCGGCGTCAGCGTCCAACTGGGGGTCTCGGCGACCGGCGTGGTCGCGGACGACAGTGGCGTCCGCCTCGACCTGGCCGACGGCCGGACGCTCCGCGCCGACCTGCTGGTGCTCTCCTGTGGCGTACGCCCGGACACCGCCCTCGCGCAGGCCGCCGGCCTGACCGTGCGGCGCGGCGTGGTGGTGGACGACCGGCTGCGCACCAGCGACCGGTCCATCTCGGCGATCGGCGACTGCGCCGAGCACGACGGCGTGCTCACCGGGCTGGTCGCGCCCGCCTGGGCCCAGGCTCAGGTGCTCGCGGACGTGCTGACCGGCACGGACCCACTGGCCCGCTACCGGCCCCGGCCGGTGGTGACCCGGCTGAAGGCCGCCGGGATCGACCTGGCCTCGATGGGGGACGCGGCCAGTGGCGGGCCGGGCGAGGAGTTGACGTTCGCCGACCCGACCCGGGGCACCTACGCCCGGTTGCGGATCCGGGACGAGCGGCTGATCGGCGCGATCCTGCTCGGCGACAACCCGGCGGTCGGCACGGTGATCCAACTCTTCGACCGTGGTCAGCCGGTGCCGAGTGACCGCCGGGCGCTGCTGCTCGGCCGGGCGCTCGGCACGGTCGGCGCGACGCCGGCCGCCTCACCGGCGCTGATGCCGGACGCGGCCACGGTCTGTCAGTGCAACACGGTGAGCAAGGGCGCACTGGTCAGAAGCTGGCGCTCCGGTGCCCGGACGGTCGATGCGGTGGTGGCCGCGACCCGGGCCGGCACCGGGTGCGGCGGATGCCGGGACGCGGTGAGCGGCATCGTCGACTGGCTGAGCCAGGCGGAATCGGTGGAGGTGACGCGATGAGCGGCGGCGAACTGGTCGTCATCGGCAACGGCATGGTCGGGCAGCGTTTCGTCGACGCGTTGCGCGCCCGTGACCCGCAGGGCGGCTGGCGGGTGACGGTGCTGGCCGAGGAGGGGCGCCCGGCGTACGACCGGGTGCGGCTCTCGGCGTACTTCGACGGGGTCAGTGAGAGCGACCTCAACCTGCACACCCCGCACGACGGGGTGCGGCTGCGCCTCGGCGAGCCGGCCACCGCCGTCGACCGGGACCGCCAGGTGGTGACCACCGCCGTCGGCGAATACCGCTACGACGCGCTGGTGCTGGCCACCGGGTCGTACGCGTTCGTGCCGCCGGTGGCCGGCACGGAGCTGCCCGGGGTCTTCGTCTACCGGACCCTGGACGACCTGGCGGCCATCCGGGCGTACGCGCGGGGCCGACGGGTCGGCGCGGTGATCGGTGGTGGGCTGCTCGGCCTGGAGGCCGCCAATGCCCTGCGACTGCTCGGCCTGAGCACCGACGTGGTCGAGTTCGCGCCCCGGCTGATGCCGGTGCAGGTGGACCAGGCCGGCGGCGCGATGCTCCGCCGCTACGTCGAGGAACTGGGCGTACGGACCCATCTCGGGGTGGCGACCACAGCGATCCGGCCCGGCCCGGACGGCGGCGTCGCGGCCCTGGAAATGTCCGACGGCACCGCCCTCGACGCCGAGCTGGTGGTGGTGGCCGCCGGCATCCGACCCCGGGACCAGTTGGCCCGGGACGCCGGTCTGCCGCTGGGCCCGCGCGGCGGGGTGCTGGTCGACGCGACCTGTCGTACCGCCGACGAGCGGATCTGGGCCGTCGGAGAGTGCGCGGCGGTCGACGGCACCTGCCACGGTCTGGTCGCGCCGGGGTATGCGACGGCCGAGGTGGTGGCCGATCGGCTGGTCGGCGGCGCGGCGACCTTCCCCGGCGCGGACACCGCGACCAAACTCAAGCTGCTCGGCGTCGACGTGGCCTCGTTCGGCGACGCCCACGGCGCGACCGAGGGCTGCCTGGACGTCACGTTCACCGACCCGGCCACCCGGGTCTACGCGAAGCTGGTCCTCTCCGACGACGCGCACACACTGCTCGGCGGGGTGCTGGTGGGTGACGCCAGCGCGTACCCGACGCTGCGGGCCAGTGTGGGCGGCCCGCTGCCGGCCGCGCCGTTGGCGCTGCTCGCCCCGGACGGCGGCGGCGCGGACGCCGGGGCGCTGCCCGCCGCCGCGCAGGTCTGCTCCTGCAACGCGGTGACCCGGGGCGACGTGGACGCCGCCATCGCCGACGGTTGCGCGGACGTGCCGGCGTTGAAGGCGTGCACCCGGGCCGGCACCAGCTGCGGCTCCTGCGTGCCGATGCTGAAGCAGCTCCTGGACGCGGCCGGGGTGGCGCAGTCCAGCGCGCTCTGCGAGCACTTCGACGTCAGCCGGCGGGAGCTGTTCGAGATCGTCCGCGTTCGCGGCATCCGCACCTTCTCCCGACTGGTCGCCGAGCACGGTCGAGGCCGCGGCTGCGACATCTGCAAACCGGTGGTGGCGTCCATCCTCGCCTCGCTGGGCAGCGGGCACGTGCTCGACGGCGAACAGGCGTCGTTGCAGGACACCAACGACCACTTCCTGGCCAACCTGCAACGCGACGGCAGCTACTCGGTGGTGCCCCGGATACCGGGCGGCGAGATCACCCCGGAGAAGCTGATCGTGATCGGCGAGGTCGCCCGGGACTTCCAGCTCTACACAAAGATCACCGGTGGGCAGCGGATCGACCTGTTCGGGGCGCGGGTGGAGCAACTGCCGCAGATCTGGCGGCGGCTGGTCGACGCCGGCTTCGAGTCCGGGCACGCGTACGGCAAGGCTCTGCGCACGGTGAAGTCGTGCGTGGGCGAGACCTGGTGCCGGTACGGGGTGCAGGACTCGGTGGGGCTGGCCGTCGCGCTGGAGCTGCGCTATCGCGGGCTGCGTGCTCCGCACAAGCTGAAGTCGGCGGTCTCCGGATGCGCCCGGGAGTGCGCGGAGGCGCGCAGCAAGGACTTCGGCATCATCGCCACCGGGACCGGCTGGAATCTCTACGTCGGCGGCAACGGCGGCTTCCGACCCCGCCACGCCGACCTGTTCGCCACCGACCTGACCACCGACGCCCTGATCAGGCTGATCGACAGGTTCCTCATCTACTACATCCGCACCGCCGACCGGCTGCAACGCACCGCCGGCTGGATCGAGGCGATGGACGGTGGCCTGGACCACCTGCGCTCGGTGATCGTCGACGACTCACTCGGGCTCTGCGCGGACCTCGACGCGGCGATGGCCCGACACGTCTCGTCCTACTCGGACGAGTGGCGCGACGTCCTGGACGACCCGGATCGGCTGCGCCGCTACACCTCCTTCGTCAACGCCCCCGACGTACCCGACCCGTCGATCACCTTCATCCGGGAACGCGGCCAGCCGGTTCCCGTACGCGACCAGTCCCCGACCGGATCCGAGCCGACCAACGGTCACCGTCGGCAACCGGTCACCCTCGGCCTACCGGAGGTACGGCGATGACCCAGACCCTCACGCTGACCTGGACCACCGTCTGCCAGGTCGACCGGTTGGAACCGGACCGGGGCGTCGCCGCCCTGGTCGACGGGGCACAGATCGCTCTCTTCCGGACCGCCGACGAGCTGTTCGCTATCGACAACCGCGATCCTGTCTCCGGGGCGTACGTGCTGTCCCGGGGCATCGTCGGCAGCCGTGGCGGAGTGCCGACCGTCGCGTCACCGCTGCACAAGCAGGTGTACGACCTGCGCACCGGGCACTGCCTCGACCTGCCCGGTGTGGCGGTGGCCCGACACGACGCACGGTGCCGCGACGGGCTGGTCGAGGTGCGGCTGCGACAGGAGGGTTGATGCGCGAAGAACTGGCGGGATTCACCATCGGGGTGACCGCCGACCGGCGGCGCGACGAGTTGGCCGCGCTGCTCGAACGCCGGGGTGCCCGGGTGGTGCTCGCCCCGGCGCTGCGGATCGTGCCGCTCTCCGACGACACCGAGCTGCGCGAGGCGACCCGCGCCTGCCTCGACCAGCCGCCGGACATCCTGATGGCGAACACCGGCATCGGCATGCGCGGCTGGTTGGAGGCGGCCGAGGGCTGGGGGCTGGCCGAGCCACTGCGCTCCGTGCTGGCCAGCTCGTACGTGGTGGCGCGCGGCCCGAAGGCACGCGGCGCGATCCGGGCCGCCGGGCTGCACGACCAGTGGTCGCCCGCCTCGGAGAGCTGCGACGAGGTGGTCGACCACCTGCGCCGGCGCGGCGTGGCCGGGCAGGTCATCGCCATGCAACTGCACGGCGAGCGGCAACCCGAGTGCACGCTCGCGCTGGAGGCGGCGGGCGCCACGGTCATCGAGGTGCCGGTCTACCGCTGGGCGCCGCCGACCGATCCGGCGCCACTGCACCGGCTGATCGACCTGATCGCCGGTCGGCTGGTGGACGCGGTGACGTTCACTTCGGCGCCGGCGGCCGAGGCGTTGCTACGGGCTGCCGGTGACCGTACCGACGCGGTGCTGTCGGCGTTGCGCAGCGACGTGCTGGCCAGCTGCGTCGGGGCGGTGACCGCCGAGCCGCTGCTGCGGCGCGGGGTGCCGGTGAGCGCGCCCGGCCGGGCCCGGTTGGGCGCGCTGGTGCGGACCATCGTCGACGAGCTGCCGCGCCGGACCGTGACGTTCAAGGCCGCCGGGCACCTGCTCACGTTGCGCGGGCACGCCGCGGTGATCGACGGCGAGCTGCGGCCGCTCGCGCCCGCGCCGATGGCGGTGCTGCGGGCGCTGGCCCAGACCCCGGGTCGGGTGTTGTCCCGCACGGCGTTGCTGAGGACCCTGCCCCGGGGCGCGGACGAGCACGCCGTCGAGATGGCCGTCGCCCGGCTCCGGGCCGGCCTGCGCGCGCCCCGGGTGGTGCAGACCGTGGTGAAGCGCGGCTATCGGCTGCGGGTCGACTAGGGCGTGCGAGGTCCCCGGTCGACCCGGGGGCAGTGCCACCGGCCGCTGAACACGTCACGGCCGGCCGTCGCGTGCCGGCCGTGACGCGACGTCTCAGCCGACCGGCGTCGGGAAGCCCCGCCCGTGCTCGGACTGGAGCCGCAGCATGGCGTGCTCGACCACCGTCACCAGCACCTGCTTGACCGAGTCCCGCTGCCGGGCGTCGGTCATCACCAGGGGCACCTGCGGCGAGATGGCCAGCGCTTCGCGGACCTCCTCGGCCTCGTACTGCGGTGCGCCGTCGAACTTGTTCAGCGCCACCACGTACGGCAGGTTGCGGTTCTCGAAGTAGTCCAGCGGGGCGAAGGCGTCGGTGATCCGGCGGGTGTCCACCAGCACGGCGGCACCCACCGCCCCCCGGATGATCTCGTCCCACATGAACCAGAACCGCGTCTGACCCGGTGTACCGAAGAGGTACAGGATCAGGTCCTGGGCCATGGTGATCCGGCCGAAGTCCATGGCGACCGTTGTGGTCTCCTTGCCCGGCACCTTGGACGGGTCGTCGATGCCGACACCCGCCGCGGTCATCAACGCCTCGGTGGTCAGCGGTGTGATCTCGGAGATCGCCCCGACCAGTGTCGTCTTACCGACGCCGAAGCCGCCCGCGACGACGATCTTCGCGGAGACGATTCCCCGGCCCGGCCGCCCCCCTGCGGGGTCATAGCCTGCGAAGTCCACTTAGCACCCTTCCAAGCAGTTCCATCCGCTCCTCGAACCCCTCGGCGGGAGCAGCAGTGTGTAACGTCAGCAGGCTCTCGGCCACCATGTCGGCGACCAACACCCGGGCGACGCCCAGCGGCATCCGGGTATACGCGGCGATCTCCGCCAGCGACTGTGCTCGGCCCTCACAGACCGTGGCGATTCGGTGCTTGTCGTGCCCGGCGAAGCGGGACTCGGCGACCTGGGTGGGAGAGGCGGTCAGGACGGCCTCGAGAGCGATGTCCTGCCGGGGCTCGGTACGACCACGGGTGACCGCGTACGGACGCACCAGCGCGCCACGCGGGTCAGCGCGTCGTTGGTCCATTCCCGATCACCTCCTCGTCCCCTACCGAGCCGGACTGCGCCGCCTCTCGTCCCTGGTCCGGCGCTCGAAGCGAGCACCGCCTTCCGGTGCTAGGAGCGCACCGCGTCGCGCGGCAGCGGCACCAGCGCGGCACCCACCCGCTCGACCAGCAGCGCCATCTCGTAGCCCACCTGGCCCACGTCGCAGCTGCGCGCGGCCAGCACGGCCATCGAGGAGCCGTCGCTGATCGACATCAGGAAGAGGTACCCGCTGTCCATCTCGATGACTGTCTGCAACACCCCGCCCGCGCTGAACATCCGGGCCGCGCCCTCGGTCAGGCTCACCACCCCGGAGGTGATCGCGGCGAGCTGGTCGGCCCGGTCCCCCGGCAGATCCCGGGACGACGCGAGCAACAGCCCGTCTGCGGACACCGCCACCACGTGGGCGATACCCGCCACGCTGTCGGCGAAGTTGGTGAGCAGCCAACCCATGTCCTGCATGGCAGCTGGCCTGTTCATCGGCTCTCCTTGGTCGAGGTGCTGTTCAGGTCCGTTCCGGCCGTCCGACCGCGCTGCACGCCGCGGTGGTAGGCCGACAGCAGACCCCGTACTTCGTCCGGGGTCCGCCGGCTGCGGTCCCGGCCGCTCTTCGGTTCGATGCCACCCGGCACGAGCTGTTGCTGCGGCACCCGCTTGGGCAACCCGGAGCGGGTGGTGCCGGCGGGAGCCGGCTCGGCAGCCCGGCTGGCCCGGGACCAGCCCTCGTCCGCCGCCGTACGCCATGCGGCCGGGTCGGGTGCGGGTGCGGGCGGAGCCGTCGGGGCGGCCGGGGGCGGGGTGTACGTCGGCGGTGCCGACGGACGTGTCCCGAACCCGTCCATTGTGGCGCCGGGGCCGTCGCCCAGCGCGGCTGTGCCGTCGGTGCTGCCCGGGGTACGGGTCGGCAGTTTCGGTCGGGCCGGCGCTGCGGCCGGCACCGTTGCGGTGTTCGGCTGGCCGCCGTTGCCGGTGCGCAGGCCGGCGTCGGCCGCCGGGGTGGTGGCGGGCGCGGGCGGCTCGTCGAAGTTGGGCCGGGTGAAGATCGCGGTGGCGTCGTCGCCGTGCGACCGGAACCAGACCGCCTCCATCTCCCGGAAGATCGGAGCCTCGGCCGGGAAGTCCGGCCGGGTGCTGACCGGCGCGGCCGGCACCGACGGAGCGGCCGGCGGCGCCACCGCGGCCGGCCCGGCGACCGGCCCGACCGGGAGGCCCTGGGATCCACGCCCGTCCGGGGTGTCCGCGGTGGAGCCACGCCGAGGCAGTGGGTCGACCGTCGGGTACGCCACCGTCGGGCTGCCCAGCGAGGCGCCCGCACCGCTGTTGTAGGCCGGCCGGGCCGGCGGCAGCGGGGCGGCGGGCGCGGGAGCGGCGGGTGCGGCGGGTGCGGCGGGTGCCGGCGGCATCGTCGAGCGCGGCCCGGTGTAGCCACCGGCGTGTACGGCCGGGGTGGTGTCCCGCGAGTCCAGCGGCGACTGCCACTGTGCGGGTGCCGGCGTGCTGGTCCGCCACTGGTCGGGCAGCGTGGCCGCCGTCGTGGCAGCGCCGGCGAACTGCTCGGCGTGGCCGGCCGAGGAGAGCGGCGACTGCTCCACCGCCATCGGCTGACGCGGTCGGGTGAGCACCTGCTCGCGGCCCCGGTTGCTGGGCAGCACCACGGTGGCGGCGGGCAACGTCACCTGGGCGACGGTGCCGCCCTCGACGTTGCGGCGCAACTCCACCCGGATGCCGTAGCGGGAGGCGAGCCGGCTCACCACGGCCAGACCCATCAGTCGGAACGCGGCGACGTCCACGCTCGGCGGGGCGGCGAGCCGCCGGTTGAGCGAGTCGAGCTGGTCGTCGGTGAGGCCGAGCCCGCGGTCCTCGATCTGGATCAGCACGTAGTCACGGATCCGGCGGCCGTCGGCGACCACAGTGGTGTTCGGTGGTGAGAACCGGGTGGCGTTGTCGAGCAGCTCGGCGACGAGGCGTACCACGTCGTTCACCGCGTGCGCGGCCACCGAGATGTCGGTGTCCACGGTGCCGAACTCGATGCGGTTGTAGAGCTCGACCTCGGACTGGGCGGCGCGCAGCACGTCCACCACCAACGCGTCGTCGTGACGCGGCGCGGCGGAGTCGGCGCCGGCCAGGACGAGCAGGTTCTCGTCGTTGCGGCGCATTCGAGTGGCCAGGTGGTCCAGTTCGAAGAGCTGCGCGAGTCGCTTCGGGTCCTCCTCGCCGCGCTCGATCGCGTCCAGCTCGCCGATCATCCGGTCGACCAGGGTCTGACTGCGGCGGGCCAGGTTGAGGAACATCGCCGAGACGCTGGTACGCAGTGCCGCCTGTTCGGCGGCGACCCGCACCGCCTCCCGGTGTACGACGTTGAAGGCCAGCGCCACCTGACCGACCTCGTCGCGGCTGTTCAACTGGATCGGGTCCCGGACCTGGCGGACGATCTCGTCCACCCCGCCGTCACCCACGCTGCCCATGGTCTGCAGCCGCTGCACGGCGTCGGGCAGGTCGTGGTTGGCCACCGAGAGCGCGCCCTCGCGCAGTCGGCGCAGCGAGTGGTTGAGCGAGCGGGCCAGCACCACGGCCAGCGAGATGGCGATGATCAGGGTCAACAGCACCAGGATCGACTCGACCACCGCCTGCCGGATGACGTCCGAGCGGGCCTGGTCTGCCTGCTGGAGCAGTCGGTCCTGCAGTTGGATCTCGGCCCAGCGCATCAGGTCGTTGACGGCGCCGATAGCAGCGGTGGCGTCCTGAGCGGTGACCAGTGGGCGCTGCCCGACCGAGCGGGTGATGTCGGTGGCCACCCGGTCGGCCAGGCCGACGGCGTCGCCGGAGACGGTGCTGTCGACCAGTGCGCGCTGCACCGGGTCGGCGGCCAGCGAGAAGGCGACCAGCGCCTCCTGCTGACCGGTCAACGTTGCCACGAAGGACGAGAACTGCTCCGAGTCGAGCTGGCCGGCCGTCAGCGCGGTGAAGGCGACGGCCTCTTCCTCGGCGACGGATGCCTTGGCGCGGGCGAAGGCGGCGACCGCACGGCGGCTGTCCGCCAGGCTCTCCGAGCCGGGCAGCTGGGCCAGACCGTCACCGTAGGAGACCAGGTCGGTGAGGATGACTCCGTAGCGGAGCACCGCCTCGGCGACCGCCATCTGCCGGCGGTCCAACACCTCCTGACGGGTGCCGTCCAGGGTGGCCAGGTGGTCGTCGATGGCGGTCAGCCGGTCCCGCAGGGCGGCCGGCACGTCGCCGATCCGGCCCCGCTCGGCGCGGTACTCGTCCACTCGCTGCTGCGTCTGGCGGACCCGCAGGTTGTACGCGTCCGCCGGCTGCTGCGGAGCGGCGAGGTAGGCGGCCGCTGCCATCCGTTCGGACTGGAGGTCCTGGGTGAGGGCGCTGACGTCGACGGAGAGGGCCGTCAGTGACCGGGCCTGGGTGGCGTCGAACGCGCCCTCGCCGACGGAGATCAGGCGGACCGTGGCCAGCGCGATCACCGCCGCCACCGGGACGACCAGAATCAACGCCAACTTGGACCGGATCCGGGCGTCACGCAGTCTCGGCATCCGCCGGCGCGCGGGCCGACTGCTATCACCGAGCGCGGGCAGGGTCGTCGGTCCGGTGCTCACGACATCGCCTCCGTCGTTTCTTCCCCGCCTGAGCCGCCGAGCCATGCCGTAAGCGGAGGGGACCACGCGCGGCACGGCCGCGATTTCATCAGAGATGATCGTGTTTGGGAAGCCGCAGTGAGGTAGGAAACGGTCGGACGGAGCGCATCCCGTGATCCGGTCAACTGATACCTTCATTTCCGCAAGCCCCTGAACAGGGCATGTAACTCCAGAGTGGTCACGCGTGTGTGCAAAGTGAGCTTTTGCAAACATTGCGTTACCCCAGCATGTGGGATGGCCGTCCCGAAAATGCTGCCGGGGTCCGCGCTTGACCACAGCGCCGGCCATTGGCAAGGTTTTGCAGGCTTCGCGCACACCGTACGGCAGAGGAGATCCCGTCCTCCACTGAGGACGGATTAGCGGCGGTGACCGGGCAGCGCCCGCGCCCGCACCTGGAGGACTGAGTTGAGCCCCATCCGCTCCGCGACCATCGCGGCGCTCGCATCGGCCGTAGTGGCCACCACGCTCACCGGCTGCCAGTTTGGTGAGGCGGAGAAGGACACGAGTCCGATCGTGATCGCCGCCGATCTCGAACTCTCCGGCGCCGCAGCCACCGTTGGCCGGACATACCAGCGCGCCCTCGAACTCAAGGTCGATCAGTTGAACGCCTCCGGAGCACTGAACGGCCGGAGGATCGACCTGAAGGTGAAGGACAACCGTTCCGACTCGGCCGAGTCACTTCGCAACATCGTCGACTTCAGCAGCGATTCGAAGGTCAGCGCCATCATCATGGGCGGCTGCAACGAATGCGCGGTCGGAGCTGTCGGAACCATCAACGAGAAGCGGATTCCCACCATTGCGCTAGCCGCTTCCGGTGCGATCGCCGCACCGGCCGCTGAACGGCGCTACGTGTTCAAGCTCGGCCCCAACGCCCCGGACAGCGCCGCCGCACTGACCACCGAACTGCGCCGCAACAACATCCGCAAGGTGGGGATGCTGGTCAGCGACGACGACTACGGCCAGGAGGGCGCGGCGGCGCTCAAGAGCGAGCTCGACAAGGCCAAGATCACGCTCCGCCAGCAGCGGGTCAAGACCACCGACACCGACGTCAGCCAGCAGGTCCAGCAGCTCGCCTCGGGCAAGCCGGACGCGATGGTCTTCTGGACCCCGCCGGAGCAGGCGACACTGGCCGCCACCAGCGTCCAGCAGACCATCTTCCGTGGGTCCATCTACTTCGACGCGGGAGCGGCCGGGGACCTCTTCCTCGGCGCGGCGGCCAAGGCGACCGAGAAGGCCACGCTGATCTTCACGCAGACCATGGTGATCGATGACGTGATCGCGACCACGCCGGCCAAGGCGGCGCGGCGGCAGTGGTTCCAGGACTACACGGCCCGCTTCGGTGGCTACAACGGGTCCTCGTCGTTCGCCGCGGACGCCGTCCAGCTCATCGCCGACGCCGAACTGCGCGCCGGTGGTGAGATCGGGAAGGTGGACCGCAACGGCATCCGGGACGTGCTGGAGACGTCCCAGATGGACGGCCTCTCCGGCCCGATCCGCATGACGCCGGACAACCACAGCGGCCTGATGCCGCAGGCGCTCACCACGCTGGTCGCCCGCAACGGGCGCTGGCGGTTGGCTGGGTAGACGCTCGGGCCTCATGTTTTTTGGTCCCGGCGCTTTTCGTCGGGTGCCGGGTGGGGGGGTGTGGCCGACCGTCCCCGGCTCCGGGCGGTCAGGCTTGATCCCTCCGCCGGGCACGGTCGGCCACACCCTTTGCGCCGGCAGCGTCGATGAGAAGGGCCGGCCTCCCAGTGGGCGGCCGGCCCTTCGCGTATCCGGGGATTGATCTCTTCTGTTGTTAGCGGCTGCTTGTGGTTTCTCGCACCCAGGGCAGAGCGAACCGCTCGATCAGCAGGAGCGCCGAGTAGAGCAGGATGCTCACCAGCGCCACCAGCATGATGGCCGCCCAGGCGGTGGCGGTGTCGCCGACGCCGGCGTACTGCGTGATGACGAAACCGAGGCCGCTCTCGCCGGCCTGGAACTCACCGATCACCGCGCCGATCGCGGCCAGTGGCATGGCCACCTTGAGCCCGACGAAGATCTGCGGCAACGCGGCCGGGAAGCGCACCTTGCGGAACGCCTGCCAGCGGGACGCGTTCCAGGACCGCACCAGTTCGGCCAGGTCGGCCGGCGTGGTGGTCAAGCCGGTCGCGGTGGACAGCACGATCGGGAAGAAGCAGAGCAGGAACACCATGGTCAGGATCGGCTTCTGGCCCCAGCCGAGCGCCACCACCAGCAGCGGACCCAGCGTGATCTTCGGCACCGCGTTCACAGCGACCAGCAGTGGCGTGAACATCCGCTCCACGGTGCGGGAGCTGGCCAGCGAGAGCCCGATCAGCACACCGGCGGCCACCGAGAGGGCGAACCCGGTCAGGATCTCCAACGTGGTGTCCCAGGTGTGCTCCAGCAGCTGCGCCGGCTTGTCGACGAACGCGGTGAGCACGTCGCCGGGTGGGGGCAGGGCTGCGGGGTGGACCAGCTCCAGCCGGGCGATCAGCCACCACGCCGCCAGCGCGACCAGGATGCCGACCGCGGGCAGCACCGCCTCGGCCCCGGCCCGCAGACCGGCACCTCGACCCGTGCGCCCCACCTCGGGGCCGGCACTCGGGGGCGGGGGTTCCGCCACCACCGGGTCCGCTGACCGGACGTCGGTCATCTCTGTCCTCCTCGAAATCCCACGGCCCGCCGGGGGCCGACGAGCGACGGGGGTACGCCCCACCGGGATCGGCGGGACGTACCCCCTGATGGCGACCGGACGATCAGGCCTTCGGCGCGAGGCTGAAGTCGATGATCTGCTCGGGGGTGATGTTCTGCTTCAGTGCGCCGGCGCCCTGCAGGATGGCGATGCTCTTGGCGACCCGACCGCTGTCCAGGGTGCCGATCGCGGTGCCGGTGTTGCCGGAACGGACGTACGCGGCCATCAGCTCCAGCTCGGCGGCGGCGGAGACCGGGTTGGTGGCGTCGACGTTCTTCTTCAGGATGTCGGCGGCCTCCTTGGAGTTCGCCAGGCTGTACTCCAGGCCCTTGAGCAGCGCCGCGGTGAACTTCTTCACCATCTCGGGCTTCTCCTTGGCGATCTTCGAGGAGGTGATCAGCACGTTGCCGTAGAGGTCCTGCATCACGTTGCTGTACGGCAGCATGACGGCCTTCTTCTTGGCCACCGCCTCGATGGTCGGCTGACCGACGACGAACTGACCGATGCCGTCCACCGAGCCGGAGGCCAGCGTGCCGATCAGCGCCTGCGCCTCACCGTTGACCCAGGTCACCTTGGTCGCGTCCACACCGGCGAGCCGGGCGTACGTCGGGAACAGGTTGCGGACCACGGAACCGGGGGTGTCGGCGAGCTTCTTGCCCTCCAGGTCCTTCGGCGAGCTGATGTTCTTGCCCTCGACGGTGGCGATGCCCGCCATGGTGCGCTGCTGGATCGCGGCCACCGCGGTGAAGTCCTTCGCCTGGCCATTGCCGAGCTGGAGCAGACCGCCGGTGAGGTCGATCGGGCCGAAGTCGGCCTGGCCGCCGACGATGGTCTGGATCACGCCGCCGGTGCCCTGACCAGCCTTGATCTCGACGTCGAAACCGGCTTCCTTGAAGAAGCCTTTGTCCTTCGCCACCCAGGCGTAGGAGTCACGACCGAAGTTACCGAACGAGGTGAGGTAGGTCACCTTCTCCAGCGTCTTGCCGTCGCCGCCCTTGGCATCGTCGGCCGAATCCGACCCGCTGCTGCAGGCGGAGACAAGGGCGAGGGCGGTGGCCAGCGCGGCCGTAGCGACCGTACGGGTCAGCCTTCTCATCAGTGCACCATGTCCTTTCCGACCGGGGCCGGCAGGCCACCGGAGGGGGTTGTCGTGACGGGCCGGCGGGAGGGGTGGAAGCCGGACGCCGCCGTCGTGGGGGGACTCTTCGCGGGCACAGCGTACGAGAAACCCACAGTCCCGACGCCAGGCGCATCGGGTTGCGGAACGGAAACAACCTGACGACCACCCCAGCCGGTGCGATACCTCGGGAGGGCGGCTAGCCTTTGTCGGATTCCTGACCGTCCACTCAGCGGAGGTACGCCGGAGATGATCCGACTGTCCGGGGTGTCCCGTACCTTCGAGGGCCGGTCCGGCCGGGTGGAGGCGCTGCGCGGCATCAACCTCGACGTGGCCGAGGGCGAGTTCGTCGCCGTGCTCGGCCGCTCCGGCTGCGGCAAGTCCACACTGCTGCGGCTGATCGCCGGGCTGCTCCCGCTGAGCGCCGGTGAGATCACCGTCGCCGGTACGCCGATCGCCCGCCCCCGCCAGGACATCGCCATGCTGTTCCAGAAGCCGGCGCTGCTGCCCTGGCGCACCGTGCTGGACAACGTCCTGCTGCCGGTGGAGATCTTCGGCTGGAGCCGCGCCAAGCACCGGGAGCGGGCCCGGCAACTGCTCGACGTGGCCGGGTTGGCCGGCTTCGAGAAGCGGCTGCCGCACGAACTCTCCGGCGGGATGCAGCAGCGGGTGTCGCTGTGCCGGTCGTTGATCGGTGAGCCGCGCGTGATGCTGATGGACGAGCCGTTCTCCGCGCTGGACGCGCTCACCCGCGAGGAACTCTCCGGCGAACTCCAGCGGGTGCACATGGAGAACAAGCCGACCATCGTCTTCGTCACCCACTCCATCGACGAGGCGGTGCTGCTCGCCGACCGGGTGGTCGTGCTGAGCCCGCGCCCCGGCCGGATCCGCAAGGTCGTCGACGTGACCATCCCCCGGCCCCGCACCCTGGGCCGCAACGCCCACCTGGCCGACGTCGCCCAGGTCAGTGCGGACCTGCACGAACTGCTGATGGAACGCGAACAGCCGGCCACCGCCGGCGCGGAAGGACACTGACCATGCGGGTGTCGGTCTTCACCGAGCCGAACCGTGGCGCCAGCTACGACACCCAGCTCCGGTTCGCCCGGCTGGTCGAGGCCTGCGGCTACGAGGGTTTCCTCCGCGCCGACCACTACCAGTCGATGGGCGCCGATCCGGGCCTGCCCGGCCCCACCGACGCCTGGCTGACCCTCGCCGCGCTGGCCCGGGAAACCGAGCGGATCCGACTCGGCACCCTGGTGACGTCGGCCACGTTCCGCCTGCCCGGCCCCCTCGCGGTGATGGTCGCGCAGGTCGATCAGATGAGCGGTGGCCGGGTCGATCTCGGCATCGGCGCCGGCTGGTACGAACGCGAGCACAACTCGTACGGCATCCCGTTCCCGGCGGTCGGCGAGCGTTTCGACCGGCTGGCCGAGCAGCTTGAGGTGATCACCGGGCTGTGGGCCACCCCACCCGGCGAGAGCTACAGCTTCACCGGCGACCACTACCGGTTGGTGGACGCTCCCGCCCTGCCCAAGCCGGTGCAGGTGCCCGGCCCGCCGATCATCGTGGGCGGGCGTGGCCCCAAGCGCACACCCGAACTGGCCGCCCGCTACGCCGACGAGTTCAACATGCCGTTCAAGTCCGTGGCCGTCACCGCCGCGGCGTACGACCGGGTGCGCGAGGCGTGTGAGCGCACCGGACGTACGGAGTCCGGGCGCGCCCCGTTGGTGCTCTCCGCCGGGATCGTCGTCGCCATCGGCCGGACCGACGCGGAGGCCCGGCGTCGGGCCGCGCCCCTGCACGAGAAGAGCGCTCTGCCACCGGAGGACCCGGTGGTCGGCTCCCCCGCGCAGCTCGCGCAGCGGCTCGGCGAGTTCGCCGCGATCGGTACCACCCGCGTCCACCTGCGCCTGATCGACTTCGATGATCTCGACCACCTTGAGCTGATCGCCGCCGAGGTGCTGCCCCAACTGGACGGAGCACGATGACCGACGTGATCGACGGAACCGAACTCGGACCGGTGGGCCAGGAGATCGTGTACGAGAACGACCGGGTCCGGGTCTGGCACATCCGCCTCGAGCCGGGCGAGCGGCAACCGCTGCACCGGCACGACCACCCCTACCTGGTGGTGGCGATCGAGGGTGCCAAGAACGTCGTGCAGACCATCGACGGCACCCTGATCGACGCCGACGAGCCCACCGGTGGAGTCGTCTACCGGGACCCGGGCGCGGTGCACATGCTGACCAATGTCGGGGATACGACTTACCTGGCTCGGCTGGTCGAACTCAAGTAGACCCGCCGGTCGCCACCGGCGTGCCGCGCGGCGCGCCGTTGGCTATCGGGTGTACCGGGTGCGTAACGTGCCGGACATGGCCTTTCGGACCTGGGGCAGACTACTGCTCACGGCGCTCGGGGTGAGCGTGCTGGCCGGAGCCGGCCAGCTCGGCGTCGCGTACGGCTTCGGCATCGTCCGCCTGACCGGCGCATTCACCGGTACGACCGTCAACCAGTGGCCGGCCCAGCTGGTCTGGGTGGGCTGGTTCGCCGCCAACGCAGCCGTCGCCGGCGCCGTCCTGACCGGACGCCTCGCTCGCCGCGACGCTCCGCCGGCCAGCACCGGACGGCAGTTGGCGGTCGGCGGCGCGGCAGCGCTCGGTGCCACAGTCATCGCCCCGCTCTGCATGCAGCCCGCCCGCGCCGCGGAGCTGATCTCCGTCGACCCGGTCTGGGCGGTGGGCATCTGCGCCATGGTCGGTGCGGTGATCGGGGCGGGCGCGGCGATCGCCGTCCTGTTCCGACCCGAACTGGGGTGGAACATGGCGGCCGTGGCCGGCACGGTCTGGCTGCTGGCGCTGATCTCCGTCCTACCGTCGCTCGGCACGGCCGGCCCACTGCCGACCGTCCGGCTCGGCGTACTGGAGCCGAGTTGGCTCGACGACGCCGCCGCGCAGCGACTGGCGATGCTCCTGCTGCCCATCGTGGCGCTGCTGGCCGGCGCGGCGACCGCCGGGTTGGCTCGCTCGCGGGGTCAGGCTCCACTGGTCAGCGGAGCCACCGGGGTGGCCGGTCCGGTGCTGGTGGCGTTCGCCTACCTGACCGCCGGTCCGGGCGACGCGGTGGACCGCTACCAGACCGCCCCCTACTACGCCTCGTTGATCGCGATCCTCGCCGGAGCGCTCGGCGCGGCCGCCGCCGCGCTGCTGCGCTGGCCGATGGGCGCCCGTACCACCGATCCGCAGGCGATCGAGCCCACCGCCATCCTGCGCCCGCTGCCCGCCGGGCCGGCACCGACCAGCGCGCCGAGCGACAGGGACAGCGCCGAGCGCACCGATACGGAGTTGGCCACCCGCACGAAGCCCGCCGGCGTCGTCGCGGGTCCGTGGGCGACGGGCGACCCCGACGCCGTACGCACCGTCCCGGCCCACTGGGACTGGCCGGAGACCACCGCGAGCGGAGAGCGCGGGCCGACTCCCGCCGCACCGGCTACTCCCGGCGCATCGGCTCAGCCCGCGGCCTGGCTGACCGCGCCGACCGGTGAGTTCACCGCCGCTGGGCAGACGCCTCCGCGTCAGGACGATGTCCTGGCCACGAGCGAGCCCTCGGCCGCCGCCGACGTCAGCGACGCCACCGCGACCGGCTCGACGGCCGGCCGCGCCAACGCCGCGACGGGCAGCCGCGCCGACGCCGCGACGGGCGGCCGGGCCGGCGACGAGCCGACCAGCGGCACGGCGACGGACCCGGGCGGCCGCACGACGACCAGTGGCGGGCCGACCGGTGGGCGCACCACCCGCAAGTCCGCCGACACGGCGAGCGGCACGGGCGCAACCGGCACGACCGGCACGACCGGCGTGGGCAGCGCGGGCAGCGCGGGCAGCGCGGGCAGCAGCACCGAGGCGACCAACACAGCGACGCCCGGCTCTGACGCTCCCGGTCCCGACGCCACGGCCTCGACGATCACGGGGCCAGCCCCGAGCACCGCCGGGACGGCCGACCATGGCACGCCCGAGGCGCCGGTGACGATCAAGCCCCGACGCAGCCGCAAGTCGAAGGCCGACCCGGACGCCACCGCCACCGACGTGGCCGACGACACGTCCGCCGCCGGTTCGGCAACCACCAGCGAGACGACCACCGGCGGGACGACCGCAAGCGCGACCACCGCAAGCGCGACCACCGCAAGTGGGACGACCGCAAGCGGGACGACCGCTCGCGAGACGACCACCCCCGCGACGACCACCGGACGCGCCACGAAGGGCACCCGGCCGAGCAGATCGGCCGACGCCACCACCTCCGACACGTCGACGCCCAGCCAGGAAAGCCTGGGTGAGCGGTCGAGTTCGACCTCCGAGGTCGGCTCGGCTGCTGCTTCCGGCACGGCGGCGACCCGGGCCGCCGCTACCGGCGCGAAGCGGGCACCGGCCACCTCCGCCACCGGCTCGAAGCGGGCACCGGCCACGACGACCGCCGGAACCGGTGCGACGCAGGTGCCGGCCGACCCGGAGTCCCCCAGCACGCCGACCGACGCCCCACAGGCCCCCACGACCGGGACCGGATCGACACCGGCACCGACCGCCACGGCCGACGAGGTTGGCGCGGAAGCCACCCCGCGCGCCCCGAAGGCCGGCACGGACAGCAAGGCGGCAGCGGCCGACGCGACCAGCGCTTCCTCGATCGCCGGGGCTCGTGGCACCGACAGCGCGCGCTCCGCCGCCGAGGACGTTCCCGCCGCCGGGTTGTTCGCGGCCACCGCCGCCAGCGACCCGGCGGCTGACCTGTGGACGCCCGCGCCGTCGGCCTGGCCGGTCACCTCGACGTGGACGGTGCCACCGCAGGCCGCCCAGCCGGGAGCAACGGCACCGGAGGGGTCGAGTGGTCCTGACGCGCCGACCGGGCCGACGCCGAGGCCCCGGCATCGGGCACCGCTTCCGGACCTGAGCCGGGCCGGCACCTGGAACGCGTTCGACACCTCTCGGCGGCGCGGGTCCGCCGGATCACCGGACAGCTCGACGGCACGGACAGCGCCCACCGAAGCCGCCGGGACGACCGCCCCGGCCGGACACCCGGGCCGTGCGGAGGGCACGCCCTCCGATGCCAGCACCGTTACCGGCGATCTGACGCCGACCGACACCGCGTCGGCCGAACCAACGCAACCGAAGGTGGCAGAGCAGCCCTCCCGGCGAGGGCGGCTCGGTGGGCTGTTCCGCCGCAACCGGTCCCGGGCCGACGAGGAGAGCCCGAAGACGTCGGATGAGGCGGAGCCGCTGGCGTCCCAGGACGAGGAGTTCGTCGACTGGGTCGCCGGCCTGAGCAAGCCGGTGTCGGACAACGAGCCCGAGCAGGAGAACAGCCGCCGGTCGTTGCGCTCCACCGGTCGGCACCACCGCGACTGACTTACCCCGACCGGTCTGCCGTAACCGACCTGCCTCACGCGGCGGTCCGACCCACCGCCCAACCGCTTGATTGACTCGGGTTCATTGATACCGGGCCAACCCACTTACCGGGACGCCCCGACATCCGTGAACCCGAGTTGATCAAGCGACGGCACCCGCGCCGGACCGGGCAGGGCGACTCCGTGCGACCCGCAGGACGGCCCGGCTGCCGGCAGATCAGGCGAGCGGGAGGTAGACCCGGCTCCCGCCGGAGACGAACTCCTCCGACTTGTCCTTCATGCCGCGCGCCGCGTACTCCTTGAGCTCTTGGGTGATCTTCATGGAGCAGAACTTCGGGCCACACATCGAGCAGAAGTGCGCGGTCTTCGCCGGTTCGGCCGGCAGCGTCGCGTCGTGGTACGAGCGCGCCGTCTCCGGGTCCAACGAGAGGTTGAACTGGTCCTCCCAGCGGAACTCGAACCGCGCCTTCGACAGCGCGTCGTCCCAGGCCTGCGCGCCCGGGTGCCCCTTGGCCAGGTCCGCCGCGTGTGCCGCGATCTTGTACGCGATCACGCCCGCCTTGACGTCGTCGCGGTCCGGCAGGCCGAGGTGCTCCTTCGGCGTGACGTAGCAGAGCATCGCGGTGCCGAACATGCCGATCATCGCGGCGCCGATCGCCGAGGTGATGTGGTCGTACGCGGGCGCGATGTCGGTGGTCAGCGGACCGAGCGTGTAGAAGGGGGCCTCGTGGCACCACTCCTGCTGAAGGTCCACGTTCTCCTTGATCTTGTGCATCGGTACGTGACCGGGGCCCTCGATCATCACCTGGACGTCGTACGCCCAGGCGATCTTCGTCAGCTCACCGAGGGTACGCAGCTCGGCGAACTGCGCCTCGTCGTTGGCGTCGGCGATCGACCCGGGGCGCAGCCCGTCACCGAGGGAGAACGTCACGTCGTAGCGCGCCAGCAGCGCGCACAACTCCTCGAAGTTGGTGTAGAGGAAGTTCTCCTCGTGGTGCGCCAGGCACCACGCCGCCATGATCGAGCCGCCTCGGGACACGATCCCGGTCACCCGGTCCACGGCCAGCGGCACGTACGGCAGGAGCACCCCGGCGTGCACGGTCATGTAGTCCACGCCCTGCTCGGCCTGCTCGATGACGGTCTCCCGGAACACCTCCCAGCTCAACTTCACCGGGTCGCCGCCGACCTTCTCCAACGCCTGGTAGATCGGCACGGTCCCGATCGGCACCGGCGAGTTCCGCACGATCGCCTCCCGGGTCTCGTGGATCCGCTTGCCCGTGGACAGGTCCATCACGGTGTCCGCGCCCCAGCGGGTGGCCCAGGTGAGCTTCTCCACCTCCTCCGCGACCGACGAGCTGACCGCCGAGGTGCCGATGTTGGCGTTCACCTTGACCAGGAACGCCTTACCGATGATCGCCGGCTCGCACTCCGGATGGTTGACGTTGAGCGGGAGCACCGCCCGGCCGGCGGCGATCTCGGCCCGCACGAGTTCCGGTTCGACGTTCTCCCGGATCGCCACGAACTCCATCTCCGGCGTCACCACACCCGCCCGCGCGTACGCCAACTGGGTGGGCCGGTGATTGCCCACCCCGGCCAGCGGGGTACCCGCACCCCGTACGGGTGCCACGTCACCCCGCTCGGCGATCCACGCGCCCCGCAAAGCGGGCAACCCCACCTCAGGGTCCGACCCCGGGCCGGACGTGTCGTAGAGCCGCACCGGCGGCAGGTCACCGGTCAGCCCCACCTCCGCGAACGGCACCCGGACATCCGGCCGTGAACCCTCGACGTACACCTTGCCTCGTGCGTGCATGACAGCCTCCATGGTGATCAGGCGGACCAGCCGAAGTGGTTCAGCGGCCCGCGCCCCGCGCCCAGCTCCCAGCCCCGCGCGCCGGTCAGCGCACGGAGCACGTACTCCTTGGCGGCCCCCACGGCGTCCGGCACCGGGTCGCCGAGACCGAGCCGCACCGCGATCGCCGCCGAGAACGAGCACCCGGTGCCGTGGGTGTGCCGGGTGGTCACCCGGGGTGCCCGCAACACGGTGGTGACGCCGCCGCCGTGCAGCACGTCGACCGCCTCGCCCCCGTCCAGGTCACCGCCGGTGACGACCACGTACTCCGGGCCACCGGCCACCAGGGCCTCGGCGGCCACGACCATCGCGGCCACGTCGTCCACCGGGCGTCCGGTGATCGCCGCGGCCTCCGCGCAGTTCGGGGTCGCCACCCTGGCGTACGGCAGCAGCCGCTCCACCGCGCCCACCACGCCGAGCCGGTGACCGCTCGTGGCGACCAGCACCGGGTCGACGACGAGTTGGGGCAGCCGGCCGTCCCGGGCGGCCTCGGCCACCACGTCCGCGATGGCCGGGGTGCCGAGCATTCCCGTCTTCACGGCGCAGACGGTGAAATCGGTGAGCACGCTGTCCAACTGCTCGGTGACGGTGCGCGGCGGCAGCGGCAGCACCGCGTCGACACCCCGGGTGTTCTGTGCGGTGACCGCCGTGAGGACGCTGGTGCCGTACGCGCCCAGCGCGGCGAAGACCTTGAGGTCGGCCTGGATGCCCGCGCCACCGCCGGAGTCGGAGCCGGCGATTGTCAGTAGTGTTCGCGGGGTCATTTTCTTTCCCTGGTTGGGGGCTGGGGCGGGCCGTTTCTGGTTGCGGTTTGGGGCTGCGGCCGACAGTGCCCACTCCGGGCGGTCAGGCTTGATCCCTGCGTGGGCACGGTCGGCCGCAGCCCCCGCCATGCGGACCTGGGTGACCCCGCGGCGGGTTGTGAGAGCTTGGGGGTGACCGCCTCTTGGAAAGCGCTGGTGAGGGTGGCGGCTGTTTCGGTGGTGTTCTCTGCTCGCATGAGGGCCCCTAGTACTGCTACTCCGGTGGCTCCTGATCGGACGCAGGCGGATACTTGGTCTGGTGTTCCGATTCCGCCTAAGGCCAGGACGGGGACCGGGCTGACCTCGACAAGCTTGCGGAGGCCGTCCGGTCCCAGGGGTGGGCCGTAGCCCGGTTTTGTCCTTGTGGGGTTGACCGGGGAGACGGTGGCGTAGTGCTCGGTGGTCAGGCGGTTCAGCTCGGCTCGGTTGTGGCAGGAACGGCCGACCAGGTTGTGGGTTGGCGGGGGGTACGGGCCGGCGGCGGGCAGGTGCACGGCGTCGCCGCCGAGCGGGTCGGGCCCGGCCACGATGAGGGTCCCGCCGACGTCGGCGAGGATCGCGCGCAGCTCGACGGCGAGGGCGGCGCGTTCGGCGCGGGGCAGGTCCTTCTCCCGCAGCACCACCCAGCGCACTCCCCCGGCCACGGCTTTCGCGACGACCCGGTCCAGCCCTTCCCGCGCGACGAGTCGATCGGTCAACACGACAACCCCGGACGGCGGGGTCACAGCTCGGGTCTTCCCTCGTCGGGAGTGGAGGCGAGCGCGTGGAAGCGACGCTCGATCCGGCCGGCCTGGGCCGCCAGCCGGCCCGCGTCGACGGCGTACCGCATCGCGGTGGCCATCGCCACCGGGTCGGCCGCCCGGGTGACGGCGCTCGCCAGCAGCACCCCGTCACAGCCCAGCTCCATGGCCAGCGCCGCGTCGGACGCGGTGCCGATGCCGGCATCGAGGATCACCGGCACGTCCACACCCTGGCGGATGAGTCGAATGTGGTGCGGGTTGCCGACGCCGAGCCCCGAGCCGATCGGGGAGCCGGCCGGCATCACCGCGGCGCAGCCCACGTCGGCGAGGCGACGGGCGAGCACCGGGTCGTCGCTGGTGTACGGCAGCACTGTGAAACCGTCGGCGACCAACTCCTCGGCGGCGCGGAGCAGCTCCACCCCGTCGGGCAGGAGCGTCCGCTCGTCGCCGATCACCTCCAGCTTGACCCAGTCGGTGCCGAACGCGTCCCGGGCCAACCGGGCCACCTTCACCGCCTCGGTCGCGGTGTGGCAGCCGGCGGTGTTCGGCAACAGGCGTACGCCGCACCGGTCCAGCAGCTCCAGCAGCCCACCCGCGGAGCCCGGTGCCGTGCCCACCCGGCGCAGCGCCACTGTGACCAGCTCGGTGCCGGACGCCCGGACCGCCTGCTCCAGCACGTGCAGGTTCGCGGCACCGCCGGTGCCGAGGATCAGCCGTGAGGTGAAGGTCTCCCCACCCAGCTCGAACGGCATGCCGCTCACCCGCCCTGCGCCGCGGTCAGCACCTCGACCCGGTCACCGTCGCGCAGTGTCCGGGCCGGCCAGCCGGCCCGGGGCACCACCTCGCCGTTGACCGCGACCGCCACCCCGCGTGGGTGCGCCACGATGTCGCGGACCAGGTCCGCCACCGACGCGCCGGCGGCGACGCTGCGCCCGGCCCCGTTCACCGTCAACTCCACAGGTCCCCCTCCACACTCGGGTCAGGTCCGACCGACGCGGCCACCGTGGCACCGCCGAAGCGGTCGGCCCGGAAGGGCGCGAGCATCGGGTCGGGTACGCCGCCGAGCACCAGGTCGGCGATCAGGTCGGCGGTGATCGGGGTGAGCACGATGCCGTGCCGGTGGTGCCCGGTGGCGGCCAGGACGCCCGGTCGATCGGGCAGCGGCCCGAGGATCGGCGCGTTGTCCGGGGTGCCCGGGCGCAGCCCGGCGACCGCCTCGACCAGGTCGTACTCGGCCAGCTCGGGCAGCAGGTCGACCCCGGCGCGCAGCAGCCGTTGCACGACACCGGCGGTGACAGTGGTGTCCGAGCGCTCCTCGACCGTCGCGCCGAGCACGACCTCACCGTCGGCGCGGGGCACCAGGTAGACGTGCTCGCCGTCGGCGTACCCCCGGATCACGTGCCGGAAGCCCGGCGCGACGCCGTCGGGCGCGCGGAGCCGGAGGATCTGACCTTTCACCGGCCGTACCGGCAGGCCGGTGAGCGCGGCGGCCCCACAGCCGGCGGCGACCACGGTGACCGGCGCGTCCACATCGGACAGCGATCGGACCGGCTGCGGCACGAGCACCGCGCCGGCCCGCTGCGCGGCCGTGCGCAGCGCCGGCACCAGCAGCCGGGGGTCGACCTGATGGTCGGTGGGCGCGAGCGCGCCGCCGCGTACCCGTGGCGCGAGCGCCGGTTCGCTGTCGCGCAGCTGGCTGGGGCGCAGCGGCGTCACAGGCAGGCCCAACCCCTGCTGGTACGCCCACAGCCGGCGCGCCTCGGCCAGGTCGTCGCCGGTGAGCCCGACCATCAGGGTGCCCTCGGTGCGGTAGCCGATCCCGACCCCGGTCGTCTCGGTCAACTCGGCGGCGAACGCCGGCCAGCGGGCGGCGGATGCCAACAGCAACCCGGTCAGTTGCCGCTCACCGAAGTACGCCTCGGCGACCGGGGAGAGCATGCCGGCGGCCACCGCCGACGCCCCCGAGCCGGGTGCCGGATCGTGCACCACCACCCGCAGCCCGCGCGCGGCGCAACGCCAGGCGATGGCCAGCCCGATCGGCCCCGCACCCACCACTGCCACGTCCGGCCGGACCCGGTCGCTCGACGGCGGTGACGGGGACCGGCCGGTCAGCACGTCAGGGCCTCGATCAGCTCGGCGGTCGCCCGTGCCGGATCGGCGGCGGCGGAGACGGCGCCGACCACCGCCACCCCGTACGCCCCGGCGGCCCGCAGCGCCGGCACCCGGGCCGCGGTCACTCCGCCGATCGCGATCACCGGGACGTCGACGGCATCGACGACGGCGCGTACTCCGGCGGGCCCGATGGGGTCCGGCAGGCCGGTCTTGGTGCTGGTGGCGTGACACGGACCGACGCCCAGGTAACTGGCGCCCGCCGCGACGGCCTCGGCCGCCGGGCCCGGCGCGCGAGCGGTCGCGCCCAGCACACCGGTCGGGCCGAGCACCCGGCGGGCGGCGGCGACCGGCAGGTCGTCGGCACCGACGTGCCCACCTGCCGCACCAACCGCCAGCGCCACGTGCAACCGGTCGTTGACCAGGCAGGTCGCCCGGTACGGCGCGCAGAGCGCCACCACCCGCGCGGTCAGGTCGTACGCCTCGCGGTCAGTGGCGGAATCCTCGACCCGGACCTGCACCACCAGGTCGTCGTGGGCCACGGTGAGGGCGGCGCGGACCACGGCGAGTGGGTCGCGACCGGGTCGGGTGTCGGTGATGAGATGCAATCGCCCCAGGGACGGCACGGCAACGCTCCTCCCTGCGCCGGCATTATCCGGATCAGGTTCGACGGTCGGGGGCTGTCAGCCCCCCTCTCAGCCCGGTACACCGGGCTCCCGTGGGTTACTTGCGTGTCACCGTACGACAGATCCGTCGGCCTGCCAAGGCGCGGGGTCGGCGGGGTCGGCCGGGCCGGCGGCGTCAAAACGACCGAGATCCAATGGGGCACTTCATACAGTCCTGTTCGGAATGTCGCCCCCCGTTGCAGAACCGTTACCCGTCCGCATCTTGCCCGACATCGAGCCAGCCGAATTAATTTGTTCAGCGATTCGACAAAATGTCGGTGGGGGCACCCTGGCACGGTGCGACCACCGGCTCCATCAGGGACGGCCTTCGGCGAGCCGACTCCCGCGAGCTCTGTCACTACGACACAGGAGGCGGCGTGTCCCGTTCTCGTCGTGCCCGCGTACCCATCACCGCAACCCTGATCTCCCTGGCCATGGCCTCGACCACCCTGTTCGGCGCGCCCGCGCAGGCGGCCGCCCAGGTTCCCCCACGGGATGCGCAAGCCGCAGCCCCGGTCAGCCAGGTGGTGCCGAAGGCGCCAAAGGCCGCGGCCGATCCCTTCTCCGTCCTGATCTTCTCCAAGACCGCCGGCTTCCGGCACGACTCGATCCCCACCGGCATCGCGGCCATCCAGCAGCTCGGCGCTGCCAACGGATTCACCGTGGACAACTCGGAGGACGGCGCAGCATTCAACGACGCCAACCTGGCGAAGTACAAGGCGGTGATCTGGCTCTCCACCACCGGTGACGTGCTCAACGCCGACCAGCAGGCGGCATTCGAGCGCTACGTGAAGGCCGGCGGCGGCTACGTCGGCATCCACGCCGCGTCGGACACCGAGTACAGCTGGGCCTGGTACGGCGACCTGGTCGGCGCGTACTTCGCCAACCACCCGCAGAACCAGACGGCCACCGTCAAGGTGGAGGACCACGCCCACCCGTCCACGGCCGGGTTGCCGGACCGGTGGTCCCGGTTCGACGAGTGGTACAACTACCAGAGCAACCCTCGGCCGGACGTGCACGTGCTGGCCAGCCTGGACGAGAAGAGCTACACCCCGGGCGCCGGCGCCATGGGTGCGGACCACCCGGTCGCCTGGTGTCAGGACTACGACGGTGGCCGCTCCTGGTACACCGGCCTCGGGCACACCCGGGAGTCGTACGCCGAGCCCGAGTTCCTGTCCCACCTGCTCGGCGGCATCCGCACCGCGGCCGGCGTCGAGAACGCCGACTGCGGCGCCTCGAAGACCTCGAACTTCGAGAAGGTCACGCTGGACAGCAACACCAGCAACCCGATGGAGCTGGACATCGCCCCCGACGGGCGGGTCTTCTACATCGAGCGTGACGGTCGCGTGCAGATCGTGAAGCCGGACACCGGCAACACCGTCACCGCCGTCGACCTGGACGTCTTCACCGGCAACGAGGACGGTCTCATCGGCATCCGGCTCGACCCGGACTTCGCCACGAACAACTGGGTGTACCTGTACTACGCCCCGAACGACGGGGTCACCCGCAACCTGCTGTCCCGCTTCACGGTCACCGGCGACACCATCAGCCTGGCCAGCGAGAAGCAGGTGCTCCGGGTCGACACCCAACGCAACACCTGTTGCCACGCCGGCGGCAGCATGACCTTCGACGGCGACGGCAACCTCTACCTGGCCACCGGTGACAACACCAACCCGTTCGAGTCGAACTCGTACTCGCCGCTCGACGAGCGGGCGGGCCGCCAGGACTACGACGCGCAGCGCACCTCCGCGAACACCAACGACCTGCGCGGCAAGGTGATCCGGATCCACCCGGAGGACGACGGCACGTACACGGTCCCGTCGGGCAACCTCTTCCCGGCGGGCACCGAGAAGACCCGTCCCGAGATCTACGCGATGGGCTTCCGCAACCCGTTCCGGATCGGCACCGACCCGAAGACCAACACGCTGTACGTCGGCGACTACGGGCCGGACGCCAACACCGACAACCCGAACCGTGGCCCCCGCGGTCTGGTCGAGTGGAACATCGTCACCCCGGGCAACTACGGCTGGCCGTACTGCACGGGCACGAACGAGGCCTACAACGACTACACGTTCCCGTCCGGTCCGAGTGGCCCGAAGTTCGACTGCGCCGCACCGGTGAACAACTCGCCGAACAACACCGGCCTGACCAACCTCCCGCCGGTGGTCCCGGCGACCGTCGACTACGGGTACGCCGGTGACGCGCGCTACCCGGAGATCGGCGGCGGCGGCGCCCCGATGGGTGGCCCGGTCTACCGCTACGACGCCGACCTGAACTCGAACCGCAAGTGGCCGGCGTACTACGACGGCAAGGCTCTGCTCGGTGAGTGGAACCAGAACAAGATGTACACCATGCAGGTGACCCCCGACGGCAAGTCGTTGGTGGACATCAACCAGTTGCTCACCGGCATGAGCATGATCCGGCCGATGGACTTCGAGTTCGGCCCGGACGGCGCGCTGTACCTGATCGAGTGGGGCAGCGGCTTCGGCGGCAACAACGACAACTCCGGCGTCTACCGGATCGACTACACCGCCGGTGACCGTGCGCCGATCGCGGCGGCGTCCGCCAACCCGACCTCGGGTCCGGCGCCGTTGGCTGTCACCTTCTCCAGCGCCGGCTCCCGGGACCCGGACGGTGGCACGCTCACCTACGCGTGGACGTTCGGCGACGGGCAGACCTCGACCGAGGCCAACCCGACCCACACGTACACCACGGCGGGCAACTACACCGCCCAGCTCACCGTCACCAACCCCAAGGGCCGGACCGCGGTGGCGAACGTGCCGGTGACGGTCGGCAACACCGCGCCGACGGTCACCATCGAGTTCCCGCCGGACGGCGGGTTCTTCAACTGGGGTGACCAGGTCCGGTACACCATCAAGGTGACCGACCCCGAGGACGGGGAGATCGACTGCGACCGGGTCGGGCTGCAGGTGCTGCTCGGTCACGACGAGCACGCCCACCCGCTGGAGCAGCACACCGGCTGCACCGGCACCGTCCAGACGTCGCTCGCCTCCGGGCACGGCGCCGAGGCGAACGTGTTCGCGGTCTTCGAGGCCACCTACACCGACGAGGGTGGTGCCGGTGGCTCCGGTGCCCTCACCGGCCGGCAGATCGAGGTCCTGCAGCCGAAGCAGAAGCAGGCCGAGTACTTCACCGCCACCGGGCGTGCCCCGGTGAGCACCGGCGGTGGAGACCCCGGCGTGCAGCGCGAGAACGCCACCGACACCGCCGGTGGCGGCCAGAGCATCGCCTTCATCGAGGACGGTGACTGGTGGTCGGTCGCCCCGGCGAACCTGACCAACATCACCGAGATCCGGTTCCGGGCCGCTTCCGCCGCCGCTGGCGGTCGGATCGAGGTGCGCGCCGGTGCCGTCGACGGACCGGTGGTCGCCACGGCCGTCGTACCGTCGACCGGGGCGTGGCAGACGTACACGGACGTGAGCGCGCCGGTCACCGGTGCCGCGAGCGGCTCGCTGTACTTCGTGGCACGCGATCCGAACGGTGGAAGTGGTTCGCTGTTCAACGTCAACTGGATGGACTTCGTCGGCCGCGGTGTCACCGAGAACGGGCCGCCGGTGGTCAGCGCCACGGCCACCCCGGGCACCGGCACCGCACCGGTCACCGTCGCCTTCGACGGCACGGCCACCGACGCCGAGGGCGACACCCCGCTGACGTACGCCTGGGACTTCGGTGACGGAGGCACGGCGACCACCCTGGACGCCAGCCACACCTACACCACCGCGGGCACCTTCACGGCCACCCTCACGGTGACCGACAGCAAGGGCGCCAAGTCGTACGCCACGGTGCCGGTGCGGGTCGACGCTCCGGACACGTCCTGCTTCGGGGCGCGTTCGGACGACTTCAACGGCAACAGCCTCGACAAGGAGCGCTGGAGCGTCGTCCGGGAGAACCAGCTCTACTCGCTCAGTGGCGGCGCGCTCCAGCTGCCCACCGCGGTGGGTGACCTCTACGGCGCTCGCAACGACGCCACGAACCTGGTGCTCCAGCCTGCGCCGACCGGCGCCTGGGAGATGACCACCAAGGTCACCCTCCCGGTGACGGCCAACTACCAGCAGGCAGGTCTGCTGGTGTACGGCGACGACGACAACTACGCCAAGGTGGACCTGCTGTACAACAGCAGCCGTCGGGTGGAGTTCATCCGAGAGACGGCCGGCACGCCTCGCAACGAGGGCGCCGACGCCACCAACGCACCGGCGGGTGACACCGTGTACCTGCGGGTCACCAGCGACGGGACGAACCTGACCGCGGCCTTCTCGGCCGACGGGCAGACCTTCACCCCGGTCGGCCGTTCGGCCGCGCTCGCCGGCATCACCAACCCGCGCATCGGGGTCTTCGCTCTCAACGGCGGCACCGAGGCGCCGGTCGTCAACGCGGCCTTCGACTCGTTCCAGGTGACGCCGGACGCCCCGGCCGGGCCGGTCGACCCGTCGGACGAGTTCACCGGCAGCACGCTGGACAAGTGCCGCTGGGACGCGATCCTGCGGGAGGACCCGAACGGTTACCGGGTGACCGGTGGCGCGCTGCGCATCGACGTGCCCAACGGTGACATCTACGGCACCGACAACACCGGGCCGAAGAACTTCATCCTCCAGACCGCGCCCTCGGGCGCTTGGACCCTGGAGACGAAGGTCGACGGCAGTCTGCTGAACGAGCAGTACCAGCAGGCCGGTCTGCTCGTGCAGGCCGACGACGACAACTACCTGAAGTTCGACTTCATCGCGGACAACCAGGCCGGCTCGGCGGTGACGCGGCGGATCGAGTTCCGCAGCGAGATCGCCGGGGTGGTCCAGAACCCGCAGCCCGAGGCGGGCAACCTGACCTCGGCGGTGTGGCACCTGCGGCTGGCCCGCACGGGCGACACGTTCACCGCGTCGTACTCGGCCGACGGCACGACCTGGACCGCGTTGACGGCGCTGACCAACAGCGCGGTCGGGGCGACCCCGAAGGTCGGACTGTTCACCCTCGGCGCCAACCAGACGGCGTCGAAGACCGCCTCGTTCGACTACTTCCGGCTCAGCACGAAGGTGGCCGACGAGACGGCACCGGTGACCACCGCGGCGGTTTCCGGCACCCCGACCGACGGGTGGCACACCGGGCCGGTGACGATCACGCTCACCGGTGCGGACGAGGCCGGCGGTAGCGGGCTCGCCAGCACCGAGTACCAGCTGGACGGGTCCACCACCTGGACGGCGTACACCGCTCCGGTGGCGGTCACCGGGGACGGCGAGCACGAGCTGCGGTTCCGCTCGACGGACAAGGCCGGCAACGTGGAGGCGACCAAGACCGTCTCGGTCAAGATCGACGCCACCGCGCCGGTGACCTCGGCGACGTTCGCTCCGGCGAACGACGCCGGTTGGCACAACGGGACCACCCCGGTCGTGCTGGCCGCCACCGACGCCGGTTCCGGCGTCAAGACGGTGGAGTGGTCGCTCGACGGTGGCGCGTGGGCGGCGTACTCGACGCCGATCGAGGTGACCGGCGACGGGGAGCACGAGCTGCTGTTCCGCTCGGCGGACAAGGCGGGCAACGTCGAGACGCTGAAGTCGGCGGTGCTGCGCATCGACGGCACCAAGCCGACGCTGCTGGTGTCGGGGCTGGCCGACGGCCAGCTCTACGGCGACAGCCAGGACGTCCGGGTGTCCTGGCAGGCCGTCGACCCGAGTTCGGGCATCGCGAGCGTGGTCGGTCAGCTCGACGGCCAGGCGTACACCAGCGGCACCCTGCAGGCCATGTACGACCTGTCGCTCGGCCTGCACGAGCTGACCGTGACCGCGACCGACAAGGCGGGCAACAAGACCACCTCGACGGTCCGGTTCTTCGTCACCACCTCGTTCCGGGACATGCAGAGTCTGCTGGACCGGTTCAAGGCGACGGGGCGGCTCTCGACCAAGGCGCACAAGCAGCTGTCGAACAAGCTCGACGCTGTCCGTGCGTCCGAGGCGGCCGGCGACGACAAGGCGGCTGTCCGGCAGCTGACCGCATTCCGGACGCTCGCCTCCGACACCGCGCTGGTGGCCGAGGCGGAGGTCCGGGACGTCCTGGTCCGGGACGCCGATGCCATGATCGTTCGGCTCGGCGGCGCGGCCAGCAAGGCCGGGGTCAAGGCGAACGACGGTGACTCGGTCAAGGGCACCGGGCGGCTTGGTGGCGACGCCACCCGGCTGGCACCCGGTCGCCAGCTCTGATCCGACGAGGCCCCTCCCCGACGCTACGGCGTCGGGGAGGGGCCTCCCTCATTCGTTAGGGAGGGGATGTCCGTGACGGGTATCCGCAAGGTGTTTGCCGCCGTCCTCGTCGGACTGGCAGTGACCCTGTCCGCCGCCCCGGCGGCGGCCCAGGCCGCTCTGGCCGTTCCCGCGGCTCAGACCGCTCTGGCCGCCCCGGCGGCGCAGACCGACAAGCTCAAGCTCGCTGTGGCCGGCGACGGGGCTCAGGGTGTCACCATCCAGGCCACCTACGCCGATGGTCGCCGGCTGGAGCAGGTGGTGCGGCTGATCCTCACCGCCACCGGCCCGGACGGGCAGCAGGTCGGGCCGGTGCAGCTCGAACCGCAACCCGAGGGGCAGGGTTTCTACAGCAGCGGCCCGGTGCTCTCCACCGGCACCTGGAAGGTGTCGGTGAACTCCCCCGCTCCGCTGGCGGGCAAGGCCACCGCCACGGTGCAGGCGAACGCGGCGCAGTCGCCGCCTGCGCCCGCGCCGGTCGCGGTGACCACGCCGACGGACGACGCCGGCAGCGCCGCCTGGTGGCCGTTCGCGGCGGCCGGTCTCGTGCTCGTCGCCGTCGCGATGGGGGTGGCCATGCTGTTCGGCCGCCGACGCACCACCTGACCGAACCAGCAGTGCAGGACAGGGCCGGGCCGCGACGAGCGGCCCGGCCCGTTGTCGTCTGACCCGGGCGTGATCGACTCGACATTCATGAAGCCGCGCCCTCCCGGCCCGCGGGTCGCCCCGACTTTCGGAAACACGAGTGGATCAAGGCGTCGAGGCCCGTCCCGCCGCGCTCAGAGGATGGCGCGCAGCGCCGCCAGATCGTCATCGCTGGGCTCCCAGACGCCGGCCGCGGCGTTGGCGCGCACCTGCTCGGGCGTGGTGGCACCGGCGATCACCGAGGTCACCGCCGGCTGGGCGGCCAGTCCGCCGATCGCCACCTGGAGCATCGTCAGACCCCGCTCGGCCGCGTACGCCTCGATCGCCTCGATGGTGTCCCAGTCGGCAGCGGCGAGCCGCTCCGCGTACCGGCCGCCGCCGGAGAGCCGGCTGCCGGCCGGCGGCTGAGCCTCCCGCCTGTACTTGCCGGTGAGCAGGCCGTTGGCGAGCGGGAAGAACGGCAGCATGCCGAGGCCGAACCGCTCACACGCCGGGATCACCTCGGCCTCCACGGACCGCTCCACCAGGCTGTAATGGTTCTGCGCGCTGATGAAGCGGGACCGGCCGTTGGACGAGGCGACCCAGTCCGCGTCGGCGATCTGCCACCCGGCGAAGTTGGAGTTGCCCAGGTAGCGCACCTTGCCATCGCGGACCAGGTCGTCCAGGGCGGCGAGGGTCTCGTCGATCGGGGTGCCCGGGTCGGGCTCGTGCATCTGGTAGAGGTCGATGTGGTCGGTGCCGAGCCGGCGCAGCGACGCCTCCACCGCGCGGGCGATGTAGCGCCGCGCACCCCGCGCGCCGTAGTCCGGCCCGTTGAGACCGAACATGTCCATGCCGAACTTGGTGGCCACCACCACGTCGTCCCGGCGACCCTTGAGCGCCTGCCCGAGCAGCTCCTCGGAGCCGCCCTGCGGCTCGCCGTAGATGTCGGCGGTGTCGAACAGGGTGATCCCGGCGTCGAGGGCCGCGTCCACCACCGCCCGGGTGCCATCGAGGTCGAGCTTGCGGCCGAAGTTGTTGCAGCCGATGCCGACCACGGACACCACGAGCCCGGAGTCGCCCAGCCGGCGATAGGTCATGTCAGTCACGCGATCCACCCTATGCCGGCCGGACGCGTCACCGTCGGGGACCGGTCAGCCCACGTCCCAGACCGGTTCCGGGGTCTCCACCACCTCGCTGTCGCCCCGGAACAGCACGAACCTGTCGAAGGAACGGGTGAACCACCGGTCGTGGGTGACAGCGATCACCGTCCCCTCGAAGGCGTTCAGGCCCGTTTCGAGAGCTTCCGCGCTGGCCAGGTCGAGGTTGTCGGTGGGCTCGTCGAGCAGCAGCAGGGTCGCCCCGGACAGCTCCAACAGCAGCACCAGGAACCGGGCCTGCTGCCCGCCGGAGAGCGTGCCGAAGCGCTGGTCGCCCTGCGCGGCCAGTTCGTAGCGACTGAGCACACCCATCGCCGCGTGCCGGTCCATCCCGGTGCGGTGCTCGTCGCCCCGCCAGAGGATCTCGACAAGCGTCTTCGACATCAGCTCCGGCCGGTCGTGAGTCTGGGAGAAGTGCCCGGGGCGGACCCGGGCACCGAGGCGGGCCGACCCCTCGTGCGTCACCGGAGCGAGCGCGCCGGCACCGTCGACCGGGCCGTTCGCCGGGTCCGGGTCGGTGCCACCGCGGGCCAGCAGCCGCAGGAAGTGCGACTTGCCGGTGCCGTTGGCACCGAGCACCGCCACCCGGTCGCCGTACCAGATCTCCAGGTCGAAGGGGAATGTCAGGCCGTCGAGCTCCAGCTGCTCGCAGACGACCGCGCGCTTGCCGGTCCGCCCGCCGGCCAGGCGCATCCGGATGTCCTGGTCCTTCGGCGGTACGGGCGGCGGCCCGGCCTCCTCGAACTTGCGCAACCGGGTCTGCGCGGCCTGGTAACGCGAGGCCAACCCGTCGTTGTACGCGGCCTTCTGCTTGTACATCAGCATCAGCTCGCGCAGCTTCTGGTGCTCCTCGTCCCAGCGCCGGCGCAGCTCGTCGAGGCGGGCGTGCCGGGCCACCCGAGCCTCGTACCAGCTGGCGAAGCCGCCCGGGTGCACCCAGGCACTGCCCCCCTCGACGGCGACCACCCGGTCGGCGCTCTGGGCCAACAGCTCGCGGTCGTGCGAGACGTAGAGGACCGACTTCGTCGACTCGCGCAGTCGCGCCTCCAGCCAGCGCTTGCCGGGCACGTCGAGGAAGTTGTCCGGTTCGTCGAGCAGCAGCACCTCGTCCGGGCCGCGCAGCAGCAACTCCAGGGCGAAGCGCTTCTGCTGGCCGCCGGAGAGGGTACGCACCGGACGGTCCCGTACGGCGTCCCACGGTTTTCCGAGCACGATGGTCGCGACGGTGTCGAAGAGCACCTCGGCGTCGTACCCGCCGGCCTCGCCCCAGGCGCCGAGCGCGTCGGCGTACGCCAGCTGGGCCTTGCCCGCGGCGTTGCTGAACTTGCCGTGGGCCTCGGCCGCCCGCATGGCCGCCTCGGTCTCGCCGAGCCGCCGGCCGGCGTCGCGAAGCGCCGGCGGGGCCAGCGACAACGCCAGGTCGGCGAGGGTCGACTCGTCACCGATCATGCCGATGAACTGGCGCATCACACCCAGCCCGCCGGCCCGCGCGACGACGCCGCTGCGCACCGGCAGGTCGCCGGCGACCATCCGCAGCAGCGTCGTCTTTCCCGCGCCGTTCGGCCCGACCAGGGCGACCTTGCTGCCCTCCCCGACCCGGAACGACACGTCGGCGAAGAGTTCCCGACCGTCGGGCAGGATGTGCCCGACCGCTGCCACGTCCACGTATCCCACGCCGGGATCCTGCCCCAGTGAGGGGCGGGGGGTACATCCAATTACCGGGTGACGCGCAGCACCCGGAAGCCTTTCTGGCTGGCGTACCGCTCGACCTGCCAGCTCTGCTCGGTGAGCCAGCGTTGCAGCGAGTCGCCACCGAGGTGTCGGGCGACGACCAACCAGCCGACGCCGTCCGGGGCGAGTCGGGGCAGCCAGCGCAGCAACAGGTCGTGCAGCCCGTCCTTGCCGATACGGATGGGTGGGTTCGACCAGATCTGGGTGAAGCGGACCCCGTCCGGAACATCGTCCGGCGCGCTGACCCGGACCCGGTCGGCGGCACCGACCCGAGCCGCGTTTGCGGCGGTCAGTTCGCGGGCCCGGGCGTTGACGTCGACGGCCCAGATGGTGCTGGTGGGCGCGAGGTCGGCCAGCACGCAGCTGATCGGCCCGAACCCGCAGCCGAGGTCGAGCAGGTCACCAGTGGTGTCGTCGGCGGGCAGCTCGGCCTTGCGCAGCAGCACCGCGGTGCCCGGGTCGAGCCGGCTGGCGGAGAACACCCCGCCGGCCGAGGTGAGCCGGTAGTCGCGGTCGGCGACGGTGAACTCGACCTCGCGCGCCGGGGCGTCGCTGGCGGGCTGAGCGGTGAAGTAGTGGTCGCCGGTCACCCGGCAATTCTCGCACCGGTCCGGGGCGGACCTGACGCGGCCCGCACGTACATTTCCCCGAAATTACCACCTAAAGGGACAATCGCTCCTACTCTGGGCGACATGGTGTATCGGTACCAGTCCGATGAGGACGCTTTCGAGGAGTACCCGGAGCCCGGGTCCGACCTGTCGGTGCTCGGCGCCGGTCCGCCCCCGGCGGCCGGGCCCTCTCCGTCACGCTTCCCCACGCCGTCGCTGCCACGACCGAACCAGCTCTCGCTACCCTCGTCGCAGCCGGCACCGGCTCGTGCCGAGGTGCCGCAGCTCGGGCCGGCCGCCCAGACCGATGCGCCGCAGGCAGTGCCGTCCCGCGCCGACATCCCACCCGCACCACCGCGCAGCCAGATCTACACCTCGGCGACGTCGGCGGAGCCGCCCACCCGGCGCGGCGGCGGCCGACTGTGGCAGGCACTGATCGGCGGCGCAGCCGTCCTGGTACTGCTCGCCCTCTGCGGCCTCGGCGCCGCCGCGCTGCTCATCGACCGCGGCGAGCAGCCGCAGAGCGACCCGACGTACCAGCCGAACGCCGCCCCGACCTCGGCGTCGGCGGAACGGCTGGCCCTCGACTCCCGGGACACCGACCAGGCCCCGCTCACCGCCAAGGAACTCTTCCCCGGCAAGGAGCTGAAGCTCACCGACGGCCAGCCGAGCTACCAGGTGCTCAAGACACAGTCCAGCGGCAGTTGCGCCGTCGCCGCCACCGACGAGGTCGCCGACCTGCTGGTCCGGCTCGGCTGCAACCAGATCGTCCGGGCCACCCTCAGTACGCCCGACGACAACCACCTGGTCACCGCCGGCCTGTTCAACCTCACCGACAAGGTCAGCGCGGAACGCGTCCGAGACCGGCTCCGGCAACTTCTCGACGAGCGGCAGGGCCGTTTCCGTGGCCTCACCGCGAACGACGGCGACGGTACCGATGTCCTGGCCAACGCGCCGGCACGCGTCGGCTGGCAGGTCCGGGGCCACTACTTGGCGTACGCGCTGGTGGTCCGCAAGGACGGCACGGCGGTCAAGGCGGGTGACGCCAAGGTCCGCGAGATCCTGTTCGACATGATCGAGCTGCACCTCAGCCGGGGCGTGCTGCAGAGCCGGGCCGACGGTGGCACCGCCTCGCAACCGACGGCGGCACCTACCGGCAGCAGCGCCAACCAGGGCGACCTGCCCGGCGACTGACGGTGCGGACGGTCAGCCCTCGATCGGAACTCGCAGCCGGCGGGTAAAGGTCGCCCGTTGGGCGTACTCGGCCGGATCCGCCGGGTAGCCGACGGCGACCAGGGTCAGCCCGCGCGCGGGGGCCACCGTCACCTCGCTGGACCGCTCCCGCTGGCTGAGCAGGGTTCCCGGCCACTCGACCGGACGGCGGCCGTCCCCGGCCACCAGCATGGCTCCCACCAGGCTGCGCACCATCGCCTGACAGAACGCGTCAGCCTGCACCGTGGCGACCAGGAGGCCGTCCGGGTCGCGACGCCAGTCCAGCCGGGTCACCTCGCGCAGCGTGGTGGCGTGCTCCTTGCGCCGGCAGTACGCGGCGAAGTCGTGCTCCCCCACCAGCCCGGTGGCGGCGGCGTTCAGCGCGGCCAGGTCCAACGGCTTCGGCCAGGCCAGCACCTCGTGGCGGCGCAACGGCTCGGCACCGAAGGGCGCGTCGGTGACGCGGTACTCGTAGCGCCGGAAGGTGGCCGAGAACCGCGCGTCGAAGTCGGCCGGCACCTCGGTCATCGCCCGTACCCGCACGTCGGTGGGGAGCAGCCGGGCCAGCCGACGCAACAGCCGCCCCTCGTGCTGACGCCACACGTCCACGGGCAGGTCCACGTGGCACACCTGACCGGTGGCGTGCACTCCCGCGTCGGTCCGCCCGGCCACCGTCAGCCCGGTGGCGGTGCCGACGCCGAGGATCAGGTCCAGGGTCTCGACCAGCACCCCCGCGACGGTGCGTCGGGTCGGCTGGGCGGCCCAGCCGGAGAAGTCGGTGCCGTCGTACGAGACGTCCAGCCGCAGCCGTATCCGCTCGTCCACCTCGTACCTCCTGTTACGGGTCGGGCCCGGCACCCCGATGGGGTGCCGGGCCCGACGATGCCCTTGATCAGGCCTTGTTCTCGGTGGCCTCGTCGCTGTCCTCGCGGGCGGCGTCGGTGTCACCGGACGCCGACACCGGCGCCTCCGAGTCCTGGTCGGCCGGAGCCGACTGCGGGGCCTCGTCGGCCGGGGCGAGCGCCTCGACCTTGTCCTGCTGCGCGGCCTTGCGGGCGGCGGTCTTCTTGTTCACCTTCGGCTCGGCGACCTGAAGCTCCTCCACCAGCTCGATGATGGCCATCGGCGCGTTGTCACCCTTGCGCGGACCGGTCTTCACGATCCGGGTGTAACCGCCGGGGCGGTTGGAGTACCGGGGTGCGATCTGGTCGAACAGGGCGTAGACCACGTCCTTGTCCTTGACGACACCCAGCACCCGACGCCGCGAGGCGAGGTCACCGCGCTTGGCCTTGGTGATGAGCTGCTCGGCCAGCGGGCGCAGCCGCCGGGCCTTCGTCTCGGTGGTCTGGATCTTCCCGTGCTGGAACAGCGCGGTCGCCAGGTTGGCCAGCATCAGCCGCTCGTGCGAGGGGCTGCCGCCGAGGCGGGGGCCCTTGGTGGGCGTGGGCATTTTTGGTGCTCCTCAGTTGTGGCGGCAGCGCGGACTAGAGCTGCTCGGTCTCGCGGTAGTCGTCGGTGTCGTAGTCGGCCTCGCCGAAGGTGTCCACGACGTGCGCCGGGTCGAAGTTCGGAGCCGAGTCCTTCAGCCCGAGACCCATCCCGGCGAGCTTCATCTTGACCTCGTCGATCGACTTCTGACCGAAGTTGCGAATGTCGAGGAGGTCGGCCTCGGTACGCCCGATGAGCTCACCAACGGAGTTGATGCCCTCGCGCTTGAGGCAGTTGTAGGAGCGGACGGTGAGGTCCAGCTCCTCGATCGGCAGAGCGAGGTCCGCCGCCAGCTGGGCGTCCTGCGGGGACGGCCCGATGTCGATGCCCTCGGCGGTCTCGTCCAGCTCCCGGGCGAGCCCGAACAGCTCCACCAGCGTCGAGCCGGCGGAGGCCAGCGCGGTACGCGGACCCATCGACGGCTTGGTCTCGACGTCGATGATCAGCCGGTCGAAGTCGGTGCGCTGCTCGACACGGGTCGCCTCGACGCGGTAGGTCACCTTCAGCACCGGCGAGTAGATCGAGTCGACCGGGATCCGGCCGATCTCGGCGCCGGACTGCTTGTTCTGCGCCGCCGTCACGTAGCCCCGGCCCCGCTCGACGGTCAGCTCCATGTCGAGCCGGCCCTTGCCGTTCAGGGTGGCGAGCTTGAGGTCCGGGTTGTGCACCGAGACGCCGGCCGGGGGCTGGATGTCGCCCGCGGTCACGTCGCCCGGGCCCTGCTTACGCAGGTACATGCTGACCGGCTCGTCGTGCTCGGAGCTGACGCACAGCTCCTTGATGTTCATGACGAGCTCGACCACGTCCTCCTTGACACCGGGGATCGTGGTGAACTCGTGCAGCACACCGTCGATCTTGATCGAGGTGACGGCCGCGCCCGGGATCGACGACAGCAGCGTACGCCGCAGCGAGTTGCCCAGGGTGTAGCCGAAGCCCGGCTCCAGCGGCTCGATGGCGAACCGGGACCGGGTCTCGTTGATCGACTCCTCGGAGAGGGAGGGTCGCTGGCTGATGAGCATCTTTTCTCTTCTCTTCCGGGACGCCCGCTATTTGACGCCCACGACACAAACTGTTCCGGTGGCCCGCCCCGAAGGGCGGGCCACCGAACGAGCTCGGACTACTTGGAGTAGAGCTCGACGATCAACTGCTCCTGGACCTGCGTGTCGATGACCTGCCGGGCCGGGAGGGAGTGCACGAGCACCTTCATCTGGCTCGGGATGGCCTCAAGCCACGCCGGAACCGTCTTCGAGCCGGCCTGAGCCTGCGCGACGATGAACGGGGTGAGCTCCTTGCTCTTGCCCCGAACCTCGATGATGTCGTGCTCCTTGACGCGGTACGACGGGATGTCGACCTTCTTGCCGTTCACCGTGAAGTGACCGTGCTTGACCAGCTGGCGGGCCATGTCCCGCGAGTGGGCGAAGCCGGCCCGGTAAACGACGTTGTCCAGCCGCGACTCGAGGATCTGCAGGAGGACCTCACCGGTCTTGGCCTGCTTGCCAACGGCTTCCTCGTAGTAACCGCGGAACTGCTTCTCCAGCACGCCGTAAACGCGACGGGCCTTCTGCTTCTCGCGGAGCTGGAGCAGGTACTCCGTCTCCTTCGTGCGGCCGCGGCCGTGCTGCCCGGGCGGGAACGGCCGGGACTCGAACGGGCACTTCGGCCCATCGCACTTGCTGCCCTTGAGGAACAGCTTCATCTTCTCCCGCCGGCAACGGCGGCAGTCTGCACCGGTGTAACGAGCCATCTCTCTCTACCTCTCAGACCCGGCGACGCTTCGGCGGACGGCACCCGTTGTGCGGCTGCGGGGTGACGTCGGCGATCTGCCCGACCTCGAGGCCCACTGCCTGCAGCGAACGGATGGCGGTTTCCCGGCCGGAGCCGGGGCCCTTGACGAACACGTCGACCTTGCGCATGCCGTGCTCCATGGCGCGACGCGCGGCAGCCTCGGCGGCCAGCTGCGCAGCGAACGGAGTCGACTTGCGGGAGCCCTTGAAGCCGACCTGGCCAGCGGAGGCCCAGGAGATGACCGCACCGGTCGGGTCCGTGATGGACACGATGGTGTTGTTGAACGTGCTCTTGATGTGCGCCTGCCCGTGGGCGACGTTCTTGCGTTCCTTGCGCCGGACCTTCTTTACAGCGGCTCCGGCACGAGCCTTCGGTGGCATAAGTCTGTGCGCTCCTAGTTGACTTTCCGGACTGGGTTGCGGCCCGATCCGCCTCGGCGGCTGCCGACCCCGTCATCCGGTTAAGAACTACTTCTTGCCGGGCTTCTTCTTGCCGGCGACGGTCCGCTTCGGGCCCTTGCGGGTCCGGGCGTTGGTCTTGGTCCGCTGGCCACGCACGGGCAGGCCCCGGCGGTGCCGGATGCCGGCGTAGCAGCCGATCTCGACCTTGCGGCGGATGTCAGCGGCGACCTCGCGGCGCAGGTCGCCTTCAACCTTGTAGTTGCCCTCGATGTGGTCGCGGAGCTGCACGAGCTCCTCGTCCGTGAGGTCCCGAGCGCGCTTGTCCGGCGAGATGCCGGTGGCGGCGAGTGTCTCCAGGGCGCGGGTGCGACCGACCCCGAAGATGTAGGTGAGCGCGATCTCCAACCGCTTTTCGCGGGGGAGGTCCACGCCGACTAGACGTGCCATGTGCGGGCGTACTCCTCGTGATGTGTGGCGGAGGTGTGGACCCGTCCCACCCCGCTACCGGCCGTCCCGTCCTTCCGACGCGGTGAGCGCCGGCGACCGGGATCGGTCGCTGCCCGAGCGGGCCCCGGCCTCCGACCGGGGGTCAGCCACGCAGAGGTACGTCTGGCGTACCGCTCGCGGCTGGGACGAGCATGTGTGATGTGTGTGTCGCTGGGGATCTGCCTGGACCAACGCCACCCGGCCGTGCTCCGGCCGGACGGGCTGAGTCAGCCCTGGCGCTGCTTGTGGCGCGGGTCGCTGCAGATGACCATGACCCGGCCGTGCCGGCGGATAACCCGGCACTTGTTGCAGATCCTCTTGACGCTCGGCTTGACCTTCACGGTTGCCTTACTTCCCATCTGGCCCGGTCACGCGCTCTGCGCGGTACCGGACGTCGAAGACGGACACGGGACTTCCCGGCCGTCGTCAGGACTACTTGTAGCGGTAGACGATGCGCCCGCGGGTCAGGTCGTACGGCGAAAGTTCGACGACGACCCGGTCCTCCGGAAGGATACGGATGTAGTGCTGCCGCATCTTCCCGCTGATGTGAGCCAACACCTTGTGGCCGTTCGCGAGCTCCACCCGGAACATGGCGTTCGGCAGGGGCTCGATGACCCGACCCTCGATCTCAATGGCTCCGTCTTTTTTCGGCATGTCCTCCGCTGTCCTGACGTCGATTGCTCCGGGCGGCCCACAACGTCTTACACGGAAATCTGATGAGAATCAGAGCCCGCGCCAGCCGCGGCTCCCGCTTCCACCGAAGCGCAGGGTGGACATGCAGGAGTGGACGCTGTGCGCCGATCTGAAAGTGTACGCCGGCCTGCAGTCCCCCGCCAAACCGACCACCCACCAACCCGCGTGAGTCTCTCCGAACCCCACCCTCAGCCCCGTTGATCATGAAGTTGTTGTCACGACACGCCGTCCTCGGTGGCAACAACTTCATGATCAACCGAATCGCGGTGGGTCCGGTCGCGCGTTGGGGTTGGGCGGGTTCAGGGGGTTGATTGGTCGTTGTCGGGTTTGAGGGCGCGCTTCGCCCGCTTGCGCTCCCGGCGGCGTTGACGCTTGACGGCCTGGCGCTGAGGCTCCTTCGCAGCCAGCCCGCTGACCGTGCGGACCACCAGCACCGCGCCCCACGGCCCGGCCACCCAGGCCGGCCAGAAGTAGAGCAGATCCTGGCTGAGCACCGACGTCACCGCCCAGATGGTCACCACGAGGGGGATCACCCACAGGTACGGGAACCACACCTCGGCCAACCAGCGCGCGGTCACGCCCCTGCTGACGGCCGGATCGAGCTGGCTCACCGTCGACCCGGCGACCGGCGCCAGGCCCGACCGCTGCGCCGGCGTCGCCGGCGGCAGATCGGTCAGCAGGGCCTCGAGGTCGGCGTACGTGCGTGCCGCGTAAGCCTGCTGCAACCGCTCGTCGTACTCGTGCAGATCCAGTCGGCCCTCGTCGAGGGCGACCCGCAACCGGTCAGCCACCGCCGCACGGTCCGAGTCCGCGGCTCGCATCCCGTCGCGCCCGTCCATGCCGGCAAGCATGCCACCGTCGCGCCACTCCCGCCCGCCCCCCGCCAGCGGTCGATCATGAAGTTGTTGCCCGCCCCACCGGTGTGTCGGGGCAATAACTTCATGATCAACAGAGGAGATTAGAGAATTTTTGTGGCCGCTGGTTGGCGGGCGGTCACCAGGTCGCCCAGGCGGGCCCGGCCACCGTCGAACGCGGTGAGCACCCAGACGCCGTCGGGCAACAGCGCCATCGAGTGCTCGACGTGCGCGGCCACCGAGCCGTCCCGGGTGACGACCGTCCACCCGTCGGCCAACTCGACGGTACGCGGAGACGCCATGGTGATCATCGGCTCGATGGCCAGGGCCATGCCGGTGACCAGTCGAGGACCCTTACCCGGCCGACCGTGGTTGAGCACGTGCGGGTCCTGGTGCATCTCGGTGCCGATGCCGTGCCCGCCATAGCCGTCGACGATGCCGTACCGGCCGCCCTTGCGGACAGCGGTCTCCACGGCGTGCGAGATGTCGGTGAGGCGGCCCTTGCCGCTGGCCGCACCACGCGCAGCGGCGGCGATACCGGCCCACATGGCGTCCTCGGCGACCTCGGCCATCTTCAGCAGCGCCGGGTCGACGTCACCGACCCCGACCGTGATGGCGGAGTCGCCGTGCCACCCGTCCAGCACCGCGCCGCAGTCGATGGAGATCAGGTCACCCGCCTGGAGCACCTGCTTCGGCGACGGGATGGCGTGCACGATCTGCTCGTTGACCGAGGAGCAGATCGACGCCGGAAAACCGTGGTAGCCCTTGAACGACGGAACGCCGCCCGCCTCGCGGATGGTCGCCTCCGCGATGGCGTCCAGATCGGCGGTGCTCACACCGGGGGCGACAGCCTGCCGCATCCGACGCAACGCCTCGGCCACCACCAGCCCGGCGGCCCGCATCTTCTCGATCTGGTCAGGGGTCTTCAGCTGGATGTCCAGCTGGGGACGACGCATGGAGCGGTTACCTTTCGTGGCCGTTCAGCGGGGCACATACCGCGTACCCCGCTGTTCGCACTCTATCCCCCGTGGCCCGGGGAGGACCTCAGCCGCCGTACGACCGCAGCGCGTCGATGGCCCGGGTGGTGACGTCCTCCACCGGCCCGGTGGCGTCGATCCCGACCAGCTTGCCCTGAGCGCCGTAGTAGTCGACCAGGGGTGCGGTCTTCTCGCTGTACTCGCGGAGCCGCGTGGCGATCGTCTCCGGCTTGTCGTCGTCGCGCTGGAACAGCTCGGCGCCACACCGGTCACAGATGCCGGGCCGGGTGGTGGCGTCGAACTCGACGTGCCAGATCTTGCCGCAGCCCCGGCAGGTACGCCTGCCGGAGAGCCGCCGGATCACCTCGTCGTCGTCGACGACCAGCTCCAGGACCAGATCCAGGGCGGTGCCCAGATCGGCCAGGAGCTTGTCCAGGGCGGCAGCCTGCGGAGTCGTCCGCGGGAAGCCGTCGAGCAGGAAACCCTCGCTGGCGTCGGGCTCGGCCAGCCGGTCCCGGACCATGTTGATGGTGACCTCGTCCGGAACCAGCTCGCCCGCATCCATGTACCGCTTCGCCTCGACACCGAGCGGCGTGCCCTGGGTGACGTTCGACCGGAAGATGTCTCCGGTCGAAATCTTCGGCACCGAGAGGTGCGCGGCGATGAACTCGGCCTGCGTGCCCTTGCCCGCGCCCGGCGGGCCAACCAGAACGAGTCTCATCTACCGCAGGAACCCTTCGTAGTTCCGCTGCATGAGTTGGCTCTCGATCTGCTTCACGGTCTCTAGACCGACGCCGACCATGATGAGCACAGCGGTGCCGCCGAACGGGAAGTTCTGGTACTGCTGGTTGTCCAGCCAGATGAAGAAGAAGTTCGGCAGGATCGAGATGATGCCGAGGTAGAGCGCACCCGGCAGGGTGATCCGGCTGAGGATGAAGTCCAGGTAGTCGGCGGTCGGCTTGCCCGGCCGGATACCCGGCACGAACCCGCCGTACTTCTTCATGTTGTCCGCGACCTCGGTCGGGTTGAACGTGATCGAGACGTAGAAGTACGTGAAGAAGATGATCAGCAGGAAGTAGACCGAGATGTAGATCGGGCTGCTCGGGTTGACCAGGTTGTTCTGGATCCACGACTGGGTCTTGCCCGGGTCGGTCTGGTCGAAGAACTGCAGCGCCAACTGCGGCAGGTAGAGCAGCGACGAACCGAAGATGACCGGGATCACACCCGCCTGGTTGACCTTGAGCGGGATGTAGGTCGAGGTGCCGCCGTACATCCGCCGGCCGATCATCCGCTTGGCGTACTGCACCGGGATCCGGCGCTGCGACTGCTCGATGAAGGTGACAGCGGTGATGACCACCAGAACCAGCGCGATGACCAGGGCGAACATGTCCCAGCCCTTGCTGGTCTTGATCTGCCAGCCCTCGCTGGGCAGCCGCGCCGCGATCGAGGTGAAGATCAGGACGGACATGCCGTTGCCGACGCCGCGGTCGGTGATCAGCTCGCCGAGCCACATGACCATGCCGGTACCGGCGGTCATCGTCATCACCAGGATGCTCAGGGTCAGCCAGTCCGGGATGCCGGTGCCGGTGGGGATGATCGGGAACTGGTCGCAGCGGTTCTGGAACAGCTGGCCCGAGCGGGCCAGCGCCACGAACGCCGAAGCCTGCAGCACACCGAGACCGAGGGTCAGGTAGCGGGTGTACTGGGTGATCTTCGCCTGCCCGGCCTGGCCCTCCTTGCGGAGCTGCTCGAGGCGGGGAATCACGACGGTCAGCAGCTGCAGGATGATCGACGCGGTGATGTAGGGCATGATGCCCAGCGCGAAGACCGAGAGCTGAAGCAGCGCTCCGCCGGAGAAGAGGTTGAGAAGGTTCACCACCCCGGTGGTGTCACCCTGGATGGTGTCGAGGCACTTCTGCACGTTGCCGTACGAGACGCCCGGGCTGGGCAGCGTTGCGCCCAGCCGGTAGACCGCAATGATGCCTACTGTGAACAGCAGCTTCTTGCGCAGGTCAGGCGTACGGAACGCACTGAGAAAGGCGGACAGCAACTTCTTCCTCCTGCGCGAGGCGGGCCGCCGGTGATCCCTGGCGGGTCGGGGTGGATCACGGGCGAGTGCCCGCAATCCATGGCTGGGATGGGACTCTAACAGCCTCACCCCGGTCCGGGCAGATGTGCCCGACTACATAAATCGGTTCCGATGTTACCGGGCGCTCACGCCCCAGGCAGACCATGGCGCCCGCCAGTTGCTCTCAACTGGACGGGCGCCATGGTCGTAAGCCTTACAGCTCGGTGACTGAGCCACCGGCGGCAGCGATCTTCTCCTTGGCCGACGCACTGAACGCGTGCGCGGACACCTGGAGCGCCACACCGCCGAGATCCCCGGTGCCGAGGACCTTGACCGGGTGGCCCTTGCGAACCGCGCCGGACTCAACGAGCTCCAGCGGGCCGACCTGACCACCATTCGGGAACAGCTCAGCGAGTCGGTCCAGGTTGACAACCTGGAAGACCACCTTGAACTTGTTCTTGAAGCCCTTCATCTTCGGCAGGCGCATGTGGATGGGCATCTGCCCACCCTCGAACGCCGCCGAGATGTTCTTGCGGGCCTTGGAGCCCTTGGTACCGCGACCGGCGGTCTTGCCCTTGGAACCCTCACCGCGACCCACACGGGTCTTCGCGGTCTTGGAACCGGGCGCCGGGCGCAGGTGATGCACCTTGATCGTCATTACTCGACCTCCTCGACCTTCACGAGGTGGCTCACAGTGAAGATCATGCCGCGGATCTCGGGCCGGTCCTCCTTGACCACCACGTCGTTGATCCGCTTGAGACCGAGCGAACGCAGCGACTCACGCTGGTTGTGCTTGGTCCCGATACCGGACCGGAGCTGGGTGACCTTCAGGCGTGCCATCAGCTCGCCACCCCCGCACGCGACGCCAGCATGGCGGCCGGCGCGACGTCCTCCACCGGCAGGCCACGACGCGCCGCGACCTGCTCGGGGGACTCAAGCCCCTTCAGGGCCGCCACGGTGGCGTGCACGATGTTGATCGGGTTCGACGAACCGAGGCTCTTGGAGAGCACGTCGTGGATCCCAGCGCACTCCAGCACGGCACGCACCGGTCCACCGGCGATGACACCCGTACCGGCCGAGGCCGGCTTGAGCAGCACCACACCAGCGGCGTCCTCACCCGTCACCGGGTGCGGGATCGACTGACCGATCCGCGGGACCTTGAAGAAGTGCTTCTTGGCCTCCTCGACACCCTTGGCGATGGCCGCGGGCACCTCCTTGGCCTTTCCGTAGCCCACGCCGACCGTGCCGTCGCCGTCGCCCACGATCACCAGGGCGGTGAAGCTGAAGCGACGACCACCCTTCACGACCTTGGCGACGCGGTTGATCGCGACGACCCGCTCAAGGTGCGGGGTCTTCTCGACGGGCGCGTTTCCGCGGCCGCCCTCACGGCGGTTGTCGCGGCGACCACCCTCGTTGCCACCGGACCCGCCGCCACGGCGCTGTTGACCTGGCATCAGCAGCCTTCCTTCTCTCTCGTGACGGGGTTGTTAGAACTCGAGCCCGGCTTCGCGGGCGGCGTCGGCAAGCGCGGCGACTCGCCCCGCGTACCGGTTGCCGCCGCGGTCGAAGACGACCTTGGAGACGCCGGCGGCCTTGGCCCGCTCGGCGAGCAGCGCGCCCACCTTGCCAGCCAGGGCGCTCTTGTCGCCCTCCGCACCGCGCAGCGAGGCGTCCAGGGTCGAGGCCGACGCCAGGGTGTGACCCTTGGTGTCGTCGACGACCTGGGCGACCATGTGCCGCAGCGAGCGGGTGACGACCAGGCGCGGACGCTCGGCCGTACCGCTGACGTTCTTGCGGACGCGGAAGTGTCGACGCGCACGCCCGACGGCGCGCTTGGCGGCGACACCGCGGCGGCGCTTGAGCAGCGTGGCGCTCACTTCTTACCTGCCTTTCCAGCCTTGCGGCGGATGACCTCGCCCTGGTACTTGACGCCCTTGCCCTTGTAGGGCTCCGGCGGGCGGATCTTCCGGATGTTGGCGGCGACCTCACCGACCTGCTGCTTGTCGATGCCAGCCACGTGGAACAGCGTCGGCCGCTCCACCGTGAAGGTGATGCCCGCCGGGGCGGAGACGACCACCGGGTGCGAGAACCCGAGCGCGAACTCGAGGTCCGAACCCTTGGCGGTGACCCGGTAACCGGTGCCGGCGATCTCCAGGCTCTTGCGGTAGCCCTCGGTGACCCCGACGATCATGTTGGCAACCAGCGTACGGCTCAGGCCGTGGAGCTCCTTGGCCTTGCGCTCGTCGTTCGGCCGGTTGACGCTCAGCTGGCCGTCCTCGGCCCGCTCGATCGTGATCGGCTCGGCGAGGATGTGCTCAAGCTGGCCCTTGGGCCCCTTGACCTTGACGGTCTGTCCGTCGATCGTGATGTCGACGCCGGCTGGCACCGGGATCGACTTACGTCCAATTCGCGACATTTCTACCTGTCTCCCGTTACCAGACGAAGGCGAGGACTTCCCCGCCAACACTCCGCTTGCGGGCCTGCCGGTCGGTCAGCAGCCCCTGGGACGTCGAAATGATCGCCACGCCCAGCCCACCGAGCACCCGCGGGAGCCCGTCCGACTTGGCGTACACCCGGAGACCGGGCTTGGACACGCGCTTGATGCCGGCCAGGCTCCGCTCGCGGTTCTGGCCGTACTTCAGCTCGACGACCAGTCGCTTGCCGACGGCGCCCTCCTCGGGCTCCTCGACCGACCAGGTGGCGATGTAACCCTCGGCCTTCAAGACCTCGGCGATGTTCGCCTTGATCTTGGAGTAGGGCATCTTCACCTGATCGTGGTACGCCTGGTTGGCGTTACGCAGACGCGTGAGCATGTCTGCGATCGGGTCGGTCATCGTCATGGATTTCGTCAGCCTTTCTCGCCGGGGTTCCCGGGGCATCAGCCCCGGGCCTACGGCGAAGAGCAATACCTAATCGGTGCAGGAGTTCCCGGCCGACGGCCGGGACGCGGTCGCCCTTACCAGGAAGCCTTGGACACGCCCGGCAGCTCACCGCGGTGAGCCATCTCCCGGATGCAGACCCGGCAGAGCCCGAACTTGCGGTAGACCGCCTTCGGACGCCCGCACCGCTGGCAGCGGGTGTACGCGCGAACCGAGAACTTCGGCTTCGCGGCCGCCTTGATGATCAGCGCCTTCTTGGCCATCTCAGTTCTCCTTGAACGGGAAGCCCAGGAGCTTGAGCAGCGCCCGGCCCTCGTCGTCGGTCGTGGCGGTCGTGACCACCGTGATGTCCATGCCCCGCTGGCGATCGATCCGGTCCTGGTCGATCTCGTGGAACACCGACTGCTCGGTCAGACCGAACGTGTAGTTGCCGTGCCCGTCCAGCTTGCGCCCGTCCAGGCCGCGGAAGTCGCGGATACGCGGCAGCGCGATGGAGAGCAGCCGGTCCATGAACTCCCACATCCGGTCGCCGCGAAGGGTGACCTTCGCGCCGATCGGCATGCCCTCGCGGAGCTTGAACTGCGCGATGGACTTGGTCGCCCGCCGCACCTGCGGCTTCTGGCCGGTGATCGTGGCGAGGTCGCGGACCGCGCCGTCGATCAGCTTGGCGTCGCGAGCAGCCTCGCCGACACCCATGTTGACGACGATCTTGACCAGCCGCGGCACCTGCATGGGGTTGCCGTAGCTGTGCTGCTCACGCAGCTGGGCCACGATCTCGTTGCGGTACCGCTCCTTGAGGCGCGGCAGGGTCTTTTCGGTAGCCGTGGTCATCACAGGTCCTTACCGGTGCTACGCGCGATGCGGACCTTCTGGCCGTTGTCGTCGATCCGGTAACCGACGCGGGTCGGCTTGCCGTCGGAGTCCAGGACCTGCACGTTCGAGACGTGGATCGGGGCCTCCTGGGTGACGATGCCACCGGTCTTGGCGCCACGCTGGGTGGTGCTGATGCGGGTGTGCTTCTTGACCCGGTTCACGCCCTCGACCAGGACCTTGTCCTGCCGCGGGTAGGCCTGAATGACCTTGCCCTTGGCACCCTTGTCCTTGCCGGCGATGACGACGACCGTGTCGCCCTTCTTGACCTTCACGGTCACAACACCTCCGGCGCGAGGGAAATAATCTTCATGAACCGCTTGTCCCGCAGCTCCCGGCCCACCGGGCCGAAGATACGGGTTCCACGCGGGTCCCCGCCGTCCTTGATGATGACGGCGGCGTTCTCGTCGAAGCGGATGTACGAGCCGTCCGGACGCCGCTTCTCCTTGGCGGTGCGAACGACGACAGCCTTGACGACGTCGCCCTTCTTCACACCGGCACCCGGGATCGCGTCCTTGACCGTGGCCACGATGACGTCGCCGATACTCGCGTAGCGCCGACCCGAGCCACCGAGAACCCGGATGCACAGGATCTCCCGAGCACCCGTGTTGTCGGCGACGCGCAGTCGCGACTCCTGCTGAATCACGTCTATCTCCTATGTCTGCCGGTTCTCCGGCCGCCGTAGCGGCCGGAGCCTGGCGGAACCTACGCCCGACGCAACGCCGGGCGAGCTCGAGCCTTCGCTACTTGGCCTTTTCCAGGATCTCCACGATCCGCCAACGCTTGGTGGCGCTCAGCGGCCGGGTCTCCATGATGAGAACCCGGTCACCGGTGCCAGCGGCGTTCTGCTCGTCGTGCACCTTCAGCTTGCTCGTACGGCGCATGATCTTGCCGTACAGAGCGTGCCGAACCCGGTCCTCGACCTCGACCACGACGGTCTTGTCCATCTTGTCGCTGACCACCAGGCCCTCACGGACCTTGCGGCGGGACCGCGCGGTGGCGGTGGCGGTGTCTTCGGTCATGATGCAGTCACCTCAGTCGGCGCGGCCGAGAGCCCCAGCTCGCGCTCGCGCATGATCGTGTAGATCCGGGCGATCTCCCGACGGATGACCTGCAGCCGCCGGTTGTTGTCCAGCTGCCCGGTTGCGGCCTGCACGCGGAGGTTGAACAGCTCCGCCTTGGCCTCCCGCAGCTTCGTGACCAGCTCCTCTTCGGAGAGCTCACGCAGCTCGGTCGCCTTAACGCCCGCTGCCATCAGGATTCACCCACTTCGCGCGTAACAATGCGGCACTTCATCGGGAGCTTGTGGATCGCGCGACGCATGGCCTCTCGCGCGGTCTGCTCGTTGGGGAAGGACATCTCGAAGAGAACCCGCCCCGGCTTGACGTTGGCAACCCACCACTCGGGCGAGCCCTTACCGGAACCCATCCGGGTCTCGGCAGGCTTCTTGGTGAGGGCCTGGTCCGGGAAGATCGTGATCCAGACCTTGCCACCACGCTTGATGTGGCGAGTCATCGCGATACGTGCCGACTCGATCTGCCGGTTCGTCACGTACGCCGGCTCGAGAGCCTGAATCCCGAACTCGCCGAACACCACCCGGTTACCACCCTTGGACGCGCCACTGCGGTCCGGGTGGTGCGGCTTGCGGAAGCCCTTCGGGGGCTTGCGCGGCATCAGCATCTGTCAGCCCTCCTGCTGCGTTTCTGCCGGAGCAGCAGCGGCGGCGACAGCTGCGCTGTCGACCGGCTCGCCGCTCGGCGTCTCGGCCTGCTGCGCGATGGTGGTCGCAGCAGCCCGACCGGCCTCGGTGCCACCAGCCGTGGTGCCGGACGAACCCGACCGGCCACGGCGCGGACGCTCGGGACGGTCGCCGCGCTCACCACGACGCGGGCGGGACGGACCGGCCTCGGCCGGAGCTTCCCGGCCCGGGACGGCGTCGCCCTTGTAGATCCAGACCTTCACACCGATCCGACCGAACGTGGTACGGGCCTCGAAGAAGCCGTACTCGATGTTGGCCCGCAGCGTGTGCAGCGGAACCCGGCCCTCACGGTAGAACTCGGTCCGGCTCATCTCGGCGCCGCCGAGGCGACCCGAGACCTGAACCCGGATGCCCTTGCAGGCCGGGTTCTTCATCGCCGACTGCATGGCCTTGCGCATCGCCCGACGGAAGCTGACCCGGCTGGACAGCTGCTCGGCCACGCCCTGCGCGACCAGCTGAGCGTCCGACTCGGGGTTCTTCACCTCGATGATGTTCAGCTGAACCTGCTTGCCGGTGAGCTTCTCAAGCTCGCCGCGGATCCGGTCGGCCTCCGCACCCTTACGGCCGATGACGATGCCCGGCCGGGCGGTGTGGATGTCGACCCGAACCCGGTCGCGGGTGCGCTCGATGTCGACCTTGGAAATCCCGGCACGCTCGAGGCCCTTGGACATCATGCGGCGGATCTTGACATCCTCGCCGATGTAGTCCTTGTAGAGCTTGTCCGCGAACCAGCGGGACTTCCAGTCGGTCGAGATGCCGAGCCGGAACCCAGTGGGGTGAACCTTCTGACCCATTACTCGGCGTCCTCCGTCTTGCTCTGCGCTTCGGCCGGTGCGGCCTCCGTGGCCGGGGCGGCCTTCTTCGCCGCGGCCTTCCTCGGCGCTGCCGGCGCGACCGCTTCGACCGCCACGGTGATGTGGCAGGTGCGCTTGCGGATCCGGTACGCCCGACCCTGCGCCCGCGGCTGGAACCGCTTCATCGTCGGGCCCTCGTCCACGAAGGCCTCGCTGACGAGCAGCGCGTCGGGGTCCAGCCGCTCGTTGTTCTCCGCGTTGGCGATCGCGCTAGCGAGCACCTTGTACACCTGCTCGCTCGCAGCCTGCGGCGCGAACTGCAGCACCGTGAGCGCCTCCTTCGCGGGCAGGCCGCGGACGAGGTTGACCACCCGGCGCGCCTTCATCGGCGAGATGCGCACGTGCCGCGCAACCGCCCGCGCGCCCGGAAGCACCGGAGCGTCGCCCTTTCCTGGCATCGCTGTAACCCCTTGTTCCCTCTATCCGTATGCCTGGCGGCGTCAGCGCCGACGGCTCTTCCGGTCGTCCTTCTCGTGACCCTTGAACGTGCGGGTCAGCGCGAACTCGCCGAGCTTGTGCCCGACCATCGCCTCGGTCACGAACACCGGGACGTGCTTGCGTCCGTCATGCACGGCGATCGTGTGCCCCAGCATCTCGGGGATGATCGTCGAGCGCCGCGACCAGGTCTTGATCACGTTCTTGGAGCCCTTGTCGTTCTGAACTTCCACCTTCTTGAGCAGGTGGTCGTCTACGAACGGGCCCTTCTTCAGGCTGCGAGGCATGTCTTATCTCCCTCAGCCGCGCTTACGCGTGGCGTAGCGACGGCGGACGATCAGCCGGTCACTCGGCTGGCCCTTACGGCGGGTGCGGCCCTCGGGCTTACCCTGCGGGTTGACCGGGTGGCGACCACCGGAGGTCTTACCCTCACCACCACCGTGCGGGTGGTCGACCGGGTTCATGGCGACACCACGGACGGTCGGGCGCTTGCCCTTCCACCGCATCCGGCCGGCCTTACCCCAGTTGATGTTCGACTGGTCGGCGTTGCCGATCTCGCCGACGCTGGCGCGGCAGCGCACGTCCACCCGCCGGATCTCGCCGGACGGCATACGCAGGGTCGCGTACGCGCCCTCACGGCCGAGCAGCTGGATGCCGACGCCGGCGGAACGGGCCAGCTTGGCCCCGCCACCCGGACGCAGCTCCACGTTGTGGATCGTGGTACCGACCGGGATGTTGCGCAGCGGCAGGTTGTTACCCGGCTTGATGTCGGCGCCCGGACCGGACTCGACGCGGTCGCCCTGCTTCATGTCCTTCGGCGCGAGGATGTAGCGCTTCTCGCCGTCGGCGTAGTGCAGCAGCGCGATGCGCGCCGTGCGGTTCGGGTCGTACTCGATGTGAGCGACCTTCGCCGGCACGCCGTCCTTGTCGACCCGCTTGAAGTCGATCAGACGGTACTGGCGCTTGTGACCGCCACCGTGGTGCCGCGTGGTGATCCGGCCGTGGGCGTTACGCCCGCCCTTCTTCGGCAGCGGAGCCAGCAGCGACTTCTCCGGCGTGGACCGGGTGATCTCGGCGAAGTCAGCGACACTCGAGCCACGTCGGCCCGGCGTCGTCGGCTTGTACTTACGGATAGCCATTGTCTACACCCCTCAGCTGACCGGGCCGCCGAAGGCCTCGATGCGGTCACCGTCAGCCAGCTTCACGATCGCCCGCTTGGTCGCCTTGCGCTGACCGAAGCCGGTCTTGGTGCGCTTGCGCTTACCCTGGCGGTTGAGCGTGTTGACCGTCAGGACGCGGACGTTGAAGATCTGCTGGATAGCGATCTTGATCTCGGTCTTGTTCGCGTCCGGGTGCACCAGGAAGGTGTACCAGTTCCGGTTCAGCTCGCTGTAGCTCTTCTCCGAGACGACCGGCGCCACGATGATGTCGCGCGGGTCGGCGATCGTGCTCACTTGCCACCCTCCTCGGTGGTCTCGGCGGGCACGCCCAGGAACTCGTCCAGGGCGTCCTTGGTGAAGACCACGTCGTCGGCCACGAGCACGTCGTACGTGTTCAGCTGGCCGGACTCGATCAGGTGCACCCGCGGCTCGTTGCGCAGCGACACCCAGTTCAGCTCGTCGGTGCTGCTCAGCACGACCAGGACCCGACGGGCCTCGGTGAGCTTGGTCAGCGTGGCCAGGGCCGCCTTGGTCGACGGCTTCTCGCCCGAGACGAACGCCTCGACGACGTGCACCTGCCCGGCGCGGGCCCGGTCGGAGAGGGCACCCCGCAGAGCGGCGGCCTTCATCTTCTTCGGGGTCCGCTGGCTGTAGTCGCGCGGCACGGGACCGTGCACGACGCCACCGCCGGCGAACTGCGGCGCGCGGATCGAGCCCTGCCGGGCGCGACCGGTGCCCTTCTGCTTGTACGGCTTCTTGCCGCCACCGGCGACCTCGCCGCGGGTCTTGGCCTTGTGCGTGCCCTGTCGGGCCGCCGCGAGCTGGGCCACCACGACCTGGTGCATCAGCGCGACGTTGGCCTGCACGTCGAAGATGTCCTCCGGCAGCTCCACGGAGCCGCTGGTGGTGCCTTCGACGGTGCGCACGTCAACGGTGGTCACTTGGCCGCACCGCCCTTCTTCACCTTGCTCTTGGCCGCGGTACGGACCAGAACGAGCGCGCCCTTGGGACCAGGAATGGCACCCCGGACGAGCAGCAGGTTGTTCTCGGTGTCGACCGCCTGGACGGTGAGGTTCTGCACGGTGTACCGAACGCCACCCATACGGCCGGCCATCCGGGTGCCCTTGAAGACACGCCCCGGAGTGGCGCAGGCGCCGATCGAGCCGGGCGAGCGGTGCTTGCGCTCGACGCCGTGCCCGGCGCCCAGGCCGTGGAAGCCGTGCCGCTTCATCGGGCCGGCGTAGCCCTTGCCCTTGGTCTTGCCGGTGACGTCGATGGTGACGCCGGCCGGGAACTCCTCGACAGTGACTTCCTGCCCGAGCGAGTATTCCCCGGCGTCAGTGGTGCGCAGCTCGACGATGTGCCGGCGCGGCGCCACGTCCGCCTTGGCGTAGTGCCCGCTGACCGGCTTCTTGACCTTGCGCGGGTCGATGGTGCCGTACGCGAGCTGGACCGCGGAGTAACCGTCCTTCTCGGCGCTACGAACCTGGCTGATGACGCACGGGCCGGCCTCGACCACGGTCACGGGAACAACGCGGTTGTTCTCCCAGACCTGGGTCATGCCGAGCTTGGCGCCCAGGATCCCCTTGACTTGCCTGTCCATTTGTCCGGTCCCTACAGCTTGATCTCGATGTCGACGCCAGCCGGCAGGTCGAGGCGCATGAGCGAGTCGACCGTCTTCGGGGTCGGGTCGATGATGTCGATCAGCCGCTTGTGAGTGCGCATCTCGAAGTGCTCGCGCGAGTCCTTGTACTTGTGCGGCGAGCGGATAACGCAGAAACGGTTGATCTCCGTGGGCAGCGGCACCGGGCCCGCGACCTGCGCCCCGGTGCGCGTCACCGTCTCGACGATCTTCCGAGCCGAGGAGTCGACGACCTCGTGGTCATAGGCCTTGAGCCGGATGCGGATCTTCTGTCCCGCCATGGTGGCTTCTGTTCCTTCTCTCGATGCCGCTGTGTTGCGGGCGCCTGTACCGGCTGGTACAGGCCCACTTCGCCGACCCCCGCGGTCGGGCGTGTCGCGCCCTCGGGCCGAGCTCCGCCCCTAGGTACCGGAGTGGTGCTGACCGCACTGGGGGTCAAGGCGCCGATCGCATTACCGCGACCTGAACGCCGTGCGAGGGTGGTTGGCGACTGGGTCGCCAACCACCCTACGCTCGACTGCCTCGCCACCCGGAGGTTCAGCGAAAGCCGAACACAGGCGACGAACTGTCGTTACGCAACCTGACTAGTATGCCGCACGACCGGCGGCGGGTCTAATCGGGGTTACCTAGTTCACTTGTTAATCTTGGTGACGAACCCGGCGCCGACGGTGCGGCCACCCTCGCGGATCGCGAACTTGAGGTTCTCCTCCATGGCGATGGGCTGGATCAGCTTCACCGACATCGAGGTGTTGTCACCCGGCATGACCATCTCGGTGCCCTCGGGGAGGGTGACGACACCGGTGACGTCCGTGGTCCGGAAGTAGAACTGGGGACGGTAGTTCTGGAAGAACGGGGTGTGACGGCCACCCTCCTCCTTGGAGAGGATGTAGACCGTCGCCTCGAACTCCGTGTGCGGGGTGTTCGAGCCCGGCTTCACGACGACCATGCCGCGCTCGACCTCGTCGCGCTTGGTACCACGCAGCAGCAGGCCGACGTTCTCGCCTGCGCGGGCGTCGTCCAGGGTCTTCCGGAACATCTCGATCGCGGTGACCTTGGTCTTGAAGCTCTTCTCCTTGATACCGACGAGCTCAACATCCTCGTTCGGCAGGAGAACGCCGCGCTCCACGCGACCGGTGACGACGGTGCCACGACCGGTGATCGTGAAGACGTCCTCAACGGGCATCAGGAACGGCTTGTCAACCTCGCGCTCCGGCTGCGGGATCGAGGTGTCGACAGCGGTCATCAGGTCCAGCAGCTTGCCGGTCCACTCGGGGTCACCCTCGAGGGCCTTCAGCGCCGAAACCCGAACGACCGGCAGGTCGTCACCCGGGTACTCCTGCGAGGAGAGCAGCTCGCGGACCTCGAGCTCGACGAGCTCCAGGAGCTCCTCGTCGTCGACCATGTCGCTCTTGTTGAGCGCCACGACGATGTACGGCACACCGACCTGACGGGCCAGCAGCACGTGCTCGCGGGTCTGCGGCATCGGACCGTCGGTCGCCGCGACCACCAGGATCGCGCCGTCCATCTGCGCGGCACCGGTGATCATGTTCTTGATGTAGTCGGCGTGCCCAGGGCAGTCGACGTGCGCGTAGTGCCGCGACTCGGTCTGGTACTCGACGTGCGCGATCGAGATCGTGATACCGCGGGCCTTCTCCTCCGGCGCCTTGTCGATCTCGTCGAACGGCGTGTAGGGGTTCAGGTCCGGGTACTGGTCGTGCAGGACCTTGGTGATGGCCGCCGTCAGCGTCGTCTTACCGTGGTCGATGTGACCAATGGTGCCGATGTTGACGTGCGGCTTAGTCCGCTCGAACTTAGCCTTCGCCACTGGTGTCCTCCTGTGGACTTCTTGGTTCGTACGCCCGGCGCGCCGGTCGGCGCTTAGGACTCTGTCGACAGCCTTTCCGGCCCGAGGGCCGGAGAGCCTTTGTGGGTTCTGCGGCGATGAAGCCTACAGGCCCGGTCTCACGCGATCCGATCGTGGTGGCCGCGGGCGGGTGAAACCTCCCGCGACCAACCACGAATCACCTGCTCAGAGCGCTACTCGCCCGTTGCCTTGGCGATGATCTCCTTCGCGACGCTCTGCGGAACCTCGGCGTAGGAGTCGAACTGCATGCTGTAGCTAGCCCGGCCCTGGGTCTTCGACCGCAGGTCGCCGACGTAGCCGAACATCTCCGACAACGGCACCAGGGCCCGGACGATGCGGGCGCCGCTGCGCTCCTCCATCGCCTGGATGATGCCGCGGCGGGAGTTGAGGTCACCGATGACGTCACCCATGTTCTCCTCAGGAGTGGTGACTTCAACGGCCATCATCGGCTCGAGCAGTGCCGGATCGGCCTTGCGGGCCGCGTCCTTCATCACCATCGAGCCGGCGATCTTGAATGCCATTTCCGACGAGTCGACCTCGTGGTACTGACCGTCCAGCAGGGTCAGCTTGACGCCGACCAGCGGGAAGCCCGCCAGGATGCCGTACTGCAGCGCGTCCTGCGCACCGGCGTCCACCGAGGGGATGAACTCCCGGGGGATGCGGCCGCCGCTGACGGCGTTGGCGAACTCGTAGGTCGGCGAGTCGTTGTCCAGCGGAAGCGGCTCGACGCTCACGATCACGCGGGCGTACTGGCCGGAACCACCGGTCTGCTTCTTGTGGGTGTACTCGACCTTCTCCACCTTGCGGCGGATGGTCTCGCGGTACGCCACCTGCGGCTTGCCGACGTTGGCCTCGACGTTGAACTCGCGGCGCATCCGGTCGACCAGGATGTCCAGGTGCAGCTCACCCATGCCGGAGATGACCGTCTGACCGGTCTCCTCGTCCAGCTGGACGCGGAAGGTCGGGTCCTCCTCGGCCAGGCGCTGGATGGCGGTGCCCAGCTTCTCCTGGTCGGACTTGGTCTTCGGCTCGATCGCCACCGAGATGACCGGCTCCGGGAAGGTCATCGACTCCAGGATGACCGGGTTCGCCGGGTCGGAGAGAGTGTCGCCGGTGGTGGTCTGCTTGAGACCCTGCACGGCGATGATGTCGCCGGCCTGCGCCGACGGACGCTCTTCCCGCTTGTTGGCGTGCATCTGGTAGATCTTGCCGATGCGCTCCTTGCGGTCCTTGGTGGAGTTGACCACCTGGGAACCGGAATCGAGCGTGCCGGAGTAGACCCGCACGTAGGTGAGCTTGCCCAGGTGCTTGTCCGTCTGGATCTTGAAGGCCAGGCCGGAGAAGGGCTCCGAGTTGGACGGCTTACGCAGCAGCGGGGTCTCGCCGTCGGTGGCCGTACCCTCGATCGCCGGAACGTCCAGCGGCGACGGCAGGAAGTCGACCACGGCGTCGAGCATGGGCTGAACGCCCTTGTTCTTGAACGCCGAGCCGCACAGCACCGGGTTGGCCTTGCCGGCGATGGTGGCACGCCGGATGGCGGCCTTGATCTCCTCGACGGAGACCTCCTCGCCTTCCAGGTACTTCTCCATCACCGAGTCGTCGACGTCGGCGAGGGTCTCCATCAGCTTCTCGCGCCACTCGGCCGCGGAGTCGGCCAGGTCGGCCGGGATCTCCTCGACCGCGTAGTCCTCACCCTTCTGGGTCTCCCCGCGCCAGGTGAGGGCGCGCATGCCGATCAGGTCGACGACACCGATGTGGTCGCCCTCGAGCCCGATCGGGATCTGGAGCACCAGCGGCGTGGCGTTCAGCCGGTCGATCATCATCTGCACGCAGCGGAAGAAGTCGGCGCCGGTCCGGTCGAGCTTGTTGACGAAGCACATGCGCGGGACGTTGTACTTGTCGGCCTGCCGCCAGACGTTCTCCGTCTGGGGCTCAACGCCGGCGACACCGTCGTAAACCGCTACCGCACCATCCAGAACCCGCAGCGACCGCTCGACCTCGACCGTGAAGTCGACGTGGCCGGGCGTGTCGATGATCTGGATCGTGTGGCCCTTCCACTCACACTTGGTGGCAGCGGAGGTGATGGTGATGCCACGCTCCTGCTCCTGCTCCATCCAGTCCATGACGGCAGCGCCCTCGTGGACCTCACCGATCTTGTACGTGATGCCGGTGTAGAACAGGATTCGCTCGGTGGTGGTGGTCTTACCGGCATCGATGTGCGCCATGATGCCGATGTTGCGTACGTTGGCGAGCGCGTCTGCGGCGGCCACTTCAATCCCTACTTATCGTCGTCTCGACACAACTGGTGGCGGTTCCGGCGCCCGGAGGCGCCGGAACCAGGGTGTTACCAGCGGTAGTGCGCGAAGGCCTTGTTCGACTCGGCCATCTTGTGCGTGTCCTCGCGCCGCTTGACGGCGGCACCGAGGCCGTTGCTCGCGTCCAGCAGCTCGTTCATCAGCCGCTCGACCATGGTCTTCTCGCGCCGGGCGCGGGAGTACGTGACCAGCCAGCGCAGGCCCAGGGTGGTCGCCCGGGTCGGGCGGACCTCGACCGGAACCTGGTAGGTGGCGCCACCGACACGACGGCTGCGCACCTCGAGGGTCGGCTTGACGTTGTCCATCGCCCGCTTGAGGGTGACGACCGGGTCCGTGCCGGACTTCTCGCGGCAGCCCTCGAGGGCCGCGTACACGATGGACTCGGCGAGCTGACGCTTGCCGCGGAGCAGGATCTTGTTCACCAGCTGGGTGACCAGCGGCGAGTTGTACACCGGGTCAGCGACCAGTGGCCGCCGCGGAGCGGGTCCCTTACGCGGCATGTCAGCTCTTCTCCTTCTTCGCGCCGTAACGGCTGCGCGCCTGCTTGCGGTTGCGGACACCCTGGGTGTCCAGCGAGCCGCGAACGATCTTGTAACGCACGCCGGGGAGGTCCTTCACCCGGCCGCCGCGAACGAGCACGATCGAGTGCTCCTGCAGGTTGTGACCGACGCCGGGGATGTAGGCGGTCACCTCGATCTGGCTGCTGAGCTTCACGCGAGCGACCTTGCGCAGCGCCGAGTTCGGCTTCTTCGGGGTGGTGGTGTACACGCGGGTGCACACGCCGCGCCGCTGAGGGGAACCCTTCAGCGCCGGGGTCTTGGTCTTGGTCGTCTTCGCCTGGCGGCCCTTTCGGACCAGCTGCTGGATCGTGGGCACCGGGTTTCTCCGCTCCCTTCGGCCGCATCCGCGGCCGCGCCGTCTGCTCGTTAGCCGGCCTGCTGACCGGCTCTCCTACATTCCGACCAGGGTCGCCTTGCGGAGACCCCGGCACCCGCGGTCGGGCGTGTCGCCCTCGTCACGGCCCCGTTGCGACGCTCTCGCGTTCGTACCGGGTTGTGTCACCGGCGCGCGGGTCGCCCCGCCCCGGATCTTTGGCTTGTCATGCCGCCGTCCGTAAGCCGGAAACAGCGCACGCACGAGTTGCCCGGGCAGGCCCGGGCACAAGGGGAAAGAGTACCTACCACAACCGCCCAGGTCAAAACGGAATGGCCCGGCGACTGTCTCACACCCGCCGGCCGGATCTCGTCCTGCCCCGTCGCCCGCGATGGGCACCTACAAAGACAAGTGTACCGGCTTCCCCGCAGAAGCACCCATCGCCCCCGGGGTGACCGGAAGCCTTCCGCGGAAAACCCCCGTCAGGTGCCGGATCTGTCGGTGATCATCCTCACGTCAGTGTGAGAAGCAGGGCAAGACCCAGACCCAGCAGGCTGAGCAGGGCACCCGCCGCGCCACAGCTGATCCCGGCCATCGCCAGCCCACGGCCGGTGAACCGGACCGCGGAGGGAGCGATCGCCCGCCGGATCTGCCGCCGCCCGAGCAACCCGATGACGACCGCCGCCCCGCCGGCCAGCACTCCCAGCGCGGCGAACGCCCCGGAGGCCCAGGCCCCGCCGTCGTTCTTGAAAGCCACTCCGAGGCAGATCACCAGCAGTGAGACCAGAAGTGCGGCGATCCCCGCCACCAGCGCCCCGATGGCCAGCCCGGAGGTGACCGGTGCCACGTCCAGGTGCACGACGCCGAACGGCGTACCCGAAACCGGCTCCACCCGCTTCGGGGGCCGGCGTTGGTCGTCGGTGGGCGGCGGTACGGAACGCCCCGCCGGGCCACCCCACCCGGGGCCGTGCCCCGGCGGCGGTCCCCACCCGTACGGCGCAACCGGCCCGGACGGGGACGGACCCCACCCGGGCGGCGCAGACGGCGACCGACCCCACCCGGGCGGCGCAGACGGCGCAGACGGGGACGGACCCCAGCCGTACGGCACTCCCGAACCAGCCGGCGGCGGGCCGCCCCAGCCGGGCGGCAGGCCCGGCCCGGAGGTGGGTGGGCCCCAGCCCTGCGGCGTCGAGGTCGGCGCGCTGGAGACCGGGTACGGCTGGTCGGAGCCGGGCGACGCGGTAGCGCCCCAGCCGTTCGGGCCCCAACCAGGGGGCGCTGCCACCGGGGGCGGCGGGCCCGGGGTGGACACCGGTTGGTGGGTCTCGCCGCTCGGGGCGGGTCGCGCCCAGTCGCTCCGCTCGGGTGGCGGAGCCGGCACGTCCGGCGGGCCGGCCGGTTCGTCCGCAGGGGGCCGCGCCGGTTCCGTCACGAGGTCCTCCTGTCGAAAGGCCGCCACCGTCACCCGGCGGACACCGGCCAGGCTACCGCCGCGAGCACCGCCGCCCGCGCCGGGCGCGGCCACCGGTGGCTCAGTCCATGTTCGCGGGGTAGTCATGGCCGAACGGGGCGCCGGCCAACCGGACCACCCCGATGACCACAGCGGCCACGACGCTGACCGCGACCAGCACCAGGCCGGTCCAGGCCATCCACTCCCCCCGCCGCAGCCAGACGCCGCCGGTCAGGAAACCCCCCGAGGCGTACGCCTCCCGGCGCGCCTGCCGGGCCAGTTGCAGGGCCACGGTGGCCGGCACCACGCCACCGATGAACAGCCCGGTCAGCATGCCGAGCAGGCCCAGCGCGAAGACCGCCCGTGCCTTCGTGGCGCGGGCCGGGTCCGGGTCGAGCGGGTGGCGCACGCCCTGCTGGGCGACGGACACCTGCCCGGGTGCGGTCGTCATCCCCCCATCATGCCGAACCCGGCACAAGCGGTGGGTTGGCACGGACACGACGAGGCCCCCGGCTTTCACCGGGGGCCTCGTCGTGTGACTGGTGCTTAGCGGTACGACCCGAAGTCGAAGTCGTCCAGCGGCACTGCCTGCCCGCTGGCCGGCCCGAACCCGTAGTCGGTCTCCGGGTAACCGGTCATCGAGTAGACCTTGGCCTTGGCCTCCTCGGTCGGCTCGACCCGGACGTTGCGGTACTTGCTGATGCCGGTACCGGCCGGGATGAGCTTTCCGATGATCACGTTCTCCTTGAGGCCGACCAGCGAGTCGCTGCGCGAGTTGATCGCAGCGTCGGTCAGCACCCGGGTGGTCTCCTGGAAGGAGGCCGCCGAGAGCCAGGAGTCGGTGGCCAGCGAGGCCTTGGTGATACCCATCAGCACCGGACGACCAGCGGCGGGCTCGCCGCCCTCCGAGACGAGCCGGCGGTTCTCCGACTCGAACAGCGCCCGGTCGACGAGCACACCCGGCAGGAACTCGGTCGAGCCGGAGTCGATGACCGTCACCCGCTTGAGCATCTGGCGGATGATGATCTCGATGTGCTTGTCGTGGATGAGCACACCCTGCGAGCGGTAGACCTCCTGGACCTCACTGGTCAGGTGGACCTGGACCGCCCGCGGACCCATGATCCGCAGCAACTCGTGCGGGTCGATGGTGCCCTCGGTCAGCTTCTCGCCGACCGCGACGTGACCGCCGTCGTGGGTACGGAGCTTGACCCGCTTCGAGATCTTGTCGTAGACGATCTCGTCGCTGCCGTCGTCCGGCACCACGATGATCTTGCGCGAGCGCTCGCCGTCCTCGATCCGGATCCGACCGGGGGTGTCGGCGATGGGCGCCTTACCCTTCGGGACCCGAGCCTCGAAGATCTCCTGAACACGCGGCAGACCCTGGGTGATGTCCTCACCCGCGACACCACCGGTGTGGAAGGTACGCATCGTCAGCTGCGTACCGGGCTCACCGATGGACTGGGCGGCGATGATGCCGACCGCCTCGCCGATGTCGACCGACTTACCGGTCGGCAGCGACCGGCCGTAGCAGGCCGCGCAGACGCCCAGCTTCGACTCACAGGTGAGCACGCTGCGCACCCGGACCGTCTCCACACCAGCGGCGACGATCTTGTCGACCCCGATGGAGTTGATGTCCTGACCGCGCTCGGCCACCACGGTGCCGTCCGGCCCCTTGATGTCGTCGGCCAGGGTCCGGGCGTGCACGCTGGTCTCGGCGTGGGTGTGGACGACGAGCTTGCCGTCCAGCCTCTCGCCGATCTGCATCGGGATCGCCCGGTCGGTGCCGCAGTCTTCCTCGCGGATGATGACGTCCTGCGAGACGTCCACCAGACGACGGGTCAGGTAACCCGAGTCGGCGGTCCGCAGCGCGGTGTCGGCGAGACCCTTACGAGCACCGTGCGTGGAGATGAAGTACTCCAGCACGGACAGACCCTCCCGGTAGCTGGCCTTGATCGGCCGCGGGATGATCTCGCCCTTGGGGTTGGCCACCAGACCACGGATCGCCGCGATCTGCCGGAGCTGGAGCAGGTTACCGCGAGCACCCGAGTTGATCATCTTCCACAGTGGGTTCTCCTGCGGCAGCGCGGTGTCCATCTCCTTGGCGACCTCGTTGGTCGCCTTGGTCCAGATCTCGATGAGCTCGCCGCGACGCTCCTCGGCGGTCATCAGACCACGCTGGTACTGCTTGTCGATCTGGTCGGCGTCCTTCTCGTACCGCGCCAGGATCTCCGCCTTGCGCGGAGGAGCGATGACGTCCTCCATGCCGATCGTCACGCCGGACCAGGTGGCCCAGTGGAAACCGGCCTCCTTGAGCCCGTCCAGGGTGGCCGCGAGGGCCACCTTGGGGAAGCGCTCGGCGAGGTCGTTGACGATCGCGGAGAGCTGACCCTTGCGGATCTCGTAGTTCACGAAGCGGTAGCCCTGCGGCAGCGTCTCGTTGAACAGCACCCGACCCAGGGTGGTCTCCACGGTCAGCGGGTCACCCTCGACCCAGCCCTCCGGGGCGGTCCACGCCTCGGCACCGGAGCCGTTGTCGACCCCGATCACGTCGTGCAGACGGATCTTCACCGGCGCCTGCAGGTGCAACTCGCCGTTGTCGAAGGCCATCCGCGCCTCGGCGTCCGAGCTGAACGCCCGGCCCTCGCCCTTCTCACCGGCGGTGAGGTGGGTGAGGTGGTACAGACCGATGACCATGTCCTGGGTGGGCATGGTGACCGGCTTACCGTCGGCCGGCTTGAGGATGTTGTTCGACGACAGCATCAGGATCCGGGCCTCGGCCTGAGCCTCGGCGGACAGCGGCACGTGCACCGCCATCTGGTCACCGTCGAAGTCGGCGTTGAACGCGGTGCAGACCAGCGGGTGGATCTGGATCGCCTTGCCCTCGACCAGCTGCGGCTCGAAGGCCTGGATGCCCAGGCGGTGCAGGGTCGGCGCCCGGTTGAGCAGCACCGGGTGCTCGCCGATGACCTCTTCCAGCACGTCCCACACGACCGGGCGCTGACGCTCGACCATCCGCTTGGCGGACTTGATGTTCTGTGCGTGGTTGAGGTCGACCAGCCGCTTCATCACGAAGGGCTTGAACAGCTCCAGCGCCATCTGCTTGGGCAGACCGCACTGGTGCAGCTTGAGCTTCGGGCCGACCACGATGACCGAACGGCCGGAGTAGTCGACGCGCTTGCCCAGCAGGTTCTGGCGGAACCGGCCCTGCTTGCCCTTGAGCATGTCGGACAGCGACTTGAGCGGGCGGTTACCCGGGCCGGTGACCGGCCGGCCGCGACGGCCGTTGTCGAACAGCGCGTCGACGGCCTCCTGGAGCATCCGCTTCTCGTTGTTGACGATGATCTCGGGCGCGCCGAGGTCGATCAGCCGCTTGAGGCGGTTGTTCCGGTTGATCACGCGGCGGTACAGGTCGTTCAGGTCGGAGGTCGCGAAGCGACCACCGTCGAGCTGCACCATCGGGCGCAGGTCCGGCGGGATGACCGGGACGCAGTCCAGCACCATGCCGAGCGGCGAGTTGCGGGTGTTCAGGAACGCCGCGACGACCTTGAGTCGCTTGAGCGCCCGGATCTTCCGCTGACCCTTGCCGGACCGGATGGTCTCCCGCAGGCTCTCGGCCTCGGCGTCGAGGTCCATGTTCTGGACCAGCGCCTTGATCGCCTCGGCGCCCATGGAACCGGTGAAGTACTCACCGAACCGGTCGCGCAGCTCGCGGTAGAGCAGCTCGTCGGTGACCAGCTGCTTCGGCTCCAGCTTGCGGAAGGTGTCCAGCACCTCGTCCAGGCGGTCGATCTCGCGCTGGGCCCGGTCGCGGATCTGGCGCATCTCGCGCTCTCCGCCCTCCTTGACCTTGCGCCGGACGTCCGCCTTGGCACCCTCGGCCTCCAGCTCGGCCAGGTCGGCCTCGAGCTTGGCGGCCCGCTTCTCGATCTCCGAGTCGCGGCTGTTCTCGGACTGCCGCTTCTCCGCCAGGATCTCGTTCTCGATCGTCGAGAGGTCGCGGTGACGCGACTCCGCGTCCACGCTCGTCACGACGTACGAGGCGAAGTAGATGATCTTCTCGAGGTCCTTCGGAGCGAGGTCCAGCAGGTAACCCAGCCGGCTCGGCACGCCCTTGAAGTACCAGATGTGGGTCACCGGAGCGGCGAGCTCGATGTGCCCCATCCGCTCACGGCGGACCTTGGAGCGAGTCACCTCGACGCCGCAGCGCTCACAGATGATGCCCTTGAACCGGACGCGCTTGTACTTACCGCAGTAGCACTCCCAGTCCCGCTGAGGACCGAAGATCTTCTCGCAGAAGAGCCCGTCCTTTTCCGGCTTCAGGGTGCGGTAGTTGATCGTCTCAGGCTTCTTGACCTCGCCGTGCGACCACTGACGGATGTCGTCGGCGGTGGCGAGGCCAATGCGCAGCTCGTCGAAGAAGTTGACGTCGAGCACTATGTCCCCTATGTCGTCGTCTGTACTGCTAATTCTCGGGTGGGGTCGGGGGCCGGCGAGCCGGCCCC